>DASUKC010000044.1:0-22959 GCA_036278975.1 Gaiellaceae bacterium
GGCTCGCGCAGCTTCGCGTACAGCGCTTCGCTCGCGTGCACGTGCACGTCGACACCGACAAGGTCGAGCAACGCGCACGGACCCATCGGCCAGCCCGCGCCGTGCTTCATGCCCGCGTCGAGATCCTCCGGCGTCACGCTCGCCTCGTCGAGCACGCGCACGCAGTCGTTCAGCAGCGGGATCAGCACGCGGTTGACGACAAAGCCGGGCGTGTCGTGGCAGCGGATCGGTGTCTTGCCGAGCGTCTTGCCCAGCTCGAACGCAGTCTCGAACGTTGCGTCGCTTGTGCGCTCCGCGCGCACGATCTCAACCAGCGGCATCAGCGGCGCCGGGTTGAAGAAGTGCATCCCCACCGCGCGCTCGGGCCGCTCGAGCACCGACGCGATCTCGGTCACCGACAGCGCCGAGGTGTTCGTCGCCATCACGGCATCGTCGCCAACGACTGCTTCGAGCTCGCGGAACAGCTCGCGCTTCACATCGAGGTTCTCGAACGCCGCTTCGATGACGACGTCGCAGTCTGCAAGGTCGACGAGCTCGGTCGTCAACGACAGGCGGCCGATGTCGAACGACTCGATTTGCCCCTTCTCGACCTTGCGCGTGAGGAAGTGCGCGATGCGATCGCGGGCAGCTTCGCCGCGTGCAGCTTCGAGCTCGCGGCCGATCGTCTCGAGCCCCGCTTCGACGGCGAGCTGCGCGATGCCGGCGCCCATCGCACCGAGACCGACAACGCCAATCTTCATAGCCTCTCCACCACTCCCGCGATCGCCATGCCGAACCCGACGCACATCGACGCGACACCGTAACGCGCCTCTCGGCGGTCGAGCTCGCCCAGCAGTGTCGCGGTCACGCGCGCGCCGGTTGCGCCGAGCGGATGCCCGAGCGAGATGCCACCGCCGTTCGGGTTGACGTCCTCCATGCGCTCGCCGAGGTCGAGATCGGCAGCGGTCTGCAACACGACAGACGCAAACGCCTCGTTCACCTCGAAGACCGAAATGTCGTCGAGCTCGATGCCGGCACGCACGAGCGCCTTGCCGATTGCCTGCGGGTTGCCGTGCAGCATGCGTGTCGGGTCGACGCCGGCGAGACCGAACGACACGAAGCGTGCCCGCGGCTCGAGCCCGAGCCGGTTGCACGCCTGCTCGCTCGCGATCAGCACCGCTGCAGCACCGTCGACGATCTGCGAAGAGTTTCCCGCGGTCACGACACCGTCCTCGCTAAACGCCGGCTTCAGCGCGGCCAGTGCTTCCAACGACGTGTCGCGGCGAATCGCTTCGTCCTGCTCCAACCCACCGGCTGGAATCAGCTCGTGCTCGAAGCGTCCCTCGTCGGTCGCCGCCGCAGCACGCCGGTGCGAATCGAGCGCGTACTGGTCGAGCTCGTCGCGCGACAGTTTCCATTCCTTTGCGAGCAGCTCCGCCGAGATGCCCTGCGGCACGATGTCGAAGCGATCGGTGACGAGCTTCGACACGTCACCGCCGTTCGAGCCCATCGGGACGCGCGACATAGTCTCGACGCCCGCCGAAACGACGAGGTCGAGCTGGCCCGCCATCACCGCGGCCGCCGCGTTGAAGTTCGTCTGCATCGACGAGCCGCATTGGCGGTCGACGGTGGTGCCGCACACCTCGACCGGCCAACCTGCGGCCATCACCGCCATGCGGCCGATGTTCCAGCCCTGCTCGCCGATCTGGGTGACGCAGCCCATCTGTACGTCCTCAATCGCCAGTGGATCCACGTCGTTGCGCGAAACAAGCGCATTCAGGATGTGCGCCGCAAGATCGTCACCGCGCATCGTCGCGAGCGTGCCGTTCTTGCGCCCGATCGGCGAACGCACCGCATCGACAATGTAGGCGCTCACGCGCGTCCCTCACCGGCGGCAGCTCCCGCCGGGCGAAGCCCGGCTCCGCCGCCGCCTGACGCCGCTGGCGGCAGGATGCTGCGCCCTCGGGCCATCGTTCGTACCACTCGTACTGCCCTCGGCCCTCGGGCTGGCCTCCTTTGCCAGCTACGTCTGAGGAACCCGCGTTTCATGGCTGCCACGGCCGTTCGTGGTGTGCGAGATAAACAGTGCGCGGCTTCAGGTCATGGATGCGCCGGATGGAGGGTGTCGCACCGTCGATCAGCTCGCGCATCGAGTACGTCACGTCGCCGCCGCACACGACGAGGCCGTCGCCCGTCTCGACGAGCACTGCCTGATGGCCGACCGAGTGGCCAGGCGTGAACAGCACCGACACGCCCGGCGCGATTTCGGCGTCGCCGTCGAGCGCGATGTACGAGTCGCCCTCGAAACGCACCCACTCCTCGAGGTAGTCAGGCGCGACAGCTGCCTCGAGCTCGGAGCGCTGCACATACGTCGGCGTCCCCGCGAAGCGGCGATTGCCGCCGCAATGGTCGAAATGCAGATGCGTGTTGATCACCGCAACGACGTCGCCGGTGTCCGGCCACTCCCGCAGCACGGGCCCCCACTCCGCATCGAGCTCGGACGTCGAGTCGATCATCCCGGTGTCGACGAGGATTGTTCCGTCCGGCGTGTCGATCGCCCAGCCGAACACCGGCCACAGATCGCCGTCGACAGTGACGTCACAGAAGTGCAGCGGGCGAACGTCCATCAGTCCACGTACGCAGGCTCGTACGCCGGAACACGCGAGTCGCGCCACGCGAAGAACCGATTCACGACGAGGAATGTCACCGTCGCGTACACCCAGCCGGCGAGCACGTCGACGGCGTAGTGCTCACCCGTATAGACGAGCGCGAACCCCATCGCGACGGGATACAGCGCGAGCAAGGGTCGCGTCCACCGCGGAACCATGCGCCAGAGATACAGCGCGATCAACAGCGCGTACGCGCCGTGCAGCGACGGCATTGCGGCGACGTTGTTCGCGTAGGTCTGGCCCTTCTCGAACAGCGAGCCGTAGTGCGCGAGCGGCACCTTCGGCCAGACGACGCCGATGATGCGATTCGCCTCGCCGATGTGTCCCTCACGCGCCGCAAGCCACGGGGGCACCGCCGGGTAGAGCACGTACGTCGCGAAGCCGGTCAGCGCGAGCACGCAGACCATCGTCGCGAAGCGCGCGAAGCGGTCGTGGAACTTCGCCCAGAGCACGCCGGCGATGGCGAGCGTCGCGAAGAAATGGGTCAGGTAGATGAACCAGACCGCGTAGTCCCACCAGTGCAGGTGCGCGCCGCCATGCCAGAGATGGTGCTGCAGCCAGACCGTGGGAATGGGCTTTCCGAATAACGCAGCCTCCACATGGATCTGCGGGAGCGTGTGCTGCGGGAAAACAAGGCCGTCGGCGATGCCGCGCAGGCGGTCGTAGACGAAGAGGATCGCCATGAACGGCAGCCAGTCCATGACGAAGCTGGGGATGCGGCGGCGCAGGTCGGTGACGCAGAAGGCCGCGACCCCGGAGGCGACCCAGACGAAGACCAGGTCGTGCGACGTCGGCACGCCGAAGGCGAACGCCACGCCGAGCGACGCGGCGCACCAGACCAGCGGAACCCAGATACGCCGCGGCACGTGGGAAGTCTCGCATTACAGTTCCTCTATGGCAGCCGGTTCTCTCCTGGAGGTGCGCTCGCCCTACTCGGGCGACGTCGTCGGAAACGTCCCGAAGGGCGGCCGTGACGAGGCGCACCGCGCCGTCGATGCAGCCGCCGCCGTGCTCGCGGAGCCCCTGCCCGCCTACGAACGCGCGCAGATTCTCGACCGGGTCTCCGCGTTGCTGGTCGAGCATCACGACGAAGCCGCGAGGCTGATCTCCGCAGAAGCCGGCAAGCCGATGAAGGCCGCGCGCGTCGAGGCCCAGCGCGCCGCATCGACGTACACGTTCGCGGCCGTCGAGGCGCGCAAGCTCGCCGGCGAGATGATCCCGATGGACGCGTCTGCCGCGGGAGCGGGGAAGCTCGCGTTCACGTTGCGCCTCCCGATCGGCGTCATCGGCGCGATCGCGCCGTTCAACTTCCCGCTCAATCTCGTCGCGCACAAGATCGCGCCCGCGCTCGCGGCCGGCTGCCCGGTCGTGCTCAAGCCGGCGTCGACGACGCCGCTCTCGGCGCAGTTCCTCGCCGGGCTGGAGAAAGAAGCCGGACTGCCGGACGGCTGGCTGACCATCGTCGCGGGCTCGGCGGCGGAGATCGGCGACGTGCTGGTGGAGGACGAGCGCGTGAAACTGATCACGTTCACCGGTTCCGGCGAGGTCGGCTGGAAGCTTGCAGAGCGCGCGCACCGCAAGCGCGTGAAGCTCGAGCTCGGCAACGCCACACCCGCGATCGTCTGCGCGGATGCGCCTCCCGGAGCTGCCGACAAGCTCGCAGCAAACTCGTTCTCGTTCGCCGGGCAGAGCTGCATCTCCGTGCAACGCATCTTCGTCTTGGCCGACGCGTGGGACGAGTTCGTCCCCGCTTTCGTCGCGAAGGTGGAGCAGTTGAAGGTCGGCGATCCTGCTGACGAGGACACGGACGTCGGCCCCGTGATCAGCGAGCACGATCGTGACCGCGTCCTCGAGTGGGTGCGCGAGTCGCGGGGCGAAGTGCTCACCGGTGGCGACACGACCCCCGACGGTTTGATTCGCCCGACCGTGATCGCATCGCCTGCGCCCGACGACAAGGTGCAGTGCGAAGAAGTCTTCGGCCCCGTTGTCACGCTGACCAAGGTGTCGTCGCTCGACGAGGCGATCGAGGGCGCGAACGCAACGCGCTACGGCCTGCAGGCCGCAATTTTCACGCGCGACATCCAGAGCTCGCTCGCAGCCGCACAGCGACTCGAGTTCGGCGGCGTGCTGATCAACGAAGCACCGACCTTCCGCGCCGACCAGATGCCGTACGGCGGCGTGAAAGCGTCGGGCAACACGCGTGAAGGCCCGGCGTGGACAATTCGCGAGATGACCGAAGAGCGTCTCGTCGTGCTCAACCTCTGATGCGCCGGCGAAACGCCGCCGGGATCACCCCTCGGCGTCCGCATGCCGGAGTGCTGCGCCGCGAGCGGCGCGCGCTGCTGAGGGCGCGCGCTGATGCGGTCGCGGATGTCGGCGGCTTGGTCGTCGAGCAATACCGTCGCGGCGGCTTTCGCGAAGATCTGCTCGCCGATCGCTGCGCAGTGATCGTCGGCATCGACGCCCGGCTGGCGGAGATCGAGGAGCTCCTGCACGTGCGCCACAACGTCCCGCGCTGCACCTGCGGCGCGCCGCGTTTGCGCGGCGCACAGTTCTGCCCGAACTGCGGACGCAACTTCGGCGAGACGGATGCCGAAGCGACGATCGTCGTCAAACCGTGAGAGTTCAAGAGCGCGACGCGGCGATTCATGTCGTCGATCGCACGTGCCCACACTGCGGCGCGGTGCGCGAGCCCGACCAGCGCTACTGCCTCGAGTGCGGCCGCCCGTTGCCGGACACGTCAGGCCGTGTACCCGCGCTGCGCCGCCGCTGGATCCGTCGCTTCGGGTGGTACCCCGGAGATTGGATCTGGCTACCGCTCGCGCTGCTCGCCGTCGCGGCTGCAGGCGCAGCAGTCGCAGCGTCTGTGTCACACCATCGGCGAAGTGAGCGCCCGCGCGTGGTCACCGCGATCGCAGCGACCCCGCTCACGACGTCCTCGGTGAAAGGGGCTGCAGGCACCTGGCCGGCCGGACGCAGCGGCTGGACGATCGTTCTCGGCTCGTACCCGCACGGCGGCGGCGAAGACGTCGCCGACGGGGCCGCGACCCAGGCGCGCAAGAAGCATCTCCCGCAGGTGGGCGTCCTCGACTCGAGCGAGTGGCCGAGCCTCCAGCCCGGGTATTTCGTCGTCTTCAGCGGTGTTTATGCATCGGAGGCCGATGCCTCCAACGCACTCCCCCAAGCCCGCGGCGCCGGCTTCGGCGCGGCGTACACGCGCCTCGTCGCGGGTTAAAGAGATCTAGAACCGGGTATTAACGCCCGATTTCGTCGATGCGGCGGCACGCAGGTCGTTGTCGCCAAGGGCAACGCTTGTGACATAGGAAGACGCGGTGTAGAGTCGGGACGAGTACGGGGATGACCGAGTTTTACCGCCGCTTAATACGCCTTACGGCTAGGTTGGAAGACACGGAAGGTAGACGCCCAGTGGACGAACAGATCCTGCACATTCAGAACTGCATGTATCAGTACTCGCGAGCGATTTATCGCTCGATCAAGGATCTGATCGACCCGTACGTCGACTCGCAGACGCAGCTCGAGTACCGCCGCGATCTGCTGTCCGCGTGCGAGGGAACGATGGAACGGCTCGCGGCCGATCCGCATTACTTCGCGAAGCCGGACAAGGCCCTCTTCCAGGACATTCGCCGCTTCTTCCCCATCACCGTGCAGGCGCAGGTCGCGTGGGCGGTGTCGGAGGGAGTCGGCGCCGCAGTGTCGTTCGTCGAAGAGCAGATCGAAGCCGGTGCATTCGACGGCGGCGTTGCACGCTGCCGCGCGACGACGCGCAAGGGCAAGCCGTGCCAGCGCACTCCGCTGCCGGATCGCGACTACTGCCCGTCGCACCAGCATCTCGAGCGGCGCGTCGCTGCGTAGCTTCATTACTGCGATAGGCTCGCGTCCTCAGTGAGCCACGACACGGACAAGCTGATTCGTCAGCTCTCGCTCGTTGCGTTCTTGATGGCAGAGCGGCGTCCGTTGACGGCGCGCGACATCAAGTCGAACGTCGAGGGCTACCAGGAGATGAGCGACGAAGCGTTCGCGCGTCGCTTCTATTCCGATCGCGCCGAGTTGGTTTCGCTTGGTGTGCCGCTCGACAGCCAGCGCGACGAGTTCACCGGCGAGGAGCTGTACACGCTGCGCTCCGAACGCTACTTCCTGCCGGAGCTCGAGCTCGACGACGAGGAACTGGCGGCGCTGCAGACGTGCTTCTATCTCCTCGAGGGGCGGTTCGCGTACGCAGAGCCGTTGCGGCTCGCGCTGCAAAACCTGACGCTCGGCCGCTCGGCCGGCAGCCTCGCCGCGCAACCGACGAGCACGGCAGTGCGCGTGGAAGTGCGCGATCCCGACTATTCGCCGGAGATCCAAGGCCGCCTCGGCAAGCTCGAAGGCGCCATCTCGAAGCAGCGCACGGTGAAGTTCCGCTACTGGTCGATCTATCGCGACCAGGAAGAGGAGCGCACCCTCAACCCGTACGCGCTGCTGCCTGAGAACGGGTCGTGGTACGTGATCGGCAACGACCTCGACCGTGGCGACATCCGCACGTTCCGCGTGTCGCGCATCCGTTCCGACATCCGCTTTGCGACGCGCCGCGAACGCGACTTCCGCCTGCCGCCTGAGTTCGACATCGAGGCGTATCGCGGAAGAACAGACTGGCAGTTCGGCGACATCATCGGCGAGGCGAAGGTCGAGGTTGCGCCCGACACCGCGTGGTGGATCGAGCGCGCCTACGGCGGCGAGCGCAACCGCGTCGACGGCGACGTGTTCGAGACGAAGTACGCATCGCTGCCGCTACTTGCGCGCTGGATCCTGCGCCAGGACGGACGAGCCCATCCGCTCGAGCCGGGTGAGCTGCGCCGGCTTGTCGTCGAAGGCGCGCGCGCTGCGCGTCACGTGCACGAAGGCCAGCCCCAGACTCCGGCAGCCGAGATTCCGCGCGTCGAGGTCGACGGCTCCGGCGAGCGTGCGGCAGGCCCCGTCGCGCCTGAGCGCTTCGGCGTGCTGCAAGCGCTGCTCGCAAACCTGCTTGCCGCGTGCGGTGACGAGCGCGAGGCGACGATTCCCGCACACGAGCTCTCCGAGCGCTTCTCGATCCCGGCCGACCAGCTGGAAGAGCATCTCGCGCTGCTCAACCTCGTCAACTTCGGCGGCGGCTGCTACGCGGTCTACGCCGAGCTGCACGGCGACGAGGTGCACGTCGACAAGGAGCTCTTCGGCGACACATTCCGCCGCCCGCCCCGGCTGACGCCGCTTGAGGCGCGCGCGATTCGTCTCGCGCTCGAGTTCGTCGGGCCGATGATCTCCGCGGGTGCGCACGACACGCTCGCCAACGTCCGCCGCAAGCTCGAGGAGACGTTCGGCCAGTTCGAGCTGTCACAGACGCCCGAGCCGCACATCGGCGACGAGGAAGATCTCGTCGGGTCGCTCACGCGCGCGATCGACGAGCACCGCGTCGTCGAGATCGAGTACTTGAAGCCCGAGGAGCAGGAAGTCGTGACGCGCACGATCGAGCCGTATTCGATCGAGCGACGGCTACCGTTCTGGTACGTGCACACCTGGGACATCGACCGCGACGAGCCGCGCTCGTATCGCCTCGACCGCATGCGCAACGCAAAGCTGCTGCGCAAGTCGTTCACGCCGCGCGAGGGCTTTGACCCTTCTGAGTTGCATCACGCGACGACCGCGCGCATCTGGTACTCGCCGGCCGTCGCGCGCTGGGAGGTCGAGAAGGGCGCCCGCCCACTCGTCGACGGCGCCGCAGTCGCGGAGAGAGCGGTTGGCAGCGCCGACTGGCTCGTCGGCGAGGTCGTGTCGTACCGCGGCGAGGCGGTCGTCCTCGACCCGCCGGAGCTTCGTGCTCGCGTCGCGCATCGCGCACGCGAGTTGGCCGCCGAGCTGCGGCCGCTGCGCCAGCGGGCTTAGGTCAACGGCAGCTTCAGCGTGAAGGTCGCGCCGCGGCCGAGCGACGACGAGACCTCGACCGTCCCGCCGTGCGCTTCGGCGATCGAGCGCGCAATAAAGAGGCCGAGCCCGGTGCCCGGCTTTGAGCTGCCGCTTGCGACCCGGCCGAACTTCTCGAAGATCAGCCGCTGATCCTCGTTTGCGATGCCGGGCCCGCGGTCGGCGACCGAGACCGTGACCGTGTGGTCCGTCGTCCCGACTCTCACGTCGACGGGTTCGCCGGCAGCGGAGTACTTCACCGCGTTGTCGATGAGGTTCGCAACGACCTGGCGGATGCGATCCGCGTCGCCGCGCACGCGCGGCACGCCGAATGCGGCGTCGACGGTGATCGGTACCTCGTCCTGACCGACCGATGCGGTTGACACCGCGTCGGTGACGAGCGCCACGAGGTCGACTTCGCCGAAGCGGTAGGTGAACGTGCCGGCGTCGATGCGCGACGTGTCGAGCACGTCACCGATCAGCGCGGCAAGTCGCGTCGTCTCGTCGCCGATCAAGGCCAGGAACGCTTCGCGCTGCTCGGGCGTGAGCTCGCGCCACCTCTGCTCGAGCGTGCGCGCGGCTCCGATGACCGCCGCCATCGGGCTGCGCAGCTCATGCGAGACAAGCGACACGAAGTCGGCGCGCAGCGCGGACAGCCGGCGCAGCTCCTCCACCGTGCGCCGCTCGCTCTCGTAGGCGCGGATGTTCTGCACGGCGGAAGCGGCGAGCCGCCCGAGCAGCGACATCAGCTCGACGTCGTGATCCTCGAATGCGCCGGGGTCGCGGCGACCGACCGAGATCATCCCGATCACGCGCGCGCCGATCAGCAGCGGTGCGACCACGCGACAGCGGATGCCGATCTCGTCCACCAGCCACGTCTCTTCGTCGTACTGCGGCGGCACCATGTCGCGGCGATAGGCCGTCTGCCCGCTCTCGACGAGATCCGCGAGCAGGTTGTGCTCGAGCGGAGCGACGAACCCGGGTGGGCCGATCTCTTCGGCTGCCGTGCCGGAGGTTGCGATCACGCGCGACGTGCCGTCTTCGACGAGCACGATCGCCATGCGGTCGAACGGGACGAGGCCCCGCAACTGGCGGATGAACTCCCCAAATGCCTCTTCGAGGTCGAGCGAGGAGCTGAGCGCACGGGCACAGCGGTTGGCCGCATCGAGCAGGTCGGCGCGCCGCCCGAGCTGGTCGCGCAGCCCCTCCGCCTCCACCGCGCGGCGCTCGGCCAACGCGCGCTCCTCACCAAGACGGGCAACGACCCAGCCCACGATCAGCGCCATCACGAGCTCGGCGCCGATCTGGAAGGCGACAACTCCCGGCCGAAACGGAGCGCTGACGACGTCGCTGTGCCGCCACTCGGCCAGCAGTGCGATGGGCGCCGACGCGACGGCGACACCCAAACCACCGCTCGTCCCGAGCCGCACCGCCCCTTCGACGACGAGCAGATACAGCAACTGCCGCGCCGCGACGCCGGAGTCGAACGCGAACAGGATCACGTAGCCCGAGACGACGACGAAGTCGAAGCCCATCGCGAGCCAGCCGAAGACACGCGATTCGACCGACGGCACGACTGCGAGCAATGCCGCGCTGCCGAGCGCGAACACCGCGAGCAGAATCCAGGCGTACGTCTTGTCGCCGTTCGGATAGTTCGACGTCAGCGCGACCTGAATCAGCATCAGCGGCACGGCAACGACACGCACGCACGCGATCCACCACTCGATCGGCCGGTTGCGGATCACGCGACCTCGTTCTCGAGCGCGACGAGTGCGTTGCGGCGCAGCCAGCGCGCGTCGTTCTTCGGCACGAAGAGACGGTCGTACTCGGCAACGAGCTGCTCGCCGTCCTGCTCGAGCCAGGTGCGTAAGTCGACGTGACCTGCGTCTGTCGGTTCGAGCTCGCCGCGGCGCTTCTCGACTCCACGATTCCACGGACAGACGTCCTGGCAGATGTCGCAGCCGTAGACCTGGCGGCCGAGATGCGCGCGGTATTCGCCAGGGATCGGCGCGGGCGCCTGCGTCCAGTAGGAGAGGCACTTGGTGGCGTCGAGCGTGCCTGCCTCGTCGAGCGCGCCGGTCGGGCACGCGTCGATGCACAGCCGGCACTCGCCGCAGTCGGTGTCGAGCGGCGCGGTTGGCTCGAGCTCTACGTCGGTGACCAGCGTGCCGAGCACGACCCACGAGCCGTGCCTGCGCGTGATCAGCATCGTGTTCTTGCCGTAGAAGCCGACGCCGCTGCGCGCCGCCGCCTCGCGGTCGACGTGTTGATTCGCGTCCACAAGCACGCGGTACTCGCCACCGAGAGCTGAGCCGAGCGCGTCGAGCTTCTCTCGCAACGCGGCGTAGTTGTCGCGCCACGTGTAGCGCGCGAGGCGTCCCTCGCCTGCGCGAAGCGGCGCTTCGGGCTCCCAGTAACACAGCGCAACCGAGATCACGGTGCGCGCGTTCTCGAGCAGCCGCTCTGGGTGGCACGACGTCTCCGGTTGCGCCATCGTGAAGCGCATGTCCGCGAAGAGGCCCCGTTCGCGGCGGTCGCGGATGTGGCGCTCGGTCTCGGCGTAGGCCTCCGCACGCGTGATTCCAACCGCGTCGAGCCCGAGCCGCTCCCCCAGGCGCTGGACCTCTGCCGTCGTCATGCAAGGATTGTGGCCCATGAAAGCGATCAGGATCCACGAAGACGGCGGCCCCGAGGTTCTGCGCTACGAAGACGCGCCCGATCCGGCGCCTCGGGAGGGCGAGGCGTTGGTCGAGCTCCGCGCCGCCAGTCTCAACCATCTCGACGTCTGGATCCGCAAAGGCATGCCCTCGGTGCCGAAGCCGCGCATCCTCGGCGCCGACGGCGCCGGCGTGATCGCGGGCACCGACGAGCGGGTCGTCATCAATCCCGGCATCCTCGAGGACGGCGCGATGCACATCGTCGGCGAGACGCGTGACGGCACGCATGCCGAGCTGATCGCCATCCCCCGCGCGTACCTCCACCCCATTCCGGACGGGCTGTCGTTCGAAGAAGCTGCGGCGTTCCCGCTCGTGTTCGAGACGGCCTATCGCATGCTCGTCTCGCGCGCGCACGTGCAGCCGGGCGAGTGGGTGCTGATCTGGGGTATCGGCGGCGGCGTCGCAACCGCGGCGCTTGCGATCGCGAAGGCGCTCGGCGCGCACGCGGTGGTGACCTCGTCGAGCGACGAGAAGCTTGCGCGTGCGCGCGAGCTTGGCGCCGACGCAACCGTGAACCATGCAACGGACGACGTGGTCGCCGCGGTCAAGGACGTGACGGGCGGCGGCGCACACATCGTCGTCGACGACGTCGGCGACGCGACCTGGAAGCGCACGCTCGACGCGGCGCGCCCCGAGGGCCGCATCGTCGTTTGCGGCGCAACGACGGGGCCGAATCCGCCGGCAGCGCTCCATCGCGTCTGGTGGAAGCAGCTGAGCATCCTCGGCTCGACGATGGGAACACCGGACGACTTCCTCGGCGTCTACGAGCTGATCGCCTCCGGAAAGGCAAAGCCGACCGTCGACAAGGTCTTCCCGCTGGCGGAGGCGCGTGCGGCGCATGAGCGACTCGAGGCCGGCAAGCAGCTCGGAAAGATCGTGCTCCGCATCGACTAAATCCGATCGCGTGCGTCTGCGGTAAGTGCTGTCATGAGACGCAAAGGGATCACCATCGTTATCGCAGTGCTCGTTGCGGGAGTTGTCGCTGCGACAGCCGTCGGTTCCACACCCACCAAGCATGTGGTGACGACGGCGAAGAACGCAAAGCTCGGAAAGATGATCCTCGTCAACACGCGGGGTCGCACGCTCTACTGGCTCAGCGTCGAGAAGAAGACGCATCTCGTCTGCAAGGGCAAGTGCCTGAGCTTCTGGCCGCCGCTCTACCTACCGGGGACCGCCAAGCCGACGGGCGCACCTGCGCTCGGCACGGTCAAGCGCTCCGACAACCACAAGCGCCAGGTGACGTTCCACGGGCACCTGCTGTACACGTTCTCCGGAGATCACGCCGCGATGCAGACGAACGGCGAGGGCTTCAAGGACGTCGGCACGTGGCACGCCGCGTTCACCGTGAAGCTCGCGACACCTCCGACGACCACCACGACCTCAAGCACGCCGACGACAACCACAACGCCGACGACCACGTACAGGTACGGCTACTAACGACTAACCAAAACCGAGGAACGATTAACCGAAGCCAAGGATGAACTTCGCGTCGTCCGACATGCGGTCGGGCGTCCACGGAGGATCGAACGTCAGCTCGCTGCTCACGTTCCCGACCCCTGGGATCTCGCCGAGCGCGCGGTCGATGTCTTCCTGGATCATCGGGCCTGCAGGACAGCCCATCGAGGTGAGCGAGTACGTCACTTTGACGTCCGCTCCCTCGATCTCGGCTTCGTAGAACAGCCCCAGCTCGACGATGTCCATGCCGAGCTCGGGATCCTCGACCTGGCGGAGCGCTTCGACGACCTCTTCGTTGGTTGGCATGTGACGAGGTTAGCTCAGCCGCACTTCCCCGCGGCGCTCCTGCGCGAAGAAGTGGATGCCGTCGACAAATCGAACCCAGTTGCAGCGCGTGCACATCACGATCGAGTGGGTACGCGCGGAGTCGGCGAAGTAGCGAACGCCGGTTAGGAGGTCGCCGTTCGACACGCCGGTCGCCGCGACGATCACGTCCTGCGGCGCGAGATCGTCGATCGTGAAGACCCGGTCGATGTCCTCGATCCCGTGCTCGTGGGCGCTCTCGATCTCGGCGCGGCGCGTCGGCCAGAGCTGAGCCTGGAGCTCGCCGCCGAGGCAGCGCAGCGCGGCCGCGGCGAGCACCGCCTGGCGTGTTCCTCCGATGCCGACGGCGAGATGGTCGTTCGTGCCACGCACGGCGGCGCTGATCGACGCGATCACGTCACCGTCCTGGATCAGCTTGATGCGCGCGCCGGCGGAGCGGATCTCTTCGACGAGATCGTGATGGCGTGGCCGGTCGAGCACGATCGCCGTGATGTCGCCCGACTGGCGCCCGAACGCCTCGGCGATCCGATGCACGTTGTCGCCGATGGGCCCTGTGATGGAGATGCACCCTCGCGCGGTCGGGCCGACGGCGAGCTTGCGCATGTACATGTCCGGCAGCGAAGGCATCGTGCCGCGCGGCGAGGCTGCGATCATCGAGATCGCGTTCGTGCCGCCACGCGCGACGACCGCGCGGCCCTCGAGCGGATCGACGGCCAGGTCGAACGATTCGCCGCCAACCCCGATCTGCGTTCCGGGCGTGAGCTGGTCGCCGCCGTCGGGGCCGCCGAGCACGATGTGGCCGTCGACGGGCAGGCTCTCGAGCGCTGCGCGGGCGGCCCCGAACGCCGCCTCCTGCGCGGCGTCCTGGTCGGCGCGGCCAAGCCAGCGTGCGGCGCCGAGCGCGGCCGCCTCGGTGACGCGCGCGAACGCCTCGCAGTTGCAGGCGCGGCCGGGCTCGCTCATCCGGCTGCGTCCAGCACGAGGCTCACCATTTCGTCGATCGCGCGCTCCACGTTTGCATTCTCGACCACAGGCACCCCTTCGCGAAATGCACGCGAGACGAGGAAGGTTTGGATGCGGCGGATGTCGGCGAGCCGGTCGAGGTACTTGTCCATCGGCCGCAGGCCGCCGGTGGCGGTGTCGCGGACGTGAAAGTGGACGCGGTGGACATCTTCGTCGGAGATGCTGATCACCGCGTGGACGACGACGGCGCCGTCGATGGTGGCCGGAACGTAACCGGGTACGAGATGGACGCCTTCGAGCACCATCGACCACCCTTCGGTGAGCGCACGGCGCAGCGCGGCGTCGACGCCGACGCAGACCTGCCGCGACTGTTCGAGGAAGCCGGTGAGCGTCGGGTCGCCGGTCGCGTCCGGCTCGACGACGGTGCCGGCTTCGAAGCTCGACGTATGGATCGCCGGCATGAACTCGCTGGAGAAGAACGCGCGCATCGTCTGGCGGATGAAGTCGGTGGACGTGAGCCGCGTGATGCCGAGGCGGTGCGCGATCTCGGCGGCCACGGTCGACTTGCCGGTGCCGGTCGCGCCGCCGATCAGCACGATCAGCGGAACGTCGAGCGATTGCAGCCGCCGCAGGCGTCGCAGACGATCGGCCGCGCGTGCGCCTTCGTCGTCGCCGAGCGTCGCGCGCGCCAACTCTTCGAGCCGCTCTTCGTCCGCAGCCTGCACTCCGCGTTCGGCGAGGTCGAGCTCGACTCGGCGCGCCAGCTCGTATGCGCGGTCGGCGCTCACCCCGACGGCAATCAGCGCCCGCGCCATCAACCCCTTCGAGTACGGCAATCCGTCGCCGCCAAGCGGCAGCGGCTCTGCGTGCCTCGGCTCGCTCACGCCGGCACTTTCGCCGGAACGAGCCGGAGGATCGTCGCGTCGAGATCGCCCTCGACAGGCACGACATCGTTCGTCGCGAGGACGACCTGCTTGTCCTGGGCGGCCGCGTACTCGGCAACGACGTCGACGGCAGCCGCCTTGAGCTCGACGACATAGGTGTCGGCGTCGCTTGTGTCGAGCAGCGTCTGCAGCTCGGCCCGATTCGCGAGCTCTTTCGCTCTGAACACTGCAACGCGTCCCTCCGTCGGCGCGGTCGTCCGGAGGCGAAGCTCGCAGCGCACGACCGGAACGTCGACCACCTCGCGCAAGCGCGCTGCGTCCTGGGGCGGCGCGTGCATCAACACAACCGCGTCGGAGATCAGCAGCCGGTACAGGTTGAGATACGACAGCGCGTCGTCAGCCGACCCGGTCACGAGCACCCGCGCCGACGTCTCGACCGGCGGCAGAGCGGCGCCCGAGCCGTCGAACACCACCGCATCGGGCGAACGCGACGCGGCGAGACGCGCGCCGTCGGAGACGTTCGAGGTGAACACCGCCCCCGCGAGCCCACCGCCCGCGCGACGGCAACCGATCGAAGGCACGCCCGCGAACACCGCAAGCTCGAGGTAATCCGACGCGGCATGGCGTCCCGCCCGCGACAAAGCAAGCAAGTCGTCGAGCGTCGGCGGCGTCTCGACCAGCTCGGGTTCCGCCGGCCCACCCCGCCCCATCGCCACCGCGACCACGGAGCGGTCGCGCGCGAGCAACCGCGCCGCGTGCACCGCAACCGCCGTCTTCCCCACGCGCTTCCCGGTGCCGATCACCGCCAGAGACGGCAGCGCGAACGGCTCGAAGCTCGGCGGCTCGAAGCGAAAGTCAGCGCCGACGTACGCCAGGCCCGCCGCCAGCGCCCGCGCGATCCAGCGAAAGCGCTCCGCCGGCCCGAGCACCGGCTCGTCACTCAGGTCGACGACCACCTCCGCGCCCGCGAAGCCATCCACCAGCGGCACGCCATAGTCCGCACCGGGTCGCAGCTTCTCCGTGCCTCCGACGAGGATCGCGCCAACCCACTCGTACGGCAACGCCGCGAGCGCATCGCGCACGACGGGCGCGTAATGCTCGCCGTCAACGAGCGCTACAGCCCTCAACGCCGCGCGCTGACCTCACGTTCGATGTCCCCCGTGAACTTCTCGTACTCGCCGGTCACGAGATCGAACTCGATGATCCGCTCGTGCCCGTGGAACGGATAGCGCCGCGACACGACCGCACGCGTCCCGGTCACTTCGACGACGTTGTAACAAGGACGCGTGTTGCCGCGCAGGCGCAGCGTCGACACCGTTCCCGTGTTCACGACGAACAGGTTCTCGAGCTTCCACGCGTACGGCACGTGCTTGTGTCCCGAGAGCACGAGCTGCACACCGGCGCGTTGCAGGCACTCGATCGCATCACCGGCGTCGTACACGACGTTCCGCTCGCGCCCGGTGCCTGGGATCGGCAGCAGGTGATGGTGCAGCACGAAGACGCGCAGGTCGGACGGCCCCGCAGCGAACTGCTCTTCGATCCAGCCGTACCGCCCGCGCCCGATCTGTCCGTGATCGAGATCCGGCTCCGTCGAATCGACCGCCACGACCGTGATGCCTTTCTTGCGTAGCACCGAGTTGCGTTCGCCGAACAGCTCCTCGAAATGCACGTAACCGACGTTGCGCGAATCGTGATTACCGGGAACGACGACGAGCGCGTCGCATTCGATCGCGTCGAGATAGCGGCGTGCCTCTGCGTACTCCTCTTTGAACCCGAACGTCGTGAGATCCCCCGAGCACACAACCACATCGGGTTTCAATTCGTTGATCTCGGCAATCGCTCGGGTAAGCAAATCCGGGACGAAATGCGGCTCACCACAATGCAGATCAGAAAGATGCGCGATCGTCTGTGGCCTCACGCGGCCGAGTCTACGGCATCCGAAGCCGCTGATACCCTGGCCGAGGTGCTGGCGGAAACACCGGATTTCCAGGCATATTGCGGGACAGAACCGCCGCGTTTTGCCAACCCCGCCGAGCTCGAGTACGCGAAGATCCTCGACTGGTACGGCGTGCCGTGGATGTACGAGCCGCGCACATTCGTCCTCGAACGCGACGACGACGGTCGGATCGTCGAGGCGTTCTCGCCGGACTTTTACCTGCCGGAGCAGGATCTTTATCTTGAGGTGACGGTGATGAAGCAGGCACTGGTCACCCGCAAGAACCGCAAGCTGCGCAAATTGCGCAGGCTGTACCCCGAGGTGCGGATCAAGCTGTTCT
This sequence comes from Gaiellaceae bacterium, assembly GCA_036278975.1. Lineage (GTDB taxonomy): Bacteria > Actinomycetota > Thermoleophilia > Gaiellales > Gaiellaceae > PALSA-600. Next base: position 17,205 of record DASUKC010000044.1, read on the forward strand.
ACGAGCGCGACTTCGAGCGCCTCGCTTCTCGGTACGGCCTGCGGAAGGCATCCTGAGCCTGGACGACGAGCGAATCGGCGAGGTTTTCCTCGACGCCGACGAGCTCGCGGCGCGTGTTGCGCAGCTAGGCGCTGAGCTCGCCGCCGACTATGCGGGCCGCGACCCAATCCTGGTCGGCTCGCTCAAGGCCTGCATTCCGTTCATCTGCGACCTCTCGCGCGAGCTGCCGATCCACCACGCACTCGACTTCGTCGAGCTCGCCGGCTACGGGCACGACGACGTCGGTGAAGGCATCCGCTTCCTCAAGGACCTCACCATCGAGATCGAGAACCGTCACGTCCTTCTCGTCGACGAGGTCGTCGACACCGGTCTCACGATGAACTACCTGTCGCGCACGCTCGCCCCGCGCAACCCTGCGTCACTCACCGCCGTAACGCTCTTCGACCGCCCCTACCGCCGACTGGTCGAAGACACGCCGATTCGCTACGTCGGCTTTACGATCCCCGACGAATTCTTCGTCGGTTACGGGTTCGACCTGGACGAGCGCTGGCGGAACCTGCCTGACCTCCGCTTGGTCCGCACCTGATTTCGCCTCTTCGGCGTTCTTCCCCGGAGACAAAGGAGAAGGGATCTATGGGTGCATTACTGCTGGTCCTACTGATCGTGATCGTGCTGTTCGTCCTCGGCTTCGCCGTGGTCAAGTTCCTGATCTGGGTGGCGATCGTCGCCGCGCTGCTGTGGTTGATCGGGTTCTTCCTCCGCGGGTCGACTGGCGGAGCCCGCTGGTACCGCTGGTAGCGACTTGAGCGCGGCAGCGGCGGCCTGCCGCAGCTGGGGGACGAGCGTTCGGTAGTCGTCGTCGGTGATCTTGCCGGTGCGATGGTCGAACTCGAGATCCTTCAGCGCGGCGAGCGCACGGTCGCGCTCTTCAACCAGCGCGGCCGTGCGCAGGTCGGCGTCAGTCGGCGCATCGATCCGGTCATCGCGTGTTTTCGGCTCGCGCAGGAACGGCAGCGCAACAAGAAGTACGGCGAGGACCGCCAGCGCCGCACCAAGCGCGACCGTCACGCGTGCGCCGGTGCGAAGCGAGTGGCGAGCCGTCGCTGCTCGCGCGCGTCCGGCCAGAGCGCAATCAGCGAGCCGATGACGAAGATGATCGCGGCCACCCAGATCAAGTTCACGAGCGGTTTCACGAGCACGTTGAAGAACACGACGTTCGAGCCCTTCTGGAAATCTGCGATCACGTAGAGGTCCTCCGCGCGCAGCCAGTCGGTCTTGATGCCGACGTCGCGATCGGTCTCCTGGAAGCCGGTGTACGTAACCGACCCGCTACGCATCGTTCCCTTCCAGTGGCCGTTCACGTTCAGCACCGCGTATTCGCCGGTGCGGTTCGGGTCGTTGCGGATCGGGTCGATGCCCGTGTACGTGAGGGTGTAGCCGGCAACCGACGCGGACTGGCCGGGCTGCAGCTTCACCACGCGATTCGTGCCGTACGCGCTCGAGCCGGCGATGCCGATCGCGAGCAGGACGATGGCGGCGTGCACGACGTAGCCGCCGTAGCGGCGGCGATTACGGGCGATCAACACGAACAGCGAGCCGGTCGCGCGCGTACCACGGACGAGCTCGAGGCCGATCGTGCCGAGCACGAACGCCGAGAACGTGTACGCGATCAGGCCGGGTGACGACGTGCCTGCACCGATCAGTACGAGCACGACGCCGGCGACAACCGAGGTCACGAGGGGCCACACAAGCGTCTTGGACAACGCACGCACGCTTGTCTTACGCCAGGCGATCAGCGGCCCGATGCCCATCAACAGCAACAACGGCAGCCCGAAGGCGCGCAGGAAGAAGTCGTAGTACGGCCGCCCCATCGTGCGCGTCTCGCCTGTAACCAGTTGGGTCACGATGGGGAACAACACGCCCCACAGCACGGTTAAGCAGAGCGCGACGAGCAACAGGTTGTTGTAGAGGAACGCCGCCTCGCGCGAGATCGCAGATTCGAGCTTCGTGCGCGCCTTCAGCAGCGGCAGCCGCCAGAGAATCAACCCGAGCGAGAAGAGGGACGAGATGACGACGAACGCGAGGAACCAGCCGCCGATCGGGCTCTTCGCGAACGAGTGGATCGAATTGACGACGCCGCTGCGCGTGAGGAACGTGCCGAATACCGATAACTCGAAAGCCAGCGCGACGAGCACCATGTTCCAGACCTTCAGCATCCCTTTGCGCTCCTGGATCATCACCGAGTGCAGGAACGCGGTCGCCGCGAGCCACGGCATGAGCGCGGCGTTCTCGACGGGATCCCATGCGTAGTAGCCGCCCCATCCCACTTCGACGTACGCCCAGTGCGCGCCGAGGATCTGGCCGAAGCCGAGGAACATCCACGCGGCGAGCGTCCAGCGGCGCGTCGCAACGATCCACCGCTCGTCGGTGCGGCCAGACAGCATCGCGCCGGCGGCAAACGCAAACGGGATCGCAAGGCCGACGTAACCGAGGTACAGCATCGGCGGGTGCGCGACCATGTACGGGTTCTGCAGGCTCGGCGTCAGACCCGCGCCGTCGACGGGTGCAGTCTGCGTGTCGAACGGGCTCGCGACGGCGACGAGCACGAACGCGAAGAACGTCGCGATACCGGCGATCACCGGCACAACCCACACGATGAGGTCCTGCAGCCGACGGTTCAGTGCAACCGCAAGCGCGCCGTAGCCGGTGAGCACGAGCAACCACAGCAGCAGCGATCCCTCCTGCCCGCCCCAGAACGCCGTCAGCGCGTAGATCTTCGGCAGCGTGCGGTTGGTGTGACTCGCGACGTACACGAACGAGAAGTCGTGCCGCACGAGCGCGGATGCGAGGATGACGGCGGCGACGAGCGTGGTGCCGAAGCACGCGATCAGCGCGTTGCGCGCGGAGCCTGCAAGCCGGCGCCGTCCGAAGTGTGCGGCGTAGCCGCCGGCGACGAGCGCATACACGGCCAGGCCGAGGCTGACGACAAGCGCTGCCCGTCCGAGATCAGCCATGCGCCGGCTCTAAGCCTTCGGCGGCGATGCCGTGTACTTCGAGGGGCACTTCGTGAGGATGCTCGAGCCTTGCAACTGACCGCTCCCGTACGTCCCGCCGACGACGACGTTGCGTCCGACCGCGAACAGCGGCGGCGGCGCGTCGCCGCGGTACACGACCGGCACGATGCGACTCTTCGCGTTGATGTCCTTCAGCCCGAAGCGCAAGCCCCCGTTCGAGTGCGAGTCGCCGGTGACCGGTCCGACGACTTTGCCGACGACGGAAAGCTTCCCCGCTTTCGCCGGCGTGACCTGGCTCGGAATGAGCTCGGGCGTCGACGCGCCTGCAAATGCGGTGTACATGAGGAACACCGCCAACACAGCAGCGACGGCGAGAGCGAGGATCAAGCGGGCCGGCGAACGAGCCACGCCCACAGTCTAGACGCGCGTTACTGAACGTCGGCAGGCGTCGGATGCTGCTGGCGCGCAGGCACGCGATAGCCATGCTCGGCACAAAGCGAGCCGGGGTTCTCTTCGGTCAGCGCGTCGCAGTACCCCTTGCCGTACGCAGCCCGCATGAAGGCGGCCACAACGTCGAGCGACCACTCGCTGATGCCTGCGGCTTCACGCCACAGGTCGGTCAGCCGAAGATCGATATCCAGCTCGAGCAGATCGATACGCGATGGGCTCTCGGACATGACAACTAGGGTAGGAGCGGTGTCGGACGGCAGGAAACTCCACTTCGGGCCTGCGCGCGTGCCCTCGCGCGAATCGCCACAAGCTGCCGTGGACGCGTTGTTGGAGGGTGGTTTTTCCGCGTGCGAGATCGACTTCGAAGGCCGCTTCTGGATGGACTACGACTTCGCAGCGGAGTTCGGAGAGCTGTGCCGCGCCAACGACATCGCGCTGTCGGTACACGCACCGATCGCGGGCTTCATGGGCCATGCGGAACGTGGCAAAAAGCTCAACATGGCGGTCGGCATGCTCGACCATTCCGCCGGCATCGCTGCCGCCGCGGGCGCAGCGCCTGTCGTGTTCCACCCCGGCTTCCTGCTCGGACGCACGCGCGAGGACGCGATCGACGCAGTGGTCGAGCAGCTCGGCGAGTTGCGCGAACGCCTCGAAGGAAAGGGACGCGCGGTTCCGTTCGGCATCGAGGTGATGGGTCGCGTGCGCGAGCTCGGCTCGCTCGACGACGTGGTCGCGATCGCGTCGCGCGTGCCTTGGGTGCGCCCGGTGATCGACTTCGCGCACATGCATGCCACCTCCGACGGCGCGTTCACAAGTGTCGAGCCTTTCGTCGACGGACTCGCGAAGGCGGATGGGGTGCTCGAAGACGGCGCACCGTTTCACATCCACTTCTCAGACATTCAGTTCGCGAATCGCAACGAGACGAAGCATCTCTCCTACGGCGAGGGAACGTTGCGCGCCGATCATCTGCGCGACGCGTTGGCCCAGTTCGACCGCCCGGCGACGGTGATCTCCGAGTCGCCGGACGTCGAATCGACCGAGGCGATCAAAGGCATACTCGGCGCGTGACGCTCGATCCCAAGGCCTTCAAGGCGTACGACATTCGCGGCCTCTATCGCGACGAGCTCGACGAAGAGGGCGCGTATGCGATCGGTCGTGCCTACGTCGAGCAGTTCGACGTGAAGCGCATGGCGGTCGGCCACGACATGCGACTCTCGTCGCCGACGATGGCCAAGGCGGCGCGCGAGGGGGCAGCCGACGGCGGCGCCGACGTGCTCGACATCGGGATGGTCGGCACGGAGATGCTCTATTTCGCGGTCGGCGAGCTCGGCCTCGACGGTGGCCTCACCGTCACCGCGTCGCATAACCCGAAGCAGTACACGGGTATGAAGATCGTTCGCCAAGGTGCGCTCCCCGTCGGCGGCGAGTCGGGCCTACTCGACGTTCGCGATCGCGCGATCGCGGCATCGTGGCGTGACACGACGCGCGGGACGATTGGCGAGGAGGACGTCTGGCCCGGATTCGTCGAGCGCGTGCTCTCGTTCGTCGATGTCGACACGCTGAAGCCTTTGCGCATCGTCATCGACGCGGCGAACGGCATGGCCGGCACCATGCTGCCGCCCGTCCTCGAGCGGCTGCCGATGCTGGACGTCGTGCGCTGCTACTTCGAGCCCGACGGCTCGTTCCCGAATCATGAGCCGAACCCGCTGCTGCCCGAGAACCGCGAGTTCATCGTGCGCAAGACGCGTGAGGAGGGCGCGGACTTCGGCGTGGCGTTCGACGGCGACGCCGACCGCTGCTTCTTCGTCGACGATTCAGGCGAATTCGTTCCCGGCGACTTCATCACCGCGCTGTTCGCGCAATCGATCCTCGCGAAGAATCCCGGCGGCAAGATCATCTACGACGTCCGCGCATCGTGGGCGGTGCCGGAGGCGATCGAGGAAGCCGGCGGCGTCGCGCTGATCAACCGCGTCGGCCATGCGTTCATCAAGGCGCGCATGCGCGAGGAGCACGCGGTGTTCGGCGGCGAGGTGTCGGCGCACTACTACTTCCGCGACTTCTCGCAGGCCGACACGGGCACTGTCCCGTTTTTGCTGATGTGCGAGCTCGTCGCGCAGCGCGGCAAGCTGAGCGAGATCCTCGCGCCGTATCGCAACCGCTACTTCATCACCGGCGAGATCAACACGCCGGTCGCCGACGTGCCCGCGAAGCTGAACGAGCTCGAGGTGATCTACGGCCGCGAGGGCGAGGTTTCGCACCTCGACGGGCTGTCGGTCGAGGGCGACGGTTGG
>DASUKC010000045.1:0-3096 GCA_036278975.1 Gaiellaceae bacterium
GGGCCGATCAGCTGGTTCTTCGCGTTCGAGATCTGCGTGTGGATGCCGCGCGGGACGAAGCGCTTCGGGTCGCGCTCGAGCTCCTGCAGACAATCCTTGACGACACGGATCTGGTCGGCCTGGTCGTAGATCGTGAAGTTCGAGCGGTAGCCGAGCCGCTCCGCCTCGCGGCGCAGGATGCGGCCGCACGCGGAGTGAAAGGTGAGGATCCAGATCGCGCGCGCCGACGGCCCGATCATGCGCTCGACGCGCTCGCGCATCTCCCCCGCCGCCTTGTTCGTGAACGTGATCGCGAGGATCTCGTTCGGCTTCACGCCGTGCGCGCTGAGCAGATGCGCGACGCGGTGCGTGAGGACGCGCGTCTTGCCGGAGCCGGCGCCGGCGATCACGAGCAGCGGCCCCTCGGTGGTCAACACCGCCTGCCGCTGGGCGGGGTTCAGATCGGCGAGGTACGACTCGGGAGCAACGCTCACTTCCCGACTGTAGCTAGCGAAGCACCCGCTCGATTTCGCTGTCCATATAGGCCACGGCCGCCTGGAACTGAGCCGGATCGGACGACTTCAAGACGACCTCGACCTCCGGCCCGTCGTCCGTGAAGTACGGGTACGAGCCGACGCTGACGGCCGGCCATGTGTCGGTCGCGTGCACGAGCGCGTCCGCGAGCAGCGACTCGCGCGTGCGCTCGCGGCGGCGCCACACTTCGATCGGCGCTGCGGTGCGGAACGACTCCGCGTAGCGCAGGAACATCGCCTCCATCTCGCGCGGCAGTCCCGGGAAGACCCACACGTTCTCGAGCTGGAAGCCCGGTGCGCCGCCGAGCGGATTCTCGAGCGGGTGCGCGCCCTTCGGAAGCGCGGCCCACGGCGTCACGTAGTCGGGGTTGCCGGTGAAGCGCGAGCGCAGATCTGCCGCGAGCTCGGGCTGCAGCTCCTGCTCGACCTCGAACGCCGCGGCAAGCGCTTGGCGCGTGATGTCGTCGGGCGTGCCGCCGAGCCCGCCCGTCACGAAGAGATGATCGACACGCGGGGCCTCTCTGCGCACGAACTCGACGATCCGCTCCGCAACGTCCGGCACCGCGGCGGTCAGCACGACCTTCACCCCGAGCGGCTCGAGCTGCTTCGCGATCCACGAGGCGTTCGAGTTCGGGACGTCACCCGCCACGATCTCGTTTCCGATCGTCAAGATGGCTGCACGCACATGGCGAGTATGCAGATCCGGGAGACCGATTCGAAGCGGGATGTCGACGCGCTGGTCGAGCTGCTGCGCGAGGAGACGCCGTGGACGGCGATCAATCGCGTAGCGTGGTTGCACCGTGAGTCCAGCGTGCCGGCCCGCGCGCAGCTCGGCGCCTGGGTCGCCGAGCTCGATGGCGAGGTGGTCGGAGAGTCGTGGGCGTTCAAGACGTGGTGGATGACCGGCCCCGTCTCGATGAACGTCGCCGTGCTCAAACGGCACCAAGGCCACGGCATCGGCGCCGCCCTCTACGAGCGCGCGATCGCGCACGCCGACTCGCTCGCACCGACCCGCATCATGTCGGGCTTCTTCGAGACGCCACAGGCCGTCGCGTTCGCACACGCCCGCGGCTTCGCGGAGGAACGCGCCGAACGGATTGCGGTTGTCGATCCTCGCACCATCCGCGACGAACCGGCCGCAGAGGTACGGCCCTGCTCACAGGTCGACCCGATGGTGCTGTGGCAGATCGACGAGACGGTGACGCCCGATGTTCCCGGTCAGGCGAACCCGTCGCACATGCCGTTCGACGAATGGCGCGAGTTCGTGCTCGAGCGGCCGCTGTATCAGCCGGAAGGCAGCTTCGTCGCGTACGCAGACGGCGAACCGGCCGCCATCTCGATGCTCGCCGCCGATCTCGAGACCGGACGCGCCGTGACGATCTTCACCGGAACGCTGCGCGAGTTTCGCGGACGTGGACTTGGCCTCGCGGCGAAACTCGCTTCGCTGCGCTGGGCGGCAGCGAACGGAGTGACTTACGTCTCGACGATCAACGACGAGACGAATGCACCGATGCTCGCGATCAACGACCGGCTCGGCTACAAGCCGGCCGGGCGGCGCGTCGAATACGTGCTCGAGCGTTAGCCGGTCAGCGGATTGAAGTTGGCGTGCGCGGCGAGCTGCCACGCGCTCCCGTTCCACGTGAACACCGACAGGCGCGGCGCCGCCCCCGGCGTGTACTTCTTGCCGTTCACGAGCCCTGTCGCAACAGCCTGGTAGCGAACGACGAGCGCGCCGTTCGCGTACGTCGCTGCGACGTGCGTGATCGTGAACGAGTAGATCGTCGGGAGCTTCGCGATGTATGCGGCCTTCCCGGACGAGCTGCCGTCCGCGCGCTGGATCTGGAAGTTCGGCGCGAGGAACGTCCGCAGCCCGGCTGCGTCCTTGTGCTTCAGCAGCGTGAAGAACTTCACGACGAGCACGCGACCGGTGGCGTTCGGGTGCGCGAGCTTCGGCGTCGGTGCGGCAGTGGCCGCCGCAGGCGCGAGCGCGCAAACCACACAGATCGCCAATACCAGCAAGCGAGCCTTGGACATGGCGCGACTTTACCCCGGTACGACGAAGCCCGCCGAAGCGGGCTTCGAAGTGGTGAACCGAGGCATATGCCTCGGGTCCGTTTGAGAGACGTACAGGATTGTAGAAAATTCTTGGGGCGGCGGGCGCCGGACTCGAACCGGAACCGACTCACGCCGGTCGTCACGTCTCTCAAACGGACGCCGCACCTTGCGGCTTCACCCGCCACCCACATTCGAGCGTAGGCGGACGCGCGTGACGCAACTGCAACGAATCTGAGAAACCGCTTGCGTAGCTCAGCGGCAGTTCTGAATCGCCGACCACCGGCTCATCACGTCGGCGACGTAGGTGTTCGTCGCCGAGGGAACGTTTCCGAGACGCACAGCGTCCGGGCCCGCGTTGTACGCAGCGAGCGCGGTCTGCGTGCTGCCGAACCGGTCGAGCATCTGGCGGAGGTACGTCGCGCCGGCGAGCACGTTCGCCTGCGGGTTGCTGACGGAGAGCTGCATGCCCTTCGCCGTCGACGGCAGCACCTGCAGCAGCCCGGCGGCGCCCTTCGCCGACTGCGCATTC
>DASUKC010000046.1:0-6121 GCA_036278975.1 Gaiellaceae bacterium
CCGAGCGTCAGCAGGTCATAGAGCACCGCCATCCGCACGACGAGCCCTGAGCGAACCTGGTCGACGACGAGCGACACGTCGGCGTCTGCGATGCGCGGGTCGATCTCGACGCCGCGGTTCATCGGGCCGGGGTGCATCACCCACTGGCCGGGACGCAGACGCTCGGGCGTGACGCCCCAGCGCGCCGTGTACTCGCGCAGCGACGGGACGAAATTCGCGCCGGCGAGCATGCGCTCGCGCTGCATGCGCAGGACGTAGACCACGTCGGCGTCTGCGATCGCGCTGATGTCGTGCGTGCACGGCGCGAGCTCAGGCACGAGCAGCGGCGGCGGGCCGACGAGCATCGCATGTGCGCCGACCAGTTCAAGCGCCTGCACGAGCGACCGTGCGACGCGCGAGTGCATCACGTCGCCGACGATCGCGACGTTGAGCCCCTCGAGTCGACCGGTTGCCTCGCGCATCGTGTACAGGTCCAGCAGCGCTTGCGTCGGGTGTTGGTGCTTGCCGTCGCCGGCGTTCACAACACACGCCTCGGTGACACGGGAAACGAACTGCGCGGCGCCCGCCTCGGGATGGCGGATCACGATCACGTCCGGCTCGTAGGCGGCGAGCGTTTGCGCGGTGTCGCGAAGCGACTCGCCCTTGTCGACCGACGAACCGGTCGACTTCACCGTCATCGTGTCCGCCGAGAGCCGCTTTGCCGCGAGCTCGAACGACGAGCTGGTACGCGTCGACGACTCGTAGAACATGTTCAGCACGAGCTTGCCGCGCAGCGTCGGCAGCTTCTTCGTCTCGCGTGCCTGCGAGAGCGCGAACGAGTGCGCGGTCGAGAGGAGCCGCTCGACGTCGTCGCGATTGAGATCCTCGATCGACAGCAGATGCCGGCGGTGGCGCGGAGGCGGCATCAGGTCGCCGCCGACGACGCGGAGGTCAGTCATCGTCGCCCTCCTCAGGCTCGCCGAGCAGGAGCACCTGGTCGACCTCGTCGATCTCGACGAGCTCCACCTGAACCCGCTCGTCGCGTGCGGTCGGCAGGTTCTTGCCGACGTAGTCCGGGCGAATCGGGAGCTCTCGGTGACCGCGGTCGGCGAGCACCGCGAGCTGCACGCGCGCCGGGCGCCCGTACTCGAGCAGTGCATCGATCGCCGCGCGGATCGTGCGGCCCGTGTAGAGGACGTCGTCGACGAGGATCACGGTGCGCCCTTCGAGGTCGAAATCGAGGCGCGTGTCGCGGACGAGCGGCTGCGCGCGGCGCGGTGCGCGCTGCGAGCGAACGTGTACGTCGTCACGGTGAAAGGTGATGTCGAGCTGACCGATCGGCAGCTCGCTGCCGGAGCGCTCCGCGACCATTTGCCGCAGGCGCATCGCGAGAGGCACGCCGCGCGTCTGGATGCCGACGAGCGCGAGGCTGTCGAGGTCGTCGTTCTTCTCGATGATCTCGTGCGCGACCCGGCTGAGTGTCCGGGCGATCGCGTCGGCGTCGAGAAGAACCTTCGGCGCCGGTTTCACGGCATGGTGCGACATGACACTCCTTTCCGGCCTCTCTGGACCGGCTTAAAGGGGGTGTTGCGGGCGCCAGCCTAGCGCATCACGTCGGACGGATCACCCACCAGAAACGTGCCAGGCACCAAGTGTGCCTGGCACCGGCTCACGGTTCCCCGATCACGAGAAACGTGCCAGGCACCAAGCGTGCCCGGCAGCGGCACACGGTTCCCCGATCACAAGAAACGTGCCAGGCACCAAGCGTGCCTGGCACCGGCTCACGGTTCGCCGATAATTTCGTCGGGCTCGGTGAGTGCCTCGAGCGCCTCCTGGGCCGCTTCGAGCTCGGACTCGGGAACCCACACGGTCAGCGGGTCGTCGGCTCCGGCCTGCAACTCCGCTTCGATACCGGCAGCGCGCAGGAGCTCCTGCATCTCTTCGGCCTCGGAAACGTCCCCCGCGACCGCCACCTGAACGCGCTCGCTCATCCCGCTGAGACTGTAGCTCCGCTCGCTTCCGGCGCGACGCCTCCCTTGACCAGCTGGGGCTCGCCGCGTTCGGGGAATGGCACCTCGATCACGTCGAAGTCGCGCGGCACGACGGTTCCGGGAAAGATCTCGCGCGCTTCGCGCGCCAGCTCAGGCCCGAAGTAACGCGGCGAGACGTGCGTCAGCGCGAGCATGCGCACGCCTGCGTCGCGCGCGATCTCCGCCGCCTGCTTTGCCGTCGAATGGAGCGTCTCGGCGGCGCGGTCGCGCTCCTCGTCGGTGAACGTCGCCTCGTGCACGAGCACGTCGGCGCCTTCGGCAAGCACCGTGACCGTTTCGATCGGCGCGGTGTCGCCGGCAATCACGATGCGGCGTCCCTCGCGCGCCTCGCCGAGCACCGCATCGGGCGTGACAACCCGCCCGTCGTCGAGTGTGATCGACTCGCCGCGTTGCAGCTCTCCCCGCGCGGGCCCGGGCGGCACGCCGAGCGCATCCGCTGCGTCGACGTCGAAGAAGCCGGGACGGGGCTCTTCGGCAATCGCGTACCCGACAGCGCTCACGCCGTGATGCACGGGAAACACGAGCACGCGGTAGCCGTCACGCTCGAGAGCTTCGCCGGGTCGCAGTTCGACGACCTCGAGTGGATACGACAGCTTCCCGAACACGCGCCCCAAGGTCTTGAACAGCTCCTTCAGGCCCGGCGGGCCGTACACGGTGAGCTTCGTCTCGCGCTGACGCAGCGAGAACGTCTTCAGCATCCCCGGGAGGCCGAGGTAGTGGTCGGCATGGAAGTGTGTGAGGAAGATCTCCCCGAGCTCTGGGAGGCCAACCTGCGAGCGCATGAGCTGCCGCTGTGTCCCCTCGCCGCAGTCGAAGAGCAGGCGATCGCCGCCACGGCGGACAAGCAGCGCCGCAGGCGAACGGCTCGGCGTCGGCGCGCTGCCGGACGTGCCGAGAAAGACAAGGTCGAGGTCCATGCGCCGCCGATTGTCGCAGCCCAAACGAGCCGCGCCGCTCGAGGCGCCGGCGCGTACCGGTTACGGAAGGGTCAGCCGCTGGCCGACGCTGATGTCTGCGCCTGAGAGGTGGTTCGCCTGCTCGATGCGCCAGATCGCGTTCCGGACGTCGCCCCCGTAGTGCTGCTGCGCGATCGACCACAGCGTTTGGTACGGGCGGACGGTCACGACGACACGGTTGCCGTGCGCGGACGAGCTACGGGCGAGCACGCTCCAGGCGAGAACAGCCACGCCAACCAGGAGGGCAATGCGGATGAGTGTTTGCCTGCCGAACATGTGTTCGCCATAGTAGCGAACGTCTGTTCGGTCGTCAAGGCTACTTCTTCTTGTTCTTGTGCCCCTGGCTGTGGCCCTTGCCGCCGCCCTGGTTTTGGCCCTTTCCGCCTTGGTGGCCCTGACCTTTGCCCGTCCCGCCCGTCGCCGACGAGCCCCCCGAGCCGGCACTGAACGGCTTTGAGACGAACGTCGTCGTCCGCGACGGGTTCACCTGGGAGGTCATCCGGATCGCATAGACGTACTTTCCGGGCGGCAGCACAGCGCCGCCGAAGGTCACAGCCGGGTGGTAGTAGGCGCGGAATGAACCCGCGGTGGTCGCGTCCGCGCGGAGCTTCGCGCTGGCGAGGGCGCGCGACAAGGTCGTCGTCGTCGAGCCTGAGGCTGGGAAGATCGCAGCCTTGTAGGTCACGTCCTCGCTCGCCGACGGCCGGATGCCCGAACCGAATTTCGCGAGGGCGCCGACGACCTGCGTCGTGTGCTGCCACGTTCGCCCGATGCCGCGGATGCCGCCCTGGCAGGCGCCGTGCGACGAGCTGATCTTCCGCTTCACCGCGAGGTACGCCGGCTTGCCGACGCCGTCGGCGAAGAGCAAGCCCGACTGGAAGCCGGAGCGGATTTCGGTGTTGTCGAGCAGCGGGAAGAAGAGCAGCGACTTCACATCCGGATCGCAGGCCGCGAGCTCCATCAGGTTGGTGTAGTAGTCGGCTTGTGCCGCCAACGATGCGAGCGGCACGTTGTCAGGCGGATCCGAGTAGGCAGCTTCGTGCCCGGTGATCGGCGTCTGCGTGCCGACCTCGTCGAGGTTGATCGGCAGGCCGCCGCCGGCATACCGCCGGGAGTGCGCGAGCTTCCCGCCCGACTGCTCGGATGGCACCGGTTGCGCGGTTCCGTGGAAGCCGTCCCACAACGCCTGCTTGATGCGGTCGAGGTTCGCCGCACCGGCGTTCGGCCATTGCGACATCTTCGTGTACGGATCCGTGTTCGCCGTCGGCGGATACGGATGCATGTCGTACTCGTCGAAGATCGGGCGCGTGCGACCGGACGCGCGATAAACGGCGCCCATCTCGGTGATGAAGCGCACGGGCGAATGACTCGGATTCGTCGTCGCGGTCGCGTTGTCGTTACCGCGTGACGAGATCGCCGGGCCCCAAACGATCGAGTCGGGCCGCACCATCTTCAGCGCGTCGTACGACTTCGCAAGCGTGTGCTCGTAGTCGCGCGCAGCTGCATCCTGACCACCGACGAACTGCGGCTGCCAGAACCGGTTGACATTCGGCTCGTTGCCGACGATGAAGTTCCGCACCTGCGGAAATGCCTGTCCCACGAGGGCAACGAACGACGCGAACGCACTCTGCGCAGAGTCGCTCGAGCCAATCAGCGTGGGCCTCGTCGGAAAGATCGCGAGCACCGGTGTCACGTTTTGCAGACGCGCACAGTCGGCGGCGGCCTGGAGACCCGCCGGCGAGATGGTCCTTGTCCCGTCCCACTGCACCGTCAGGCGCAACTCGCTCAGGCCGGCGTCGCTCATCGACTTCCAGAAAACGTCGCCGCATGGATGGTAGAGCGGCCAATCGTCGGAGACGCCGTAGGTGAGCGGCCCGGCAGCCGCGCCGCCCGCGACAGCCAGAACCGCGCCCGCCAGGGCGAGCAATGCCGCAAGCCGCGTCACGAGGATCAAGACTCCACTGTTCGACAGCCGAAAGCCAGGGCCTCCGGGCCTAACCTCGAGCCGTCGGGGTCCTAGCCGAGGAGAGCGGTGACGAGCTTCGCCGGGCCGAAGCGCACCGGATCGTCGGCAGGCAAGCCCGTTTCGCCCTCCGCCTCGTCGATTGCACGGCGCGCTGCATCGTCGTCGAGCAGTCGCGTGTTGAGCGCGATCGCCTCGACCCGCGCCGGCCGCGCAAGCAGGCTCAGTCGCTCGTGCAGTGCGACTAGATCGGAGAGCGGTGGAATCGGAAAGCGCTCGTCCCCGTCGACGACGGTCTCGCCCGCCTGATGGCAGAGCACGTATGCGTGCGGTGCCGAGCCGTGGATCAGGCCGAGCGTCACGCCCGAGTACGCGGGATGCAGAACCGAACCCTGCCCTTCGACGAACAACAGGTCACCGCCGCGCTGCACGCCTTCGAGCACGAGCCGTTCGGCCGCGCCGGCGATGAAGTCCGCGACGACCGCGTCGACGGAGATCCCCCACCCCGCGATGGCGATGCCCGTCTGTCCGGTCGGCACGAACTCGCTGCGCACGCCGCGCGAGCGCGCCTCGCGGTCGAGCTCGAGGCACACCGTCATTTTCCCGATCGCGCAATCAGAACCGACGGTGAGAATCGTGCGCGCACCGTGTGTGAGATTCGCGCCCGTCGGCACGTTCAGCCCCGCCGGCGGCTTACGCAGGTCGCGCAGCGTCACTCCATGCGTGGCCGCGAGGGCACTGAGCTCCGGGTCGTCCGAGATGAACTCGTGCAGGCCGCTCTCAACGTCGAGCCCGCTCGTGATGCACTCCTTCAAGAGCTCGCGCCACGCCGGCGGAAAGCGTCCCCCCTGCGTCGCGACACCAACGAGCGCGACAGTTGGCTCGAAGCGCAGCGCGTCGGCGACGTTGCCGACTATCGCGAACCCCTCGAACGCTTCGCCGGGACGCTGAGAGTCGAGCACCGCGACGACGTCTTGCGCCCGGTAGCGAATGACGCCGCGCGCAGTCTTACCGAAGTGTGGATCGCCCGAGCTGCCTTCGACCAGCAGAAGCACGCGGCGATCAGCCACGCGTCACTCCGAGCCCGGCACCATCGCTGGGAAGCTGCACGCCGTCGACGAAACCGACGCCGCGCCAGGGATCGTCGGCGATCAGCAGGTTGCCGTCGAGGT
>DASUKC010000047.1:0-29037 GCA_036278975.1 Gaiellaceae bacterium
CGACGTCGACCCAGTGCTTCGCTGTCGGGACAAACCAGCTGCGGGATGCCGCACGCTCGTTGACGCTCGAACCGAGCAGGTTCGTCGCGTTCGGGATGTTGCCCTTCGCCTGCAGGGTCTTCTCGGAGCTCGTGCTCGTGAAGTCCTTGATCCAGTCGATCGCGAGCGCCTTGTTGCCACTCGTGATCGGGACGGCGAGGTCGGAGCCGCCGAGGAAGCCCGGCATCGCCTTGCCCTTCACGTGACCCGGCATGACGAACTGCGCGGTCGAGGCCGTGTACTTCTTGCCGACACAGCAGCTGAACCAGCTCGGGCCGATCATCGACGCGGCCTGCCCCTGTGCATACACGTCGTAGGGGTTCGGGTGCGTCTCGTCGGTCGTCTTCGACGCCCGCGATGTCGCCGCAAAGAAGCTCTTGTACGCGTTGAGGCCGGCGATCGACTTCGGCGAGGCGAGCAGGCCCTTCCACTTGCCGCTGACCCGCTGCGCGATGCCGCCGCCGTAGTCGAAGACGAAGCTCATCGCGAAGTACCAGTCGGTGCCGGCGATGTAGACGGGCGAGAAGCCCTTCTTGCCGTTCTTCGCCAACAGCGTCCTGGCATCCGTTGCGTACTGCGCGGTCGTCGTCGGCAGCTTCTTGATCCCTGCCTTCTTGAACAGGTCGCTGCGGTAGGTGACGACCCTGGAGCCCGCGTAGTAGGGGACGCCGTAGGTCTTGCCGTTGTAGACGCCCGACTTGGCGAGGCCCGCGAGCCAGTTCGCCGAGTTGGCGAACGTGCCCTTGGACGGTGTCAGGTCGGCGAACGCACCTGCCGCCATGTACTTCGTCATCTCGGTGTTGCCCATCTCGATCACGTCCGGCCCGCCGCCGCCTGCAAGCGCGGCGTCGAACTTCTGGAGATGGTCGCCCCAGTTCTGGTACTGGACGTTGACGGTCGTACCGGGGTGGTCCGACTGGAACTGCTGATTTGCGGCCGCGACCAGATCCGGCCAACCGGTCTGGGCGTCGACCTGCAGCCAGACGGTGATGCTGCTGGCTGTCGTCTTCTTCGTCGACGCGACCGACGACGCGGTCAGAACCGCAGCGGCGAGAACGGCGACGACGGAGAGCGCGACGATACTGCGACCCTTCATCTGGAGCCTCCGAAAGTCAGGCGGACCGTTTGCTCGCTTCGCGTCGTGGCGAGGTCGCGAAGGGTTCGGCGCCGCTCAAGTTGGTCAAGACCAATTGCCACTGAAACCGGATGCTTGCACAGTGGTCACCAAGTTGTCAATACCAGACAAACCACCTGCTCCCAGCTCGGAGACGAGCCGGTAGCGGTCGCCCCGGTAGGTGGAGCTGGTGAATTCGACGATGTCGCCGGTCGTGGCGCGGGTAACCCGCTCGAAGAGCAGGGCCGGCGAATGCAGGGGGACGCCCAGCGCTGTCGACTCTTCGTCGTTGGTCACCGTCGGCTCGCAGGTCTGGGTGCCACCCACGATCTCGACGCCCCAGCGGCTCGAGAGCAGGTCGTAGAACGAGTTCGTCTCGAGGTCGGCCGCCGTGAGGCCAGGCGCGAGCGACTCACGGACGTGCAGCAGCTCGATCGCCATCGGCTCTTCGTCGGCGAGGCGCAGGCGCTTGACGGCGACGACCCGCTCGGACGGGGAGACATGCAGGATGCGGCCGAGTCGAGCGCCGGCGGGAACGACTGAAAGGTCGAGCGTGCGGCTGCCGGGGCTCATGCCGCGCTCGCGCATGTCGTCGCTGAACGACGCGACGATCGTCATTCCCTTTGCGACCTTCGGCTCGCTGACGAACGTGCCGGCGCCGCGGCGGCGCACGAGATAGCCCTCGCGCACGAGATCGTCGAGCGCGGCGCGCACCGTCAGTCGCGACACGGCGAAGTCGATGCTGAGTTGGCGCTCGGAGGGGATCGCGTCGCCCGGCTGCAGCGACTCGATCAGCTCGAGCACACGCTCCCGCGTCTCGCGCTGCTTGGTCATGCGGTGACCAGCTCGCGTGCGTCAGCGCCGTTGCGCTCGCCCGTGGCTGCGTCGAAGAAGTGGAACCGCGCGGGGTCGACTGCCAGCTCGAGCTCGCCGCCGACGCGCGCTGCAGTGCGGGCGTCGACACGGGCCGTGAAGAGCGCACGGTCGGCCGGCAGCAGGTCGTCACCGGCCGCCTCCAGGATCTCCGCCGTCATCGGCGGGGCGTCCACATGGAAGAAAACATGAGCATCTGAGCCAAGTTCTTCGACCACTTCGACCTTCACGCGGACGGTCGGGAGGCCGGGCGCGAACGCCGCATCCTCGAAGGCTTCCGGGCGGATCCCGAGCACGGTGTGCCCGTCGGTCGCCGGGCCCGCGAGCGGCACCCGAAACTGCCCGAACGACACCGTGCCCTCGCTCACAGTCGCGTCGACCAGGTTCATCGCGGGCGAGCCGATGAACGCCGCGATGAAGAGGTTGCGCGGGCTCGCGTAAAGCGCCTGCGGCTTGTCCACCTGCAGCACGTGCCCGTCGCGCATAACCGCGACGCGCTCGCCAAGCGTCATCGCCTCGGTCTGGTCGTGCGTGACATAAACGGTCGTGGTGCGCAACCGCCGATGCAGCTGCGCGAGGCTTGCGCGCATGCCGACGCGAAGCTTCGCGTCGAGGTTCGAGAGCGGCTCGTCGAGCAGGAACGCCTGCGGCTGCCGCACGATCGCGCGCCCCATGGCCACGCGCTGGCGCTGTCCGCCGGACAGCTGCGACGGCCGGCGGTCGAGCAGCTTCTCGAGCCCGAGTAGCTCGGCAACCTGCTCCACGCGCTGCGCGACCTCGGGCTTCGGCGTTCGCCGCGCGCGCAGGCCGTAGCCGAGATTCTGGCGAACAGTCATGTGCGGGTACAGCGCGTAGCTTTGGAACACCATCGCGACGTCGCGGTCGCGCGGCGCCAGGTCGCTCACGTCACGGTCGCCGATCTCGATCGTGCCGTCGCTCATCTCCTCGAGCCCGGCGATCATCCGCAGCAGCGTCGACTTCCCGCAGCCCGACGGACCGACCAGGACGAGAAACTCGCCGTCCTCGATCTCGAGCGAGATGTCGTCCACGGCGACCACGTCGCCGAAGCGCTTGGTTACGTGGTCGAGCCGGATCTTGCCCATCGCCTGGCCCGAGATGGTATAGACCACACCGGTCGAAAACAAGCGGAGTTCGGCAAAACTGGTATTGACCAACTCGGGTCGGCCGCCGTACACTCCTCCGCGATGAAGCCCGGCTCGATGAGACTCAATGTGGCAGGCGCTGTCGTGGATGGAGCGCTTGTCCGCGGTGACGTCGAAGTGGCCGACGGTCGCATCGCAGGCGTTGGGCTCGCAACGCCTGGGGGCGGCTCCGGCATCGCCGTGCCGGGCTTCGTCGATCTTCAGGTGAACGGCTTCGGCGGCGTCGACTTCCTCGACGCGGACGCGGACGCTTATCGGCGCGCCGGCTCGGCGCTGCTCGAGACCGGCGTTACCGCGTACCTGCCGACGCTGATCACCAGCCCCGAGGAGCAGCTGCTCGCAGCGATGCGCGAGATCCCGGTCAACGGGTCGTATCCGCGCGTGCTCGGCGTGCACCTCGAAGGGCCGTTCCTGTCACCCAATCGCATGGGCACGCACACGGCTGCCGCACGGCGCGATCCCGATGCGGCGCTGCTCGAGCGGCTGCTCGACGGCGGCCCGGTTGTGCTGATGACGCTCGCGCCCGAGCTGCCCGGCGCCGACGAGCTGATCCGCACGCTCGTTGCGCGCGGCGTGCGCGTGTCGCTCGGTCACACCGACGCGACGGCCGAGCAGGCGAACCGCGCGTTCGATCTCGGCGCAGTCACGGTCACGCATCTCTTCAACGCGATGCGACCGTTCCGCCACCGGGACCCCGGCGTCGTCGGCGCAGCGCTCGTGCGTGACGGCGTGATCGTGCAGGTCATCATCGACGGCATCCATCTCGCACCCGAGACGGTGAAGCTCGTGTGGCGTTCCGCAGCCGGTCGCGTCTCGCTCGTCACCGACGCGATCACCGCGACTGGTGTCAGCGACGACGGCTCGTGGAGCTTCGGCGACTTCGACGTCGACATCCACGACGGCGAGGTGCGCAACCCCGCCGGCGTGCTTGCGGGCACGACGCTGACGATGGTCGAGGCGGTGCGCAACCTGCACGGCCTCGGCGTGCCGATCGAAGAGGCGGTTGCCGCCGCGACGTCGGTGCCGGCGTCGGTGCTCGGGCTACCCGAGACCGGCCGGCTCGCGCCCGGCCTGCCCGCCGACGTCGTCGTGCTCACCGACGACGTCGAGATCGAGCGTGTGCTCGTGGCGGGCGAGGTCCAGGTCGCCGTGTAAGCCCACGAGTGCCTGGCACCTAAAGTGCCAGGCACCGCTTTGTTACTTCGGCTGCGGGACGATGCGGATGTACGGCTTCGGCTCTTCCCACGAGCCGTAGATCTCCTTCGCTTCGTCGTTCGAGACCGAGCCGGAGATGATCACGTCGCCGCCCTGCTGCCACTGCACCGGAGTCGACACCTTGTGCGTCGCCGTCAGCTGGAGCGAGTCGATGACGCGCAGCACTTCGTCGAAGTTGCGGCCGGTCGTCATCGGGTAGACGAGGATCAGCTTCACCTTCTTGTCGGGACCGACCACGAACACGTTGCGCACTGCTTGGTTGTCGGCAGCGGTGCGATCGGCCGGATCGCCGGAGACGTCGGCGCCGAGCATGCCGTACGCCTGCGCGACCGCGAAGTCCTTGTCGCCGATGATCGGGTAGTTGACCGCTGAGCCCTGCGTCTCCTCGATGTCCTTCACCCACTCGGCGTGCTTGTCGGTGGGGTCGACGGAGAGGCCGATGATCTTGACGCCGCGCTTGTCGAACTCCGGCTTGATCGCGGCCATGTAGCCGAGCTCGGTGGTGCAGACCGGCGTGAAATCCTTGGGGTGCGAGAAGAGCACGCCCCAGGAGTCGCCGAGCCAGTCGTGGAAGCGGATCGGGCCGTCCGTCGTCTCCGCCTCGAAGTCGGGTGCCGTATCGCCGATCTGCAGCGCCATCGATCTCTCTCCTTCAGTGGTTTCGTGAGAGTCTGCCTGTCCACGGTCCGGTGCCGGACCCATCATCCGGTGGAATCGCTTGAATTCCGCGCTGCCAACCCCAACGCATCGCAAGGAGAACCTTTGGCTCTGACCCAGACCCAACTAGCCGCCGAAATCGCCGAGCGCGCCGACCTCACTCGTGCGCAGGTGAAGGACGCCCTCGCCGCACTCGAGGAGATCGTGCTCGAGGAGATCGGCAACGCCGAGAAGGTCAAGATCGGCAACCTCGTCCAGCTCAACGTCCGCGTGAAGCCGGCCACGAAGGCACGCCCCGGCCGCAACCCGGCCACGGGCGAGGAGATCACGATCTCCGCGAAGCCCGCGTCGGTGACGATCCGCGCACGTCCGCTCGCGAAGACGAAGGCCGCGCTGCCGTCGGTGGCGAAGGCCAAGAAGGTGCTCGGCGTCTAGACGAAGTTCGGGCGCCGCGCGGGCTCTCCGCGCGGCGCCTTCTCTTTTTGGCCCGAACGCCTTACGATCGGGCCACGCGCTCTCTGCGTCTACTTGGGGCTCTGGTTGCGGCGCTCGTCCTGGCGGCCTCCGCCGCCGCGCGGCCGCAGAGCGGCCCCGTGAACAACGCGCTGCCGACGATCGTCGGGACTCCGCGCGTGGACGGCTCGCTCTCGGCAACGCCGGGCACGTGGACCGACGCGGGAGCGATCACGTTCTCGTACGCATGGGACGAGTGCAATCCGAGCGGCGGTGCCTGCATGACGCTGCCGGCATACACGACGGAGTCGATCTCGAGACTGTCGGCCGTAGTCGGACAGACGGTGCGCGTCGTTGTGACTGCGACCGCTGATGACGGAACCGCGACGGCGACGAGTGCGCCTGAACTCGTGCAAGGTGCGGGTAGCGCACCACCTCCGAGCGGCAAGCCTCCCACGCGCACGAGCGCGAGCGGCTTGAAGGTCACGTTCATCTCGCCGAAGGCGAATGCGACCGTAACGACGCAGGCGTTCAAGGTTCACGTCCGCGTGACGGGCACCAAGGCGAAAGCCCGCGTGCGAATCTCGGCGGGCAACCAGACGAAGACGGTGACCGGCAGCGCGCCGGCCGTGTTCAGCTTCAAGCAGGGCGGTTACGTGCAGCTCGAGGCCGTCGCGACCTCAGGCTCGAAGTCCGGCCGCGCTGTCGAGCGGATCGCGCACCAGCCGCCTATTACCGCAGTGCAGGGGAACGGCGCCATCAAGCCCGGCTGCCGCATCTGCGTGGTCAAGGACGCGCACGGCGACGGGAGTGCGCCAGACCTCGCGTCTGCCGGGGCGACCGTCAGCGGCGCGTGGGTGACGTTCACGGTGACGGCGTTCGACTCCATTCGCAACGCCGGCGAAAACCAGGGCCACCCAGGTCTCGTGATCTACCCGCAGGTGAACGGCCGGGTGCACGGCCTCACCGTCGGCTCGGGCGGCGACCGCGACGTTCCCGCACAAATCTCGTACCCGAATGTGCACACAATGCGCTTCCGCGTACGGGTGTCCGCGTTCGGGAAGGCGACGGCGCTCCTGTGGCAGGTGTGGGCGCTCTATCCGGGCGACAACCTCAGGGACACGCTCCCGTTCGGCACACCCAGCAACGACCCGCGCAACTGCTTCATCGCCACG
Source organism: Gaiellaceae bacterium (assembly GCA_036278975.1). Taxonomy (GTDB): domain Bacteria; phylum Actinomycetota; class Thermoleophilia; order Gaiellales; family Gaiellaceae; genus PALSA-600. Next base: position 6,690 of record DASUKC010000047.1, read on the forward strand.
CAGCTCGTGCGCCAGCCGCCGAATGCCTACGAGTTCGGCACGAATTCGTGCTCACAGGCCGGCGTCGTGACCGCCAAACCGTAGCGCCCCTACGATATTCGCGCGCCCCCGTAGCTCAGTGGATAGAGCAGCGGTTTCCTAAACCGCGTGCGCATGTTCGATTCATGCCGGGGGCATCGCTCCACTCGTGCGGGATCTACGGCCTGCGCGCCGGGTAGCACGCGTCGTCAGGGCAGCCACCGGTGGCTCACCCGCGTCCTGCTCAAGCGGGCCGCGGCGGGTCTGCCGGGCACGGCGGGTACTCGGCTTCCTCCGCCACCATCAAACGAACATTTAGCCTTCGCGGTCGTGGCTGCCAACGCGAAGCCCGGCAGGCGGGAGATCGTCCCGGGCGCTCCGCCGTCGGCGGGCACGATCGGCCTTGCTGTTCCCGAGATCGGCGACGAAGAGCGACACCTCGTCGACGACAGCCTCCGGACGGGCTGGATCGCCTACGGCCCATACGTCGACCGGCTCGAGGAGGAGATCCGCGCGCTTCTCGACGTGCAGCATGCGGTCGCGGTCGGCAGCGGCACGGCCGCGCTCCATCTCGCGCTCGTCGTCGCCGGGGTCGAGCCGGATGATGAGGTGCTCGTGTCGACGCTCAGCTTCATCTCGCCGGCGTTCGCGATCCGCTACGTCGGCGCTTGGCCGGTCTTCTTCGACGCCGAGCCGGTGCACTGGCAGATCGATGTCGACAAGCTTGCGACGTTCCTGCGCGAGGAGTGCGAGCGCCGCAACGGCGCGCTCGTCAACAGGCGCACCGGCCGGCGAATCGGCGCGTTGCTGCCGGTCGGGATTCTCGGGCACATGTTCGACGCCGACCCGATCCGCGCGCTCGCGGTCGAGTACGGGTTGCCGCTGATCGAGGATGCCGCCGAGTCGCTCGGCTCGCGCTACAAGGACCGACCCGGCGGCACGGCCGGCGACGTGTCCTGCCTCAGCTTCAACGGGAACAAGATCGTCACCTGCGGCAGCGGCGGCATGGTCGTCACCAACAACGCCGGGCTCGCCGAGCGCGTGCGCTATCTCGCGACACAGGCAAAAGACGATCCGCTCGAGTACGTGCACGGCGAGGTCGGCTTCAACTACCGGCTCGCGAACCCGCTGGCCGCGATCGGCTGCGCACAGCTGCAGCGCCTGGACGAGTTTGTCGCACGGAAGCGGGCGATCTTCGAGGGTTACCGCGCGAGCCTCTCCGACGTCCCCGGGCTGTCGTTCCAGCAGGAGGCCGAGTGGGCGTTCTCGACGTTTTGGCTCGCCTCGATGCGCGTCAATGCCGCCGAGTTCGGCCTGGGCAGCCGCGAGCTCATGCATCGGCTGCTTGATGCGGGGATCCAGGTGCGGCCGTTCTGGCAGGCGCTGCACGAGAGCCCGTCGATGCGAGACTCGCAGGCATACCGCATCGAGGTTGCGCCCAGCCTCGTCGCCGAGAGCCTCATGCTGCCGTGCTCCGTCGGGCTTGCCGACGCGGATCAGGCGCGAGTGATCGAGACCATTCGCGGACTCCAATCCGCCTAAACGAGAGAGATACGCGCCATCGCGCCAATGTCGGTCGTCTCGATCCCTCGAACGGCTAGCTCAGGTGCCGAGCCAGGGCTCGTGCCAGCCGCCGTGATCGGCGGCGAGCCGGTCGGCGGCGGCCGGGCCCCAGGCGCCGGGAGCGTAGGTCTCGACCGGCGGCGGTGAGGTGAGCAGCGGTTGGACGATGCGCCAGCTCTCCTCGACGACGCCCTGGTCGGTGAAGACGCTGCGGTCCCCGATCATGGCGGCGTGGAGGAGCACCTCGTACGGAGTTGCGCCCTCGCCGCCCTCTTCTGCGAACTCCATGTCGAGCGTGATCGGCTCGGGCCCCGCCTCGTCGGCGCGGAGCGCGTCGACGACGAGCCGGATCCCCGTGGAGGGATCGAGTCGCACGACGAACTGGTTCCCGGCCGGTGGGCGGCCGCCGTGCGTTGTGAAGCCGAGCGGCGGTTCATGGTGGAAGAGCAGCCGCACCTCGGTCTGCGAGACCGGCAGGTGCTTGCCGGTTCTGATCAAGACGGGGACGCCCGACCAGCGCTCGTCGTCGATCTCGAGTTGCAGCGCGGCGTAAGTCTCGGTGGTCGAGTGCGGTTGCACTCCGGCGACGGCGAGATACCCGTCGTACTGGCCGCGCACGTAACGCGCCGGATCTGCGTCGGGGATCGCGCGCAGCACAGTCTGCTTCGCGGCGTTGAGCGCTTGCGCGTCGGCGGCGGCCGGCGGCTCCATCGTCGCGACGGCGAGGAGCTGCAGGAGGTGGTTGACGACCACGTCGCGGAGCGCGCCGACCGGGTCGTAGAAGTGGCCGCGATCCTCGACGCCGAAGGTCTCTGCGAGCGTGATCTGCACCGCCCGCACGTGATCGCGGTTCCAGATCGGGTCGAGCATCTTGTTCGCGAACCGCAGGTAGAGAAACTCCTGCAGGCCCATCTTCCCCAGGAAATGGTCGATCCGGTACAGGCGCTCCTCCGCGACGTGGCGGTGCAGCTCGGCGGCAAGCGCACGCGCCGAAGCAAGATCGTGCCCGAACGGCTTCTCGACGACGACGCGCGCCTGCTCGGTCAGGCCCACCTGGGCGAGGCCCTCGACGACCGTCGCGAAGAGCCCCGGCGGGACCTCGAGGTAGAAGACCGGCTGGTGGGCGTCGCCCACCGCCGATGCGACCCGTTCAAACGTCGCCGAATCGGCGAAGTCGCCGCTGACGTAGCTCAAGCGGGCAGCGAAGCGCGCGAACGTCTTCTCGTCGACGGTCTCGCCTGCCGCGTCGATCGACTCACGCGCATGCGTGCGCAGCTGCTCGACCGTCCAGTCGTCGACCGCAACTCCGACGACGGGGCACTCGAGTAGGCCGCGTGCCTCGAGCCGGTACAGAGATCGAAACGTCATCACCCGCGCCAAGTCGCCGGTGATGCCGAAGACGACGAGCGCATCGGCGGGCTTTTCCGAGGGCACGCTAGCGCAGCAGGCTTTCGCCGGTGTCGCCGTCGAAGAAGTGCAGCTGCTCCGGATTGACCGCCAGGCGAACGTGTGAGCCGCGCCGCGCGCTCGTTCGAGCGTCGACGCGCGCGTTGAAGAACGACGCTTCGTCGGCGAGCAACTCGTCGTCATCCTCCTTCGCGGCCCGCAGGTCGGTTGCGTCGACGCGCGGCGCGGCGACGGCGAAGATCACATGTGCGTCCGAACCGACATCTTCCAGCACTGCGCATTCCGCGTCGATCTGCGGCAGGCCGCTGTCGGCGTAGTTGGCATCCTCGAAGCCTTCGGGGCGGATGCCGAGAATCACCTGCGCGCCCGAAGGGCGATCCGGTCGACGGCCACGCGCGAGCGGCAGTGTGTAGCCGGCAAACGACACCGTGTCGCCGTCGAGCGTTGCCTCGACGAGATTCATCGAGGGCGATCCGATGAAGGCGGCGACGAACAAATTCACCGGGTCGCGGTACAGCGCCTGCGGCTCGTCGACTTGCTGCACCCGCCCGTCGCGCATCACTGCGACGCGCTGACCGAGCGTCATCGCCTCGATCTGATCGTGCGTGACGTAGATCGTCGTTGTCGCGAGCCGCTCGTGCAACCGCGAGAGCTGTGCACGCATGCCGACGCGCAGCTTCGCGTCGAGGTTCGACAGAGGCTCGTCCATCAGGAACGCCGCCGGCTCGCGCACGATCGCTCGACCCATCGCCACGCGCTGGCGCTGACCGCCGGACAACTGCGCGGGCTTGCGGTTGAGCAACTCCTCGAGACCGAGCATCCCGGCGACCTCGTCGACGCGGCTGCGAATCTCGCTCTTCGGCGTCCCGCGCATGCGCAGCGCGTAGCCGAGGTTCTGCCGCGCGGTCATGTGCGGATAAAGCGCGTAGTTCTGGAAGACCATCGCGATGTCACGCTCGCGGGCAGGGACGTCGGTGACGTCACGATCGTCGAGGACGATCCGGCCCTCGCTCACGTCTTCGAGGCCGGCGATCATCCGCAGCAGCGTGGTCTTGCCGCAGCCGGACGGCCCGACGAGAACCATGAACTCGCCCTCGCCGATCGTCAGGTCGACGGCATCGACGGCGACGACCCCACCGGGGAAGTGTTTCGTGACCGCCTGCAGGGTGACGCCGCTCATTCGCCGTATGGTGGCCGAACGGTCAGGACCGGGATGCCGAGCGGCGCCAGCGTCGCCGGGAGCGTCGGCAGGTCGTCGATCACGAGCTCGACAGTCTCGCCACGCTCGATCAGCGCTGCAACGTGATGTGCCTTGAACTCTTCGAGCCCAACGGTGCCATCGCCGAGGATCAGTTCGTCGTAAGGAACATGGTGCTCGGCGAGCCACGCCTCCGTCAGCGAGCGTGCCTGCTCGTCGCGCGAACTGACGAGCACGATCCGGTGATGCTCGGCGAGCATGCGTACGAGGCGGCACGTGCCTTCGATGCGCGCATCGTCGGCACACGCGAGCGAATACGCGACCCAGTCGGTGTTCACGCGTTCCTCGCCGTCGAGAACCATGTGATGACGATGGCTCGTGTCGCAAAGCGTCGAGTCGAGATCGACGCAGACGGTCGAGCGGCGTGACCGGCGCGCAACGTCGTACCAGCGCCCGTACTCGGCGAGAACACGCAGCGTCCCCGGCGGCGGCGCGAGCCGCGTCGGCTCGACGGTATGCAACGGGTAGAGCACCTTCGGCGCGATCAGCTCGACGACTCGGTGCAGGTCATGTGGCGTCGCATGCCCGCTCGTCCCGATGATCTTGAACGGCACCTGCAGCCGCGAGAGCCACTGCTGCAGCAGCTCCCACGTCGGCTGAAACGGGCCGAGCGGCTCGCCGTTCGCGTGCAGAAACGACGACCCTGGGCCGAGCGGCAGCTCGAGCAGAGTCTCGAAGCGGTTGCCGGCCACCTGCACGACGAAACCCGCCGGATTGCGTGCGACTTCTGCCGCGTCCAAGTCCACGATCCCGTCGACGCCATAGGCGCGCAGGAACGCCGCCATCTCGGGCGGCCACATGATCGTGCGTCCGCAGCGCGCCGCGATCTCGAGGAAGCGCGTGACCCGCTCGATGTCGCGCGGGTACGCCGCGAGCAGGACGACGCCCGGGGTGCGTTGCAGCTCCGCCTCGAATGCAGCGTCGACTTCCGCCTCGGTGCGAACGGTGAAGCGCGGGTCGCTCGAGAGCGTCGTCCCCTCCATCACCAGCGCGGCGGCGCCATGCGCCTTCTCCGCGAAGCGCGCCGTCAACTCGGGATGGCGTCCGTGCAAGCGCAGGTCGCCCGAGTACGCGACGACGCCGTCTGCGGTGTGCACGAGGTAGCCCGAGGCTCCGGGGATGTCGTGGTCGACGCGCCAGCGCTCGACGACGAACGGCCCGTGCTGCAAGGGCTCGCCTTCGGCGAGCGGGCGGACTTCGGGGCGGCCGCCTTGCAGCCCTTGTCCAACGGACTCGAGCGCTTCAATCATCCGTACCGTCTCCTCGGCGCCGTAGACGGGCATCGCCGGATCGACCCAGCCGAGCAGCCCGATGTGATCGAGGTGCGCATGCGTGATGAAGAGAGCCGTGCGGCCGTCGTCTCCACCGGCGAGCCCTGTTCCTTCGACTGCTTCGGTGCGGTAGACGCGTTCGATCGCCGGCGCCTCACCGAGGCGCAGCCGTGTGCGCAACTCGGAGCCCGGCGTGAAACGCAGCGGCCCGCGGACGAGTCCTTCACGACCGGGAATGTCGTCGCCCATGTCGAGCAGCACGCGCCAACCGTCCTGCTCGATCTCCACCTTCGTCGAGCCGATGACGCCGACACCGCCGTGGAAGCGCAGGCGGGCCGTCATGCTGCCGCCCGCGCCGGTTCGCGCAACCAGGCGTCGATCTCGTCGAGCAGCCCTTCGAAACGCGACGCTTCGAGGTCGGCCTCGCCGCGCGGGCCGACGCCGAATGGATTGATGTATGCGGTCGAGCAGCCGGCTTCGAGCGCCGGTGCGATGTCGTTCACGAAGTGGTCGCCGATCGACAGCACCGACCGCTCGGGCAGTGCTTCGATCTGCGCGTACCCCCGCAGACGCTCTGCGAAGCCCTGAGGCTTGGCGGCGTCGCAGACGATCTCGTCGAACAGCGTCGTCAGGCCGATGCGAGCAAGCAGCGGCATGACGCCGAACGACGGCGTGTTGCTGACGAGCACGCGACGAGACGTTCCCGCGGTGCGCTCGAGGAGCTCGACAAGCCCGTCGGGAATCTCGAGCTCGCACGCGTCGCTGAGCATGAACTCCCGCGTGCGGCTGAACGGCTCGGCGAAGGCGCGCGACGCGCCGCGTTCGCCGCCCGCGAGCAGCACTGCAGCTTCCCAGCCGTCGGAAGCGTCGATACCTTCGCCGCCGCGCAAGAAGCTCTCGACGGCTGCGAGATACGGCGCGCGTGCGTCCGCAGCGAGCGTCTCGGCGATCCCCTGCGCGTAGTGCAGACAAGCAGCGGTGCTCCGGTAGAGAGTTCCGTCGAGATCGAAGACCAGCACAGCCTGTCTGCTCATCCCTTGACTCCGCCCGTCGTTGCGCTCGCGCCTTCAACCAGGCGACGCTGCGCGATCATGAACACGATCATGATCGGAAGTGTCGTGAAGACGACAGCTGCCGACAAGCCTGTCCAATCGGTTCCGTTCGTGCCGTAGAAGGTCGACAACCCGACCTCGATCGGCTGCACCTTCGGGCTCGACGTCATGATGAACGGCCAGAGGAAGCTGTTCCACGACGCGATGAAGACGTAGAGGCCGATCGTGATCAGCGCCGGCCTCGCGAGCGGCGCAGCGATCGTGCGCAGAAACTGCATCTGAGATGCGCCGTCGAGCTCTGCCGCCTCGACGAGCTCCGGCGGCAACGACAAGAAGAACTGTCGTAAGAGGAAGATCCCAAAGACGGACGCGCCCCAGGGAACGATCTGCGCCCAGTAGGTGTCGAGCCAGTGCAACCTGCTGAGCACCACGTAGTCGGGAATCAGCAGAACGACTTTCGGGATCATCAGGATGCTCAGCACCGCGAAGAGCACGAACTCGCGACCCTTGAAGCGCGTCACGCCGAGCGCGAACCCGGCCAGCAGCGACGTGAGCAGGACGAGCGCCACCGTCGCTCCGGCGATGAACACGGTGTTGATGAAGAAGCGCACCCAGGTCGCCTCGCCCCAGGCGCGCCCGTAGTTGCCCGTCACCGTCCCCGGAAGGAAGTCCGGCGGGAACTGGTAGACGCGATTCGTCGAGCTGAGCGACGTGACGATCACCCAGTAGAACGGGAAGGCGAAGATGGCCCCGATCACCAGGGCGAGGAGGGTGGTGCGGAAGCGGCCGACCCGCTTCCGCACCAATGCTCCCGTGAGACGAACGCTTGCCACTAGCCGTTCGCCGCTGCCAGTGCTTTCTGCTGTGCCGTTGCCAAGGCATGCGCTGGATCGCCGCCGTTGTCGAGCACCTGCTGCATGGCGGTAGTGAGATCACCCTCGGCTTCCGTCCACCACGCGTACGGCGGGTTGCCGCGCGCGACCTGCAGCGCCTGCGCTGCGATCTGCTGGTACGGATGCGTTGCGATGTAGCTCTTCATGAGCGGCAACGCTGCCTTCGTCACCGGCAAGTAGCCGGTCTGCTCGGCCCAGTACGCCGTCTGCTTCGCACCCGAGAGGAACTTCATGTACTCCCAGGCGGCTGCGCGCTGCGCGTTCGTGGTCTTCGTGAAGATGACGATGTTCGTTCCCGCCATCGCGTTGCCCTGGCCGTTGCGACCGGACGGAAGCGCGGCGACCTTCATCGGGAACTTCCCACCGTCGGCTGCGAGCTCGTACGGGTAGCCGGCGATCGTCGACAGGTCGAACGCCGAGCGGCCCGCGCCAAGCGCGGTCTCACCCGGGTAGTTCGTGCCCAACTGCAGCGCGCCGGACTTCTTCAGGTCGGCCAGAAAACCGAGCGCCTTGACCGCGGCGGGCGTGTCGAGGGTCGGTTTGCCGTTCTCGATCCACGTGCCACCGCCGGCCTTGATCAGCGACAGCATCACGATCGTGCCGTCGGCCGGCGCCGCCGGCGTACCGGTGTCCGTGCTCCAGGCCCAGTCGCCGTTCTTCGTGAGCGCCTTCGCGACGGTGGCGAACTGCACCCACGTCTTCGGCACGCGCTGACCGGCGGCCGCGAGCTTGTTGGCGTTGTAGTACATGACGTAGTCGCTCTTGTTGAACGGCCACATCCAGATCTTGCCGTCGGGCAGGAAGAGGTCTTTCCAGACGCCCTTCCAGATCTGCTGCTGATCGGCCACCTTCACGCCGATCTTCTTGTTGTTGACGTAACCGGTGATCGGGATGATCGCCTTGGCGTCGGCGAAGGATGCCGCCCAGTTCTCGTAGGCTTGGCCGATCGTCGGCGGCTGCCCTGCAGCCACTGACGCCTGCTCCTTCTGGAGCAGGACGCCGTAGTTCGGTTCGGCGATGAGCGTGACGTTGATGTTCGGGTTCTGCGCCTCGAACTGCTTCGTCAGCGTGTCGAGGGCAGGCTTCTGCGTGCCGGAGGACATCGCCTCCATGAACGAGATGTTGATCGTCGCGTGGGTACTCGCCGAGGCGCCGTATGCCGCGTATGCGGCGACGCCTGCGACGAGAGCCGCAACGATGGCGACCACGATCTTGCGGTGCCGATGCATCGCTCCCTCCCAGGAGTAGTTGTGGACACGGGGGGTCAATTCGCGCGGCTCCTCGTGACGCGGAGCTGCAGCAGGGTGAACAGCGCGATCACCGCGAAGAGCACGACGGCGATCGCTGCACCGAAACCGGTGCGGTAGAAGACGAAACTCTCCTCGTAGAGCAGGAAGCCTGTGGTGGTCGTCGCTCCGAGCGGCCCGCCCTGCGTCATCGTGTAGATCTGCGTGAACGCCTGCAGCGAGTCGATCGTCGTGATCACGATCACGAACACGATCGTCTGCGTCAGCTGCGGCAGGATGACGTCACGCACCTCGTGCCAGTAGCGCGCGCCGTCGACGCGCGCCGCTTCGCGCAGATCGTTCGAGACGGTGGACAGTCCGGCCAGAAAGATGATCACGGTGAAGCCGAGGTCGTGCCACAGCGTGTAGACGATCAACGCAGGCATCGCCCACGTGGTCGACTGCAGCCAACCGATTTGGTGAACGTGGACCAGCCGCAGCAGGCTGTCGACCAGACCGAACTGCGGGTTGAAGATCCAGACCCAGACGATCGACGTCGCCACGAGCGGCGTGAAGTACGGCGTCAGCACCGCGAGCCGGACAGCTCTACGCACGAGGCCGCGTGAACTGAGCAGAAGCGCAATGCCGAGGCCGAACACGGTGCTGCCGGCGACAACTGCGCCGACGAAGTACGCCGACATCTCCATCGAGTGCCAGAAGTCGCTCGAGTGGGCGAGGTCGCGGTAGTTGCGCGTGCCGACGAACTTCGACAGAGACGAGTTGAGGAGGTTCCAGTCGAAGAAGCTGATGTAGAGGACGAACAGCGCCGGGCCGATCGTGAACACGGCGAAGATCAGCAGCGCCGGAGACAGATAGAGCCAGGCGAACCGGCCGTCCCGGATGCCGCGTCGGTTCGCAGCGCGAACTCGCCGAGGTGGAAGCGCGTTCTCGGCGATCACGTAACTCTCCGGCTCGTCGCACGCCGAGCGGCCGTCGTTCGACGTGGCACGAACGTGTGCGGCAGGATCACGTCCTGCGGGTCGCCGGCGCCTTCGGCCAGCCGTTTGAGCGCGAGCTCGACCGCCGCCTGACCCATCGCTTCGCGCGGCTGTCGGACGGTCGTCAGCTCGACGAGCCTCGACGACGCGAACCAGATGTCGTCATAGCCCACGACGGACACGTCGTCCGGCACCGAGAGCCCGCGGTCGATGAGCGCGTCGATCGCTCCAAGCGCGATCAAGTCGTTGCCGCACAGAATCGCGTGCGGTGCGCCACCGACCTCGAGCAGCTCGAGCATCGCCTGGTAGCCCGAGTCGACGGTCAGCATGCATTCGATTACGCGCTCCGCCGGTGGCATCAGGCCGACGGAGCCGAGCACGTCGCGAAAGCCGGCTGTGCGCTCCTGGCTCGCGGACGAGAACGCAGGCCCGCTGAGCACGGCGATGTCGCGATGGCCGAGGTCGACGATGTGTTGGGCCGCCTCCCGCGCGCCACCCCGGTCGTCGATGCCGACGAAGTCGGCTGCGAGGCCCGGCACCCGGCGCACCGTCTGGACGATCGGCACGGCAGGCGGCACGACATCGAGAATGAGCGGCCCGTCTGCGACCTTCAACGAGGTGAAGATGAGCGCGGCGCATTGGTGATCGCAGAGTGCGCGCACCTCGTCACCCGGAAGGTCACCGTCGAGCTGCCCGCGGCTGAGAAAGACTTCGTACCCCGCGGTCGCCGCTGCCGCGATCACGCCACCAGCGATCTCGGGATAGAAGGGGTTGGCGATGTCGGCCAGCACGAGGCCGAAGACGCGGCTGTCGCCGGTGCGCAACGCGCTCGCGACACGATTCGGGCGGAAACCGAGCTCACGTGCGACCTCGAGAACGTGATCGCGTGTCGTCTCGCCGACGCCGCCGCGCTCGTTCACGACGTAGGACACCGTCGCGATCGACACCCCAGCCCGCCGCGCCACATCTGCCAGCGTCACGCGTGCCGGCGAGCCTGGTGCCACGTCGGTCTGCTTGCCGCGCACGACCGTAAACTAGAGCCTCCTTAAACGTTTCGCAACGTTGAACCACGCCATTCTTCAGGCCGCCACCAAACCCGCCCGTACACCCTCGATCTGCGTCGTCGGCGCGGCCCTGATCGACCTGATCGCCTACGTCCCGCGCCTTCCCACGCTCGGGGAGACGCTCCACGGCACCGACTTTCGCTCAGGGTTCGGCGGCAAGGGCGCCAACCAGGCGGTAATGGCGGCGCGGCTCGGCGCTCACGTCTCACTCGTCAGCCGCGTCGGGCGCGACTCGTTCGGCGACGAGATGATCGCCAACTTGGTGGCGCAACGAGTAGACACGAGCTATGTCTCGATCGATGACGAAGCACCGTCGGGCGTCGCGCCGATCGCTGTCGATCCGCGCGGCGAAAACTCGATCATCATCGTCACCGGCGCCAACGACCGCCTGACCGCCGACGAGGTGGAGCGCGCCCGCCCGGCGATCGCCGGCGCCGACGTCCTCGCCTGCCAGCTGGAGTTGTCGCACGAGGCGACGCTCGCCGCCCTCCGAATCGCCCGCGAAGAGTCGACGACAACCATCCTCAACCCGGCGCCGGCCGCGGCCGCACTCCCGCCGGAGATCTACGCGCTCACCGATGTTCTCTGCCCCAACGAGCCCGAGGCGGAGCTCCTCCTCGGCCACGCGGTGTCGGACGCAGCGGAAGCCGCGCGGACGTTGCGGGAGCGCGGTTGCGGCGCCGTCGTGCTCACGCTGGGCAAACGAGGCTGTCTCGTCTCGACCACGGCCGAAGAACGGCTCATCCCGTCGCCGCAGGCGGACGCGATCGACACCACAGGCGCAGGCGATGCTTTCGTCGGCAGCCTTGCCGTCCGGCTCGCGCTCGGCGACTCGCTCGCCGACGCCGCGACCTACGCGAACCGAGCAGCCGCCCTCAGCGTCACGCGCCGCGGCACGCAGTCGAGCTTCCCGTCTGCGAACGAGGTCGCCGCGGGCGTTACGCCGCCGGTGGCTTGAGCGGGATGCTCGCCATGATCGCCGTTGCCATCGAGACGAGCTGGGCTTGCGACGCGACGAGGTTTCCTGTCGAGCTCGGCAGCGACGGCAGCGAGATCATCACCGACATCGGGCCGCGTAGAACCATGATGTAGCCGTAGCTGGCAAACGCCTGATCGCCGAGACCGGGGACGGCAACCGGCCCGCACTGCCTGGGATCGGACGGCAACGGACGACCCTCGTTCTTGAGAGTTGTGCACATCTGCGAACCCCGGAGCTCGGCCGTGTGCTTCGTGCCGGCGTAGGTGTTCGGCGCGTTCTTCGTCCCCCAGAAGATGAACACGCCGGCGTCGGTATAAGCGTTCGACGGCTTGAACTGGCAGCTGCTGTCGCCGCCCGGGCCGTAGGCGGCGCGGTCACCGAACACGCCGTGGCCGTCAGCGGTGTACGTGCCGCCCCAGCCGCCGGCGAGCGCCGTGAAGCGTGCGGCCGTTATGTACTTCGCGCAGTCGTAGAAGGCCGCGAGGTTCGGGCCTGTCGCCTTCTTCTTGGCCGGCGCCTTCTTCTTCTTGGCAGGCGCCTTCTTCTTCTTGGCCGGCGCCTTCTTCTTGGCAGGCGGTTTCTTCTTGGTCGTGGTCGTCACGGCGGCGACGTTGTGCTTCGCCGTTGCCGCAGCCGTGCCGGCCATCCCACCAAGGAGCGCGCAGACGAGCGCGCACGCCAATAGACCCTTCACCTTCACCGCAGCTCCTTCTTCGTCGCAGACCGTACTAAGATCGTTCGAAACTAGTACAGATCATGCCGTGGTTCAATCCGAGGAAGGGGTCTGAAGATGAGGGTGAGACATGCGGCGCTGGCTGCGTCCATCGGCGTTGTGCTGGCATTCCCGGCGCTTGCGTCGTCGGCGGGCACGCTCGACCAGTCGGACACGAACGAAATCTGCTGCTCCGGGTCGAACATTTCCACCACGTTCACCGAGGCTCAGACGTTCACGGCCGGGCTGACCGGAGAGCTCGACGAAGCCGACATCACGCTCAGTAACAACTCGGGGTCGGTGACCGTTGCGATCGAGGGCCTGACCGCGGGTTTTCCGGACCCGACGAAGGTGCTCGCCAGTCGCACGTTGTCGCTGTCCGGCCTCCCCTTCCTCGGACAACCTCCGGTCTTCACCCCATTCGTCTTCGCGACCGGAGCGCCGGTGACCGCCGGTACGCAGTACGCGATCGTGGCCAGCACGTCGAGCGCCGGATCGTTCGCCTGGAACGTCGACAACAGCGGGAGCTACCCCGGCGGGTCGGAGATGTTTTCAATCGGCGGCGTGTTCTGGACGCCGTCGAGCAATGACTTCGGGTTCCGAACCTACGTCAGTCAAGGAACGACGAGCGTTGCCACCGTCCCGAACGTGAGCCACGTTGGCTATTGCTCGGCGCCGGGCGACACGTGGTCGGATGGAACGCCGATCCCAGCCGGCACCTTCCTCAATCTCGACCAGGGTCAGCCGTCGACAGATACGCGGTTCAAGGGCGCCGTTGCGGCGGCGTACTTCCAAGGGATCGGCATCAGCTGCGACAACCCGCCGGCTGGTTACGAGGACACCGGATCGAAGGTCGACGGCACCGGCTCACCGGGAAGCGCGGCGATCTACGAGTACTGGGCGAAAACGTAGGCCGGCGCTACGCCTGCTCGACCGCTTCCACGCCGACAAAGGCATCCGCCGGCTTGCGCGGCGGAATCCCGATGCCGACCAGCGCACCGAGCGCCAGTGCGATCGCGCACGCACCAAACGCGGCGGTGAACCCCTGCGCCGACGGGTAGCCGTCACGCAGCGTCCCCGCGAGAATTGACGCGGTCGCCGAGCCGCCGAACGCGCCGCCGACGGTGCGCGTGACCGTGTTCATCCCGGTCGCGATGCCCGTCTCGGCAGGACCCACGTTCTCGATGATCAGGTTCACCATCGCAGCAAACGCGAGCCCGATGCCGGCGCCGAGCAGCGTCGACGCGACATAGATCTCCCAGCGCTCGCCGCGCGCGAACGAAAGCACGACGTACGACAACGTCGTGAACACCGCTCCGGCGAGCAACGGCGGCTTCGACCCGAAGCGCTTCTCGAGCCGTCCCGTCTGCGCGCCGAAGATCAGCATCGCGATCGTGCTCGGCGCGAGGAACAACCCGGCAGCGGTTACCGAGGAGCCGAACCCGTAGCCGATGCGCGACGGCGTTTCGACGTACTCGGGGATCAGGATGAACGACGAGTACATCCCGAAGCCGAGTAGCGCCGCGACGGCGTTCGTCGTCCACACGCCGCGAATGCGCATCATCCGCATGTCGACGAGCGCGTGGTCTGACGTGACTTCGCTGCGCACCCACGCGACGAGCAGAACGATGCCCGCAACGAGAGTGATGAGCGTCTTCGCCGACACCCAGTGCCAGACGGGCGTCTCACTGACCGCGACGAGCACCGCCACCAGGCCGAGCGACATCAGCGCCGCGCCGAGCCAGTTCACGCGTCCCGGCACCCGCACCGGCGACTCAGGGACAAAGAGGTGAATCGCGATCGTCGCCGGCACGAGCGGCAGCAACGGCAGCCAAAACAGCCAGTGGTACGACAGGTGGTCGACGATCGGGCCGGCGAGCACGACACCCGCGCCGCCGCCCACACCGAGCAGCGCCGACATCAGCCCGATGCCGCCGGCGATGCGGTCGCGCGGGAACTCGTCGCGGATGATCCCGAACGCCAGCGGGAAGATCCCGCCGGCTGCGCCCTGCAGCACGCGCCCGATGATCATCACCGTGAGCGTCGTGGAGATCGCCGAGACGACCGTCCCGGCGCACAGCACGACGAGCACGACGACGAGCAGGCGTTCCTTGCCGTACATGTCGCCGAGCCGCCCGATCAGCGGCGTCATCACCGACGCGCTCAGTAGATATGCCGTCAGCACCCAGCTGACCGAGTCCACCGACGTGTGGAGTGCGTGCTGCACGTTCGGCAGCGCCGGCACGACCAGCGACTGCAACAACGAGTACGACATCGCGGCCGAGGTGAGCAGCGCGAACGTCAGCTGATGATGTGGCCGTTTCTCGTGGCTCATCTACGACTCGCCGAGCCTGCGCAGAAGCGGCAGTGCGTCGACCAGCGTCCGCTGTTCATCCGGCGTGAGCGTCGTCGCGATCGCGTCCACAAGCCAGCCTTCACGCCGGCGGCGATTCGCACGTAGCTGCGAGCGTCCACGCGTCGTCAGCTTGATCAGCATGCGGCGACGGTCGTTCGGATCGGGCCGGCGCGAGATCAAACCGTCGGTTTCGAGCTCGAGCAGAATCTGCGCCATCGACTGCGGCCGCATGCTCTCGGCCGTCGCGAGCGCGCTGGCGGTCTGCGTCCCGTCGCGGTCGAGCCGGCCGAGCACACTCGTCTGCGTCAACGGAAAGCTGTATTCGTTGCGCATCCTGCGAACGAGCTGGCCGAGCACGCTGCGGAGCTCGCCCGCGAGCGCATCGAGTGCGACGCCTGTCATGCGCGGGATTGTAGACAGGTAAACTGTTCAGGTTGCCTGTCGATCCTGATCGCTACAAGTGGATCGCGCTCTCGAACACCACGCTCGGAGTGCTGCTCGCGACGATCGACGGTTCGATCGTGCTGATCGCGATGCCGGATATCTTCCGCGGCGTCGGCCTCGATCCGCTGCAGCCCGGCAACAGCTTCTACCTGCTGTGGATGATCCTCGGCTTCCTCGTCGTGTCGAGCGTGCTCGTCGTCAGCCTCGGCCGGCTCGGCGATCTCTACGGACGCGTGCGGATGTACAACGTCGGCTTCATCATCTACACGCTCTCGTCGCTGCTCTTGACGATCGACTGGATGCACGGGCGTGCAGGTGCGGACTGGCTGATCGGCTTTCGCGTCGTGCAAGGAATCGGCGCGGCGTTCCTGATCGCCAACTCGGTCGCGATCCTCACCGACGCGTTCCCCGCGAACCAGCGAGGGCTGGCGCTCGGCATCAACAACGTCGTCGGGATCAGCGGCATGTTCATCGGGCTCGTGCTCGGCGGTGTGCTGGCGCCGATCAACTGGCGGCTCGTGTTCCTCGTCTCGGTGCCGTTCGGCTTCCTGGGCTGGGTCTGGTCGCGTCGCAGCCTGCGCGAGATCGGCGTGCGCAGCCGGCAGCCCATCGACTGGCCGGGAAATCTCACGTTCGCCGCAGGGCTCGTGCTCGTGATGGTCGGGATCACCTACGGCATCAGGCCGCACGGCTCGAGCGCGATGGGCTGGGGCTCGCCGTTCGTGCTCGCCTGTCTCGGCGTCGGCGTCGCGCTGCTCATCTGCTTCGCGTTCCTGGAGCTGCGTTCGCGCGCGCCGATGTTCCAGCTGGGGCTGTTCCGCATCCGCGCCTTCACGTTCGGGGTGCTTTCGAGCTTCCTCTCCGCGATCTCGCGCGGCGGCCTGATGTTCATGCTGATCATCTGGCTGCAGGGGATCTGGCTGCCCGAGCACGGTTACGACTTCTCGTCGACCCCGCTCTGGGCGGGCATCTTGATGCTGCCGCTGACGGTTGGCTTCCTGCTTGCCGGCCCGGTGTCGGGCATTCTCTCCGACCGCTACGGCTCGCGGCCCTTCGCGACCGGCGGCATGCTCGCGTCCGCGGTCAGCTTCGGACTGCTCGAGATGCTGCCGACGAACTTCTCGTATCCCGCGTTCGCCGCCGTGCTGTTGCTGATGGGCCTGTCGATGGGCGCGTTCGCGTCGCCCAACCGCGCCGGCGTGATGAACAGCCTTCCCCCCGAGCATCGCGGTGCCGGCGGCGGCATGAACCAGACGTTCCAGAACTCGGCGCAGGTGCTCTCGATCGGCGTGTTCTTCACGCTGATGATCCTCGGTCTTGCCGCTTCGCTCCCGCATGCACTCGACAGCGGGCTGACCGCGAACGGCGTTCCGTCGGCGACGGCCGCGCACATCGCGCAGCTGCCGCCGATCTCTGTGCTCTTCGCAGCGTTCCTCGGTTACAACCCGGCGCAGGAGCTGATCGGCCCGCACGTGCTCGCACAACTGCCGGCGCACGACGCAGCGACGATCAACGGCCGCGGCTTCTTCCCGAACCTGATCGCCGGTCCGTTCCGCAGCGGCTTGCACGAGGCGTTCGCGTTCGCGATCGGCGCCTGCCTCGTCGCAGCGATCGCGTCGTGGTCACGCGGCGGGCATGTCGTGGCGCCGGAAGTGCACGCTGCACGACAGCCCGCCGAGCAGACCGACCCGATCTAACTACGACGGAACGTAGTTCTCCGCCGGCCTCCGGACCGCCATGTAGCCGTGCTCCTGGTTGTGCCCGCTCGAAAGCGTGTCGACCAACCCATCCGACAGCCGCACGTACCAGTAGGTGTACACGACGAGATTTACGGCGGGAAGAACCTGTTGCGACACCAAGGTGCCCGTCCAGAACGCCGCGTTTACGCCGACACCGTCGATCGGCGCGAAGCCGCCGTTCTTGCTCAGCCAGTCGGCCGGACTGCCGTTCCAGCCCTTGATCAGAGCGACCATTTCGTCCTTTGTCGGCAGCCGCCATCCGCTGAGCCCGGTCCCCTGCGAAGCGCTGACGAAGAGGAGTGAGCCGGAGAGGAATCCGCCTTCGACCGTCCGCGGATTCTTCGTTATCGCGTAGCTCTTCGTCCACCACATCAACCCGCTGCGCGCATCGATCGCGGTGCCATTCGGCACTGGGTCCCTGCGCATGGCGAGCTCGGCGGTGACCCTCGACGTGGCCGCGTTGAGCTTCTCCGCGAGTGTCGAATCCGCGTACCCCTTCGACTTGTAGTACGTCACTTCGAGCTGCGTCGCCGCCGCTTCGTATGCGGTGTACACGTCGACGAGAAACCGCAGCTGCACCGACTCCTGATGGGTGAGGAAGTCGTCGGCGGTGCGCACCTTGACCGCAGCCCCGTAGATCGAGGTTGCCGCGAGCGGCCCGCTGCCGAACGCAAGGGTCGCGATCAGCGACGACTTGTTGAGGAGGTTGCTCTTGATGTAGTCCGATGCCTCTTGCGCAGCCGACTTCCTCTGCTCCGCCGTGGGCGCATTTGCCGCGTCGACGATCAATTGCTCCGCCGTGTCGACGTGGTTGATGAGCGGCGCTGCCGAACGAACAGCGTTGCTGAAGTCCGAGCTCAGCACCGCGTTCCGGATCACTTCCGTCTCGTTGCGAAGTGTCGTCAACTGCTCGTTGACGCGCACCAGCTGCGCCTTGATCTCGGCCAGCGCGGCCGCAGTATCAGCCTCGCCGCCGATACCCATCGCAGTGA
Source organism: Gaiellaceae bacterium (assembly GCA_036278975.1). Taxonomy (GTDB): domain Bacteria; phylum Actinomycetota; class Thermoleophilia; order Gaiellales; family Gaiellaceae; genus PALSA-600. The sequence continues at coordinate 24,662 of DASUKC010000047.1, forward strand.
GCGCGAAGGAGACCCCCGCGCCGGCGCCCTTGCTGAGGATGCCTTTGCCGGCTTCCTTCAGCAGCGCCTCGGCGAGCGGATTGCCGGCCGCAGCAGCAACCGCCTTTGTCGACCCGCTTGACGCACTCGCCGTCGACGCCCCAATCGAAAGACCGATGACCATCGCCACCAGGACCATGGACCATGCCGCGCTCTTGCCGCTCATTTGAATCCGCCCTCTCGCTTAGAAGTTGACCCGCAGTGCGCGCGACTTTACCGCCGCGCGATGACGCCGCGCTAGCGGCTGGGCGTGCGGGAGACGAGCGCGAGTTTCGCGTCCTCGCGGTAGTGGACGGTGCCGACGAGCGGCTCCTTCCGACTCGTGCGACTTGCCACGACGAGGCGCAGCGGCAGCAGCGTGCGCGGCGCGAGCCACCACTGCGTCGTCTCGGTTCCTTGGCTGCTCCCGGTCACGGTCGCAACGGTGCGGATGACGAGCGACGCGCTCAACACACTGTGCACCGACACCATGCTCTCGCCGAGCGGCGTCACGTCGCCCGACTCGCCGCCCTTGGGCGACGTGCACGTGAAGTGCGTCCCGCTCTGCGTGCAGGTGTAGTTCGTGCGGTCGGTCTTCTTGAAGAACGTGTGCGTCTCGCGGATCGCGCGCAACGTGACGGCGTTCTTCACGGTGCAGAGCGTCCATGTCGTCGAGCGGCCGTCGAGCGCCTCCCACTGCAACTCGACGCCGCAGCCCTTTCGGATCACGGTGATCGTCGTCGTCGCCGGATACTGATGCGTGGCGCCGGTGAGCGCGTCGACGGACTCCTTGCCCGTCGTCTCGTACGAGTAGACGCCCTCGTAGCCGGCCGGATGCTTGTCGGCGACGCGAAACTTGGTGAGCGCACTGCCGTTCGGGACGGGCTTCGTCGAATCCGTCGCGACGCGGCTGACGCCGAACGCGGCAAACGCCAGCGCGCCGAGGATCAGCGCGCCCGCGGCGTACGTACGCGTTTTGCGGGCGCGCTTCATGCGCTCACCTTACGACGATTTCAACTAGTCGACCACCTCGAACTCCGAGTCGCGCGCGGCGAGCTGCGCATACCGGCCGCCGGCCGCAATCAGTTCGTCATGCGTCCCCCGCTCGATGACGCGGCCCTGTTCGAGCACGATGATCTGATCGGCGTCGCGAACCGTCGAGAGACGGTGGGCGATCGCGATCGTCGTCCGGCCTTCCGACAGTCGATCGAGCGCTTCCTGCACCAGTCGCTCCGTCGCGTTGTCGAGCGAGCTCGTCGCTTCGTCGAGCAGCAGGATCGGCGGGTTGCGCAAGATCGTTCGCGCGATGGCCATGCGCTGCTTCTCGCCTCCCGAGAAGCGGTAGCCGCGCTCGCCGACGACGGTGTCGTACCCCTCGGGCAGCGACGCGATCAAGTCGTGGATGCGAGCAGCCCTCGCCGCTTCCTCCAATTCACCATCCGTCGCATCCGGCTTCGCGAAGCGCAGGTTCTCGCGCACCGACGCGTGGAAGAGATAGGTCTCCTGCGAGACGACGCCGACGAGATCGGTGAGCGCGCGGAAGCTGAGATCGCGCACATCGGTGCCGTCGATCGTTACCGCGCCGCGCTCGACGTCGTAGAGACGCGCGACGAGATAGCCGACCGTCGTCTTGCCCGAGCCGGTCTCGCCGACGAGCGCCGTCGTCGTGCCGGCCGGAACGGTGAAGTCGACGTCCTGCAGCGTCCACGTGTCCTCGTAGCGGAACCACACGTGCTCGAACGCCACGTCGCCCGCATGCCCTTCCGGCAGCGCATCCTCTTTCTCGGCGATGTCGACGGGCTGGTCGAGGTATTCGAAGATGCGGTCGAAGAGCGCGAGCGACGTCTGCACGTCGAGAGACACGGAGAGCAGTGACCCGATCGGGAAGAACAGTCGCGTCTGCAGCGTCGTGAACGAGACGAGCGTGCCGATCGACACTGCGTGCCAGCCGTTCGCCTGCGAGAGGCCGCCGAGCCAGTAGATCGCGGCGGGCATCACGGCGAAGCTCGTCTGGATCGACGCCATCACCCAGCGGCCGGCCATGCGCTGCCGCACCTCGAGATCTGCAACCTGCTGCGATTCAACCCTGAACCTGTTTGCAAGTTCATCCGTGCGGCCCATCGTCTTCCCGAGCAAGATCCCCGAGATCGACAGCGACTCCTGAACGAGGTTCGCGATCTCCGCCAGGGTCTGCTGCGTCTTGTTCGCGATCTTCCGCCGCTGCTGGCCGACGCGCCGCGTGAGGAACGTGAAGATCGGGACGAGCGCGAAGGCGATCACTGCGAGCTCCCAGTCGAGCAGCACCATGCCGACGGTGGTGGCGAGAACCGTGGTGACGTTGGAGACGATCGACGTCGCCGTGTTCGTGACGACGTTCTCGACACCGCCGATGTCGTTGGCGATGCGCGACTGCACTTCGCCGGTGCGCGTGCGCGTGAAGAACGCGAACGACAGCCGCTGCAGATGCTCGAACACCGAGACGCGCAGGTCGTGCATCACGCGCTGCCCGACCTGGTTCGAGAGCAGCGTCTGCATCACGCCGAGCACGCCGCCGACCACGGCCGCCGCGATCATGCCGCCGGCGAGCCACGCGAGCAGCGTCGTGTCGCCGTGCGGGATCGCGCGGTTGAGGATGCTCTTCAGCAGGAACGCCGGCACGACGCCGATCGCCGCCGACACGACGATCAGGACGAGCAGGAAGGACAGCCGCCGCTTGTACGGGATGAAGAGCCGGCGAACGCGGCGGAGGTTCGCCCGCCGCACGGCCCGGTCGGCCGGCCGGTCTGGCCGGTCGGGCGGCTTCATAAGACCGCGATGACCCCCTTCGAACATGGGTCTAGGGTACGCGGCGTGACTGCCGCGACCGCTGAATTCGACAGGCTTTGGGACTCGCTCGCTGCGATCGGGCGTGACGCATCGGGAACCAACCGTCTCCCGTGGACGCCTGCGGAGCTCGCGGCCCGCGACTGGTTTCGCCGCGAGGCGGAGCGGCGCGCGCTGGCGGTCGAACAGGACCGCAACGGCAACCTGTGGGCTCGCTGGGGAGACGACGGCGACGCGGTCGTCACCGGGAGTCACCTCGACTCGGTCGTCGACGGCGGCGCCTTCGACGGCGCGCTCGGCGTGGTGTGTGCGTTCGCCGCGGTGGATGCATTGCGCGACGAAGGAGTCGTGCCGCAGCGCTCGATCGCGGTCGTCGCCTTCAACGAAGAAGAAGGCGCGCGTTTCGGCCGCGCGTGTCTCGGCTCAAAGCTGCTGACGGGACAACTCGACCCGGCCGAAGCACGGTCATTGCGCGACGCAGACGGCGTTGTGCTCGGCGACTACCTCGACGATCCCGGGCCTGGGCCGCTGCCCGCCGCGTATGTCGAAGTTCATATCGAGCAGGGGCGGTTCCTCGACGTTCCGCTCGGCGTCGCTTCCGAGATCTGGCCGCACGGCCGCTTTCGCTTCGACTTCCTCGGCGAGTCGAACCACGCAGGCACAACGCCGCTCGCCGTGCGGCGCGACGCGATGCTCGACTTCGCGCGCGCGACACTTGCGGCGCGTGACGCTGCGGAAGCACACGGTGGGCTCGCCACCTTCGGTCGCCTGCACGTCGAGCCGAACAGCACCAACTCGATCGCGTCACTCGTGCGCGCGTGGCTCGACGCGCGCGGCCCCGCCGACGCGACGGTCGAGGCGATCGTCGCTGCAGTCGGCGGCGAGCCGGTGCGCGAGTCGTGGACGCCGACGGTCACCTTCGACGTCGAACTGCGCGACAAGATCGCTGGTCTGCTCGACGCGCCGCTGATGTCGACGGCTGCGGGCCACGACGCGGCGATTCTGCAAATGGCCGGCGTGCCGAGCTCGATGATCTTCGTCCGCAATCGCAGCGGCGTGTCGCATGCGCCCGGCGAGCACGCGGAGCGCGAGGACTGCCTCGCCGCCGTCGACGCGCTCGCGCGCGTGCTGAAGGAGCTTGCGTGCTGACCTACTGGTGCGAGCGCGCGTGGCTGCCGGGCGGCATCGCGAATGGTGTGCTGGTCGAGTGCGAGAACGGCGTCATCACACGCGTCGTGACCGACGCACCGCAGTCGGGCGACGTGCTGCACGGCCTCGTGCTGCCGGGCTTCGCGAACGCGCACTCGCATGCGTTCCAGCGTGCGCTGCGCGGACGCGCTGCGGGCGGCGATTTCTGGGAGTGGCGGCAGACGATGTACGCGCTTGCGGCGAAGCTCGATGCCGACAACTACTACGCGCTTGCGCGCGCGACGTACGCCGAGATGGCGCTGGCAGGTATCACCACCGTCGGCGAGTTCGACTACGTGCACCACTCGGACGCTCTGCGCGCCGCGGCGCGCGACGCGGGTGTGCGG
>DASUKC010000048.1:0-4381 GCA_036278975.1 Gaiellaceae bacterium
ATGATTGCGTTCCGCACTGCGTGGCCCGCGTTCGCCTATTCGATCGAAGACGACCGCGAGGCGAGGCGGACGTACGCGTTCGTGCTGACGTACCTGCTCGCGTTCGCATCCTGGGTAGCGCTCGCGCTCGGTGCGCTCGCACCGTGGTGGACGGACCTGCTCACGGCCTCGCAGTACCACCGCGCCGAGAAGGGCGTCGCGCTGCTCGCGTTCGCCGGCGCCGTCTACGCCGGCTACACCGTGCTCGCGATCGGGAGCGGCCGCGCACGCAAGACGCAGTTGAACTGGGTCGTCACCGGCGTCGGCGCGGCCGCGAACGTCGGCCTCAACTTCTGGCTGATCCCGCGCTGGGGGATGGTCGGCGCGTCGATCTCGACGCTCGCCGCCTACGTCGTCCTCTTCGCCGGAATGACGCTGTACGCGCAGCACGTCTACCCCGTCTCGTACCAGTGGCGGCGCGTCCTGACCGCGGTCGGCGTCGCCGTCGGCCTCACCGTCGCCGCGCGCGCAGCGAGCCTCTCGCTCGCGCCGTCGTTCCTGCTCGTCGCCGCGTACCCGCTCGGGCTCGCGCTGGCCGGCTTCTACCTGCCGGCGGAACGCGCGCGCATCCGCCGGCTCGTGCCGATTCTCTAGCGGCGGCGGTACCGGCGGAGGCCGGTGCCCGCGGCGCCGATCGCAGCGAGGAGAAGCGCGAGCGCGCCGAGCACGAGGATCGGCGTCGGGATCCCGCCGCCGCTGCTCGACGAGGTCGGGCCGACGGAGACGCGCCGCGAGCTCCTCTGCGCCTTCGCCGTGGACGGGTGCAGCGTGATGTGCTTCGCCTTCACGGCGCCGCGCGGAGCGACGGTCGACGTCGTGTCGGAGACGGACGTCAGCCCGCGACCGACCTGCGACGGCACCGCCTTCGCGCCCCGCTGCCGCTCGAGCGCGCCCTGCATCGCCGACTTGATGTCGTCGACGAGGCTCGAGTAGATGCGCGCGTCGTTGTGGACGTGTGCGAGCGCGTCGCGGTAGCAGGCGATCGGGTACGTCGTCGCGATCTTCCCGTCGCCGTACCAGTCGTTGTAGATCCGGTTGCGGCACGGGACGGCGGCGTTCGCGGCCGACGGCCAGAACGCAGCGATCAGGAGGGCGACGAAGAGGAGTCTCCGCATTCCGCGCCATGTTCCCCGCCGGGTCCGAAGATCCACCTCGCCTCGAGTAAGGCTTTCGTAAAGGCCGGCCGGTGACAACTCCACACTTATTCCACACGTCTCCACATGTGTGGAGTTGTGATACGTCTCCACACGTGTGGAGTTCTGTGGAGATCAGATAGGAGTAAGTCGTGTACGTTGCCAAGCCTCCCGATCTAGGGGAAATCCTCCAAAAGATGGCGGGGGAGGGTCCGGAGGGCCTTGCGCGTGTGATCTCTGCACCCCCTCGAAAGAGTTACGACCACTGGGACAAGATCCGGCATCTCGAGCCGCCGAACGACATCACCAACGACCAATGGTGGTGGTCGATCAAATGGAAGCGCAACGCTCTGCTTCGCGAGCTCCCGCATACCGATGCCGAAGGAGCACCTTTCGTTTACGCGATGCCCGACGAGGTTTTGTCGGCGCTGCATCAAGTCGACCAGAAGTGTGGTCGGCAGATCGCGATGCCCCGCGTCGTCACCGATGACGACCAGGCGCGACAGCACTACCTCGTCAACTCGCTCATGGAGGAGGCGATTCGATCGAGTCAGCTAGAAGGAGCGACGACCTCGCGCAAAGTTGCGAAGGAACTGCTTCGAACAGGACGCGAGCCGCGCAGCCGCAGCGAACGCATGATCTTGAACAACTATCGCGCGCTGCAGTTCATGCGTGACCAACAAACACTCACGCCGAACGTGGTGATTGAACTTCAGCGCATCCTCACCGAAGGGACGCTCGACGATCCGAAGAGTGACGGAAGCGGGAGGCTGCAGACCGTCGATGAAGAACGCGCGGCTGTCTACGACGTACAAGACGGCTCGCTCGTTCATAGTCCGCCGCCCGCAGAACAACTCCCGGAACGTCTCGAAATGCTCTGCGAATTCGCCAACGGCGCGAACGACCCGGACCAGTTCATGCATCCGGTGATAAGAGCGATCCTGCTCCACTTCTTCCTCGCGTACGACCATCCGTTTGAGGACGGCAACGGGCGGACCGCGCGCGCACTCTTCTACTGGTCGATGAGAACACAGGGCTATTGGCTAGTTGAGTACCTCTCGATCTCATCGATCTTGCGAAAAGCGCAGTCGAAGTACGCGCGCGCGTTTCTACTCACAGAGACAGACGACCGCGACGTGACGTACTTCATCATCTACAACCTCGAGGTCATGTTGCGCGCGGTCGACGAGATGCAGAAGTACCTTCGGCGGAAGACACGCGAGCTAGCCGATGTCGAGAACGCACTCAAGACGAGCGCGGGTGCCTTCAACCATCGTCAGCTGGCGCTTCTGAGCAACGCAATACGAGCCAATCTCGATAGGTCGTACACGTTCGTATCGCATGCGACGAGTCACGACGTTACTCACGAAACTAGTAGACGCGATCTTTCGGAACTCGCGGACCGAGGTCTGCTCAACCAGCGGCGTGTTGGCAGGCGGATGGTGTTCACCCCGCCACCCGATCTGGCCGAGCGCCTGACAAGCGTTACTTAGACAGGATGGAGCCGTAGCCTCGAGGGCTGCGGCGTCCGATCGTCGGCGGAGAGTGGTCGGCGCCTACGCATATGTCGTGGGTTGCCGGAGTGGGTCCGGTAGAGCCACATACGGAGGTCGCCGACCATGGTCGAGTCTACGACGGTAACGGTGGGGCTGGACGTGCATGCTCGCTCGGTCCGGCTGGCAGCGGTCCGCGCGGATGAGCTGCTGGAGGAGGGGACGTTGCCCTACGACGAGGAGGCGGTCGAGCGCGCGCTGCGGCGCTGGCCGGCGGTGCGCTGCTGCTACGAGGCGGGCCCGACGGGCTTTGGTCTCTACCGGCATCTCGTCGAGTCGGGGATCGACTGCGCGGTCGTCGCGCCGGGGTTGGTGCCGCAGCGGCCGGGTGACCGGATCAAGACCGACCCGCGCGATGCGCGCAAGCTGGCGCGTCTGTTCGCGGGCGGTCTGCTCGAGCCGATCCACGTCCCGACCCGGGAGCTGGAGGCGGCGCGCGATCTCGTGCGTGCGCGTGAGGACGCGCGGCTTGATCGGATGCGCGACCGGCACCGCCTCTCGAAGTTCTGTCTGCGCCACGGCAGGCTGCTGCCGACCAGCGCCTGGACGGTGACGCGGCGCAAGTGGCTGTCCGAGCAGCGGTTCGCGTTTGTCGCCGAGCAGCTCACCTTCGACAGCTACCTGCACGCGGTCGACCTCGTCGACGCCCGCATCGAGCGGCTCGAGCGAGCGATCCGCGAGACCGCCGCGCAGGGACCGTGGCGTGAGCTGGTCGCTCGGCTGCGCTGCCTGCGCGGCATCGACACGCTGAGCGCGCTCGGACTCGTGGCCGAGATCGGCGACTTCAGCCGCTTCCGCAGTGCGGAGGAGTTCATGGCCTTCGTCGGCCTCGTCCCCTCCGAGCACAGCTCGGGCGAGTACCGCCGGCAAGGCTCGATCACCAAGGTCGGCAACAGCCACGTCCGTCGACTCTTGGTCGAAGCGGCCTGGCACGCACGCCGCCGGCCGAAGGTCGGCTACGAACTCGCCCGCCGCCAACGCGACCAAGACGCGGTAGTGATCGAGCGCACCTGGCGCTGCCAGCAACGGCTCTATCAGCGCTGGCAGCGAATGGCGGGCCGCGGCAAGCCGCACCAGAAGATCGTCGTCGCCTGCGCCCGCGAGCTGGCCGGCTTCATCTGGGCGATCGCCACCGAGCAACCGCTCAGGAGCACCTGACCGATCCAGCCTCTCGGCCTTCAGCAGCGGATGCGTCCGACCACACGGAGAACCCTCGAGAGCTCTATGCGGCACCGCCCGCCAGTGACCCGCGACCTTAGACCGAGGCAGCTCCCGACGGACACCAGTCATGCCGTCCCGACCGGCGAATGTCAGTCTGATCCACCGTCGCTGCTCCGGACGCTCCGCTGCTCAAGGCCGAGAGGACAACCCGTCTACCAACCGCCCCTTGACCGTTTGCTCCATGTCAGAACTCGCATCGAAATGAAGCACGGGTGCCCGACCGCGCTGGTCGGCGCGATCCTGCGTCCTCGGTCGCGCAAATAGCGCTGCTATTCGCGCTCCCTGCGTCCTTGTCTCGCACTCGACCATCGCGCCCGGTCAGCGCGTGGTCATTCCGAAACGAGTTCTTAGTCGCCGGCGGCGGCCAGGCCGCCGCCGTTGTGAGCGGTGTGCTTCGCCGCGTACAGCGACTCGTCGCCGCGCTCGAACAGGCTC
>DASUKC010000049.1:0-3172 GCA_036278975.1 Gaiellaceae bacterium
AGAAGAGGTGGTAGACGGTCGGGTCATCCTGGTTGACCGTCTTCTTGACGAGCCGCAGCCCGAGCACGCCTGCGTAGTACTCGACGTTGCCCGGCGCGTCGCCGGTGATGCACGTGACGTGGTGGACGCCTTCGAGCTTCACGGCCGTAGCATGCCTGCGATGAAAGCCGCGACGATCAAGGACGGGAGCCTCGTCGTCGAAGAGCGCCCCGATCCGGTCGCCGGTGCGGGCCAGCTACTGATCCGCGTGCGCGCCGCCGGCATCAACAACGCCGACCTTGCGCAGGTCGCCGGCCACTATCCGGCGCCGGAAGGCTCGCCGCCCGATATCCCCGGGCTCGAATGCGCGGGCGAGACCAGCGACGGCCGACGGGTGATGGCGCTGCTCGGCGGCGGCGGGCAGGCCGAGCTGGTTGTCGTCGACGAGCGTCATGTGCTCGACGTGCCGGCGAGCCTCGACTGGACGCAGGCGGGTGGCTTCATGGAGGCGTTCTGCACCGCGCACGATGCGCTCTTCACGCAGGCGCAGCTTCAGGCAGGCGAACGGCTGCTCGTGAACGGCGCCACCGGCGGCGTCGGCGTCGCAGCCGTGCAACTCGGGGTTGCTGCCGGCGCAAAGGTCACCGCCAACGCGCGCCACCACCACGACGAGCTGCGCGAGCTCGGCGCGGATATCGATGTGGCGGGCGAGTACGACGTGATCCTCGAGCTGGTCGGTGGCGACAACCTCGCGCGCAATCTCGAGCTGCTCGCGCAGCGCGGCAGGGTCGTCGTGATCGGAATGAGCGCCGGGCGGCGCGCGGAGATCGACTTCGGCTTGTTGATGCGCACGCGCGGTCGCATCTCGTCGTCGACGTTGCGCTCCCGCAGCGCGGACGAGAAAGTGAAGGTGATCCACCGGCTCGCAACACTCGACCTGGAGCGGTTCCAGGTGCCGGTCGAGGCAGCGTTCTCCCTCGAGCGAGCGACGGACGCCTACGAGCGGTTCGCGGCGGCTGGAAAGTTCGGGAAGCTCGTCGTAACATTCGGCACGTGACACGCGACGTAGGCTCGACGGAGTCGCCTAAGAGCAATGGCGCCGGCTTTGCCGGCGCCGGAGCGGAGGTACTTCCTGAGAACGAGGAGTCGCAGCGCGCGTGGGACGGTGTGCTGTTCGACCGCTTCCTTCGCTTTCGCGAACAGATCGTGGAAGGGCTCGGCGCCTTTGGGATCGAAGCGATGCGTCGCTTCCCGCCCGCCGAAGGCGCCCGCGTCGTCGACATCGGCTGCGGCTTCGGCGACAGCACGACGCAACTCGCGGAGCTCGTCGGGCCGGCCGGTTCGGCGCTCGGTGTCGACATCGCGCCGCGCTTCGTCGAGGTCGCTGAATCCGAGGCGACGCTGCCGAACCTGCACTTCGCGGTGAAGGACGTCCAGGCGGCGCCGTTCGAAGAGCAGTTCGACTACGCGTTCGCGCGTTTCGGGACGATGTTCTTCGACAACCCCGTCGCGGCGATGCGCAACGTGCGGAATGCGCTCGCGGACGACGGCAGGCTGTGCATCGTCGTCTGGCGCCGCCGCGAGGAGAACCCGTGGCTGTACGTCGCCGAGCAGGTCGTGAAGCCGCTGCTCCCCGAGCAGGACGAGACGGTCGACGAAGCACACTGCGGCCCCGGCCCGTTCTCGATGGCAGGCGCCGACACGGTGAGCGTGCAGCTGCGCGCCGCCGGGTTCGACGAGATCTCGTTCCACCGCTTCGACATGCCGCTCTTCATCGGACGCGACGTCGAGCAGGCGGTCGAGATGAACCTCGCGCTCGGCCCGGCCGCCGAGGCCTACCGCTTCGCCGGCGACGACGGGCCCGCGATCCGGCCGAAGCTGGAGGCGCTTTTGCGGGAGGCGCTCGCGCCATACGAAACGAGCGACGGCGTGATTCTCGACTCGTCGGCCTGGATCATCACGGCGACGGCCGCGTAACAAGCGTCGATACCATCGCCGGCATGGAATTCGACATTGCAGTCCTGGGCGGAGGCCCGGGCGGATACACGGCCGCGATTCGCGCCGCCCAGCTGGGCGCGAAGGTCGCGTGCATCGAGAAGGAGCCCGAGCTCGGCGGCACGTGCCTGCGCGTGGGCTGCATCCCGACGAAGGCGTGGGTGCAAACCGCGCACTTCCTGCACCAAGCGAACGAGAACTTTTCGAAGCTCGGCATCGACGTGAAAGACACGAAGCTCGACTTCGGTGCGGCGAACGAGTGGAAGCGCGGCGTCGTCAAGCAGATGACGTCGGGCGTCGCCGGCCTGTTCAAGGCGAACGGCGTCGAGTGGGTGAAGGGCACCGGCACGTTCAAGGACGCGAACACGATCGCCGTCGAAGGTGGCGAGGACATCACCTTCAAGCAGGCAATCGTCGCAACAGGCAGCTTCCCGCTGCGCCCGCCGATTCCGGGCCTCGAGTCCGACCTGTGCGTCGACTCGACCGGGCTGCTGTCGCAGTCGGAGGTGCCGAAGCGCCTCGTCATCCTCGGCGGCGGGATCATCGGCTGCGAGTTCGCATCGATCTTCAACCGCTTCGGCTCCGAGGTCACGATCATCGAGATGCTCGACACGCTGATTCCGCAGGAGGACGCGGACGCGGCGAAGGAATTGCGCAAGGCGTTCGAGAAGCGCGGCATCGCGTTGCAGCTCGGCAAGCAGTGCACGGGCGTCGAGCAGAAAGGCAATGCGTTGACGGTGAGCTTCGGCGACGGCGAAAAGGTCGAATGCGACCTGATGCTCGTCTCGGTCGGCCGCGGCCCGCTCGTCGAGGGCATCGGCCTCGAAGCCGCCGGTGTGCAGTTCGACAAGCGCAAGGGCATCGCCGCCGACGAGCACCGCCGCACGAGCGTGCCGCACATCTATGCGGTCGGCGACTGCGCCGGCTACTGGCAGCTCGCGCACACCGCGTTCCGTGAAGGTGAGGTCGCCGCGGAGAACGCGTGCGGCCACGACGCGATCGTCGACAACCGCGCCGTACCGCGCCCCATCTACACCGACCCGGAAGTTGCCGGCGTCGGGTTGACGGAGGCGCAGGCGCGCGAGCAGTACGGCGACGACGTCGCAGTCGGCGTGTTCCCGTGGGTCGCGAATGCGCGTGCGGTGATGCAGGCCGAGACGGTCGGCTGGGTGAAGTCGATCCACGAGACGCGCTACGG
>DASUKC010000050.1:0-17378 GCA_036278975.1 Gaiellaceae bacterium
AGCCAGCCGAACTTGTTCGACAGCGCCATGAGCAGCGTGCCGCGGATACGCGCCTGCAGGTTCTCCTCGGTGAGATCCGCGTTACGCCCTGCGAACACTTCCGCGAGCGCGCCGGTGTACGACTCGACGATCGGCTCGATCGGCAACTCGCGAAAGTCGATGCCGAGCGACTCGCCGAGCTTCCAAGCGTCTCCCCGGGTTCCCGCGGATGAATAGCGCGACGGCATCGTCACGCCGTGCACGCGCTCCGGCCCGAGCGCCTCGGCGCAGAGCGCGACGACAAGCGCGGAGTCGATGCCGCCCGACACGCTGACGACGACGTCGCCGAAGCCGTTCTTATCGACGTAGTCGTGCAGTCCCAGCTCGAGCGCCAATCGCATCTGCTCGAGATCGTCGAGCTGCGGCGCTATCGAACCGTGCGCACCGAGTTCGACCACCAGCAGCTCCTCTTCGAACCCGGCGGCGCGCGCCAGCACCTCGCCGTCCGGCGCGATCACCACCGAGTTCCCGTCGAAGACAAGCTCGTCTTGCGCACCGACCGTGTTGCACAACGCCACCGGCACGCCGTTCTCGCGCGCGGATCGGCGCACGATGTCCTCGCGCTCCCTGTCCTTGCCGACGTGGAACGGCGAGGCTGAGATGTTCGCGACGAACTGCGCGCCGGCAGCGCCGAGCTCGGATGCAGGCGGCCCTGGAATCCAGATGTCCTCGCACACCGTCACCCCGACGCGCGTGCCCGCGACGTCGACGAGCACCTGGTCGTCGCCCGACGTGAAGTAGCGGTCTTCGTCGAAGACGCCGTAGTTCGGGAGGTGATGCTTCCGGTAGATCGTTTCGACCGCACCGTCGCGCAACACGAAGGCTGCGTTGTAGAGGCCGCCGTCAAAGTGGGGCGCACCGACCAGAACGGTGACGCCGTGTGTCGCCGCCGCGAGCTCGTCGACGGTGCGCCGCGCGGCGCGCAGGAAGCCGGGGCGGAGGAGCAGGTCTTCGGGTGGGTAGCCGGTGACCGCAAGCTCGGGGAAGAGGACGAGGTCGGCGCCCGCGTCCCGCGCCGCGACGGTCAGCTCGGCGATTCGCGCGGCGTTCCCTTCGAGGTCGCCGACGACGCTATTTGTCTGTGCGAGCGCGATTTTCATGAGTTTTCGCCTCTCGGTCGAAAACTCTACCTACCGCGACGGCCCGCGCGCAGCCGGCGGCGCCAGTCGAAGTACAGCACGACCCCGCAGAGGAAGGCCATGAACCCGACCCAGCCGATCCACGGCTCGTTCAGCTTGTTGCCGACCACGCTCAATACGGCCGCGACGACGAGCAGCGCGATCAGCACGGCACGGATCTGGTCGGGCTTCTTCACCGGCGCAGTATCGCGGCCGCGGCGGCGCGCACCTCGCCGCCGACCACGATCCAGAGGCTGTTGCCGTCGCGCACGAGCTCGGCAGGCTCGCTCACGTCGACGGGCTTGCGGTACTCCAGCTCCGCGTGCCGAACCGTGGCGCCCCACGCGTCCTCGACCGGCACCCAGTAGACGGCGTTATTGACATGTCCCAAGCGGTCCTCATCCGACCGGCGTAGTGCCCAGCGTTCACCCGGGATTGCGGGCGGTGCGGGGAGCGAGAACCGCGTGACGACGCCGTGACCCTCGGCGGACGGCCCGAACGTCTCGCGGAAGCTCTCCGGCAACCGCACCGGCTGCAGCTCGCGGTCGAGATGCACCCAAACGCTCTCCGCCTCGATCTGTCCGCCGCCGTCGCCGCGCAGCGAATAGCGCCGCGACGCGGCCGCCGCGGCAACGCCGCTGCACCACGTCTCTAGCTCGACGTTGCTTCCGGCGATCGGCGCGTGAACGTCGATCGACGTCTTGCGCACGACCCACACGCTGTCGCTCGACTCGAAGCCGGCATCGTTCCAGTCGTCCGACGCAACGTCCTGCAGGTAACACGCGATCGCGTCGAGACGCAGGCGGCCCGTCGCGTCGGTCTCCGAGAGGCGAACGCGACGCGACGAACGAAAGACGCGACCGCTCACCAGCCGAGCGCGCGCACGCGATCCGCGACGGCGCGCGCAACAGCGGCGTGACCGTCGGCGTCGAGATGCTCGACGTCGTCGCCGATGATCGGATACGACGTGACGCCGTCGAGGTCGACCACGGGGCACGTCACCTCCGCGGCGAAGAACGGCCCGAGCGCAAACCCGGCGAACGGAGGTGGACACACGGCGAGCACGTTCGGCGCGCCGTAGGCCGCGCCCGCCTCGGAGTTGCGCGCGATCTTGTGCAGCCGTTCGACCGACGCGGCGACCATTCCCTCGGTCATGAAGTTCACGTCGTTCGTCCCGAGATAGATGACGACGACGTCGACGGGCTGATGCGAGCGCAGGCATGGCACGAGATACGGCAGACCGCTGCCGCCTTCGCGGTCGGGACGTTCGACCGTCGCCGTGCGTCCGTTCAGTCCTTCGGAGATGACCTCCCACTCGTCTCCGAGCAGCGTCGCGAGTTGCACCGGCCAACGCTGCTCGCGCGGATAACGGCCGCGGTCGCTGCCGGCGACATAGCCCCACGTGTTCGAGTCCCCGAAGCAGACGAGCGTCTTCATCGCCTTAAGCGAATGCTGTTCAGGTCGTTCTCGCGAATCTCGTCGGCGCGCGCGAGCAGGTCGTCGATGTCGTCGTGCTCCGCGTGGATGTAGCGGCCGGCGAGTGCGTCGTACTTCCCGGTTGCGAGCTTGCGCACCAGCTCAGGCGCGAGCTCGGGCGGCGTCCACGGCAGGTCGCGCGGGAACGACGACGTCATCTCGGTCTGCACGAGCCCCGGCGAGAACACGAACACCGGAATGTCGACGGCGTTGTTCAGGTTCTCGGCGTAGCGGCCGACCGCCGCCTTCGAGGGGCCGTATGCGAGGTCGCTACTCCCTGGCAAGTACGACGAGCCGCTGCCCGTGATCACGATGCGCTGCACGTTTCTTTCGAGCGCCTCCTCGACGCAGCGCGCGACGCCGAACACATTCACGGCAATCACCTGCTCGAGCGTGCCGGTCGCCGTGCCCGCGTTCGCGGCGAGGAAGTCGAGCGTGCCGATCTCCTCGAACGCGTGCTTGATCGACGCGGGGTCGGCGGCGTCCATGACGATCGCCGTGCCGCCGATCTCCTGCGCGACCGCATCGATCTGCTCGCGTGTGCGCGCAGTGACGACGACATCCCAGCCGTCGCCCGCGAGCGAGCGCGCGATGTTCGCGCCGATTCCCCGCCCGCCACCGGTGACAACCGCTTTAGCCAAGTGCAGCCTCGATCATGTCCAACGCCTCCGGGTTCTCGAGTGATGACAGGTCGCCGGGATCCTGGCCGAGCGCTTTCGCGCGCACGGCACGCCGCACGATCTTCGCGGACCGCGTCTTCGGCAGCGCGTCGACGAAGAGGATGCGCTCGGGTTTGAACGCCTTGCCGAGGTCTGCCGCAACGTGTGCGGCGATCTCGTCCTCCGTCACATTCGCGCCGGGCACGAGGCAGCAGAAGATCCACGCCGTCTCGCCCTTCACCGGATGCGGCACGCCGATCGCCGCGGCTTCGCGCACCGCGGGATGGCCGACCGCGGCTGACTCGAGCTCCGCCGGCCCGACGCGCTTGCCTGCGATGTTGAGCGTGTCGTCGGAGCGGCCGTGCAGGAACCAGAAGCCGTCCTCGTCGACGGATGCCCAGTCGCCGTGCACCCACACACCGGGAATGCGCGACCAGTAAGCCTCGATGTACTTGTTGTCGGTGTCGTGCCAGAAGCCGCGTGTCATGCCGGGGAACGGCTTGCGGCAGACGAGCTCGCCGACCTCGCCGGTGCCGACGAGCGATCGGCCTTCCGCGTCGACGACGTCCATCGCCATGCCGAGCGCAGGACCGCCGAGTGAGCACGCCTTGATCGGCTCGACCGGCGCCGGCGAGAGGAAGCACGCGCCGATCTCCGTGCCGCCGCTGCAGTTGATGATCGGCACACGCGATCCGCCGACATTCTCCGACAGCCAGCGGTACGGCTCGGGGTTCCACGGCTCGCCCGTCGTGACGAACGTGCGCAGCGACGACAGGTCGTTCGCGGGATCGCCGTGCGGGATCAACGCGCGCGCGAGTGTCGGTGACAGGCCGAGCGAGGTGACGCGTTCCTGCTCGACCGTCTCCCACAGCGAGAACGGTGACGGCCAGTCGGGCGCGCCTTCGCGGAAGACGATCGTGCCGCCGAGCGCACCGACGCCGACAACCGTCCACGGCCCCATGATCCAGCCCATGTCGGTGGCGAAGTGCACGACGTCACCTGCGTGCACGTCGGCCTGGTAACAGACTTCGCGCGCGATCGACACGAGGAAGCCGCCCTGCACATGCACGACACCCTTCGGCTTTCCTGTGGTGCCCGACGTGTACGTGAGCAAGTACGGCGTCTCCGAGTCGACTTCAAGCGCCGGCAGCTCGCCGGGAAACTCGTCGAGCTCGAACGGTGCGAGCACGACCTGCACGTCGACGCCCGTCTCGCGGACGACGTCGAGCATCGGCACTGCTTTGCCGCGGCGTGACGAGAGCTCCTGCGTGATCACGACCTTGGCGTCGCTCGCCTGCAAGCGCTGCGCAACCGCGGGGGCGGCGAAGCCGGAGAAGACCGGCACCTGAATCGCGCCGAGGTGGGCAATCGCATGCGACGCGACGGCGACCTCCGGCGACATCGGCAGATAGATCGCGACGCGGTCGCCCTCACCAACTCCGAGTGACGCGAGCTTCTCGGCGAGGCGTGTCACGTCGCGCGACAGCTCGGCGAACGTCAGCTCGCGGCGTGCGCCGTCTTCGGCCAGCCCGACCGCTGCGACTGCATCGGGAGTCGAAGCAGCCCAGCGATGCACGCAGTTATGCGCGATCGACACCTTGCCGCCGACGAACCACGTCGTCCACTCCGGGCCGCGCGAGTCGTCGAAGACGCGCTCCCACGGCGTCGAGAACTCGAGCCCCATGTCCTCGACCGCGAGCGGCCAGAACCACGCCGGATCCTCGGCCGACCGGCGCACCAGGTCGCGGTAGTCACGCGCGCCCGCGCGCCGTACGAGCCGCGTCGCGTTCGCCCGCTCGATCGCCGCCTCGTCCGGCCGCCATACGACTTCCACGCGGACAATTTAGTCTCGGCTGATGGGAGCCCCCGTCGTTCGTGTTTCCGTGAAGGCGCTGCGCGCCGATTTCGAGCAGGTCTTCGCTGACCTGGCGAGGCAGGGCGACGTGGTTTGGGTCGAGGCGGGCAAGCAGCGGTTCCTGCTCGTGAACGGCGCCGAGCAGGTGCACGAGGTGCTCGTCGCGCGGAGCGCGGAGCTGGTGAAGCCGCGCTCGCAGGCGATTCACACCGGACCGCCGCAGGCTGAACTTCCGCCCTCTACAGATGTGACGGCGTTCCGTCGCGCGCTCACCAACGGGCTTGCTGCGCGCGACGACGCCGGTGCGGCTGCAGTTCGTGCGGCCGTCGCGGCCGAGACGGCGAACTGGGGCGACGGCAGCGTTGTCGAGCTGATGCCTCTGCTGCGGCGCTTGTCGATCGCGGCTGCTGTTCGCGGTGCGTTCGCCAGCGACCTCGACAGTGCTTCCCAACAAAACTTCGAGGGAGTGCTGCGCTGGTTCGACAACGCACCGCGTGTGCTGCCGGCGAGCCGCTTCAGTTCCTACAACCTGCGCCGCGTGCAGATGCTCGCGCAGCTCGAGAGCGTCGCGGCCCAGCTCCTCGCGAACGCCGATCGCTCGCAGCCGAGCGAGCTCGACGCGGGCGACGAGTTTGTGCCCGAGCTACTGCTCGGCGCCGTCGGCCCGTTGACGCAGACGGCCGGCTGGCTGCTTTTCTCCTTTGCCGACGAACCTGTCGAAGCGGAACGTCTCCGCGCCGAGTGGCCCGACCTCACCCGCACGCTCGCGTTCGTGCGAGAGGTGACGCGGCTGCATCCGACGAACCCGCGCATCACGCGCGCCGCGACTGTCGACACGGACGTGGCGGGCGAACGCGTCCCGGCGATGACGCGCGTCGTCCTGAACGTGAACGCGATCAGCCGCAGCCCGCGCTTCTACGACGAGCCGGACGCTCTCAGCCCCGACCGCTGGCTCGGCACGCGTCCCGACAAGCTCGCCTATCTCGCCTTCGGCATCGGCGAGCGCCGCTGCCTCGGCGACTCGTTCGCGCTCACCACGCTGACCGCGCTGCTGCCTGCGCTCCTCGGCCGCCACCGGCTCGAGCTCGACACCGCCGGCACCACCGCGACCGGCCGCCACCAGCTGGCGGAAGGCACGCGCGCGACGGTTAGTGTCTGCTAAGTTAGCTCTCGCTAACTTCAAGGAGAGGGGACCACGCCGGATGAGGCAGCGCCTGATTACCGACGAGAACAAGAAGTGGTGGACGCTCGCGGCCGTAGCGGTCGGGCTGTTCATGATCATGCTCGACAACACGGTGGTGAATGTCGCGCTGCCGTCGATGCAGCGCTCGCTGCATCTGCAGCTGGCCGACCTCGAGTGGGTTGTCGCCGGTTACGCGCTCACGTTCGCCGCGTTCATGCTCACCGGCGGCAAGCTCGCCGACCTGCTCGGCCGGCGCCTCATCTTCATGGTGGGCCTCGTCATCTTCACGGGCGCATCGCTTGCGTGTGGTCTCGCGACGAGCGGCGGCTTCCTGATCGGCTCGCGCGTGGTGCAGGGTCTCGGCGGCGCGCTGATGAACCCGGCGACGCTGTCGATCATCACCGCGACCTTCGCGCCGCGCGAGCGCGGCAAGGCAATCGGCATCTGGGCGGGCGTGTCGGCGATGGCCCTCGCGATCGGCCCGCTCGTCGGCGGCCTGCTCACCGAGCACATCAACTGGCACTGGATCTTCTTCATCAACATCCCGATCGGCGTCGTCGGCCTGCTCACCGCGCCGCTTTTGATCGAAGAGTCGCGCGACCAGTCGCTTAACCAGCGGCCTGACATCCCCGGTCTCGCGACCTCGGCCGTCGGCCTGTTCGCGCTCACCTATGGCTTCATCGAGGCGAACAACTACGGCTGGGGCTCGGCGCGCATCCTCGCCGCGTTCGGCATCGCGATCGTGGCGCTCGTCGTCTTCTTCTTCCTCGAGCATCGTCAGCGCGTGCCGATGCTCGATCTCTCGCTCTTCCGCAACCGCACGTTCAGCGGCGCGAACACGGCGATGCTCTTCGTCGGTCTCGCGATGTTCGGCACCTTCCTCTACCTGACGCTGTACATGCAGAACGTCGTGCACTACTCGCCGGTGAAGTCCGGCGCGACGTTCCTGCCGATGACGGTGCTGGTCATCCTCGTCGCGCCGAACGCGGGCCGGCTGTCCGACCGGTTCGGCTCACGGTGGTTCGTCGGCATCGGGATGGTGCTGCTGTCGGCGATGCTCTTCTACTACTCGAGCCTCGGCGCGCACACGACGTTCTGGCATCTGCTGCCAGGCCTGGTGATCGGCGGCGTCGGGATGGGCATCACGATGACGCCGGTGACTGCGGCCGCGATGAGCTCGGTCGCCGTCGACAAGGCCGGCGTCGGCTCCGCGGTGCTGAACTCGATGCGGCAGGTCGGCGGCTCGCTCGGGATCGCCGTGATGGGCGCGATCGTCGCGCACGTCGCCGCAAGCTCGGCCGCGAACGGCGACTCGCAGCCGGTCGCGTTCCTGCACGGCTTCCACGACAGCCTGCGCGTCGCGTCCGCGATCGCGCTCGCGGGGGCGATCGTCGCCACACTCGCGATCCGCACGCACGCCGGTCAGCACGTGAGTGAGGCGAGCGGTCAGCTGGCGGAGGCTGCGTGACACAGGGCGTAGGCTCGACGGAGCCAAAGACGCAAACCAAGCGTCGGCTTACCGCCGAAGAGCGTCGGCAGGACGTGCTGCTTGCCGCCTGCCGCGTCTTCGGCGAGCGCAGCTACCGGGGTTCGACCACCGCGGAGATCGCGCGGGCCTCGGGCATCTCGGAGCCGATCCTCTACCGCCACTTCGGGTCGAAGCGCGACCTCTACCTCGCGTGCCTCGACGAGTCGTGGCGGCGGCTGCGCGAGGCCGCCGAGACGGCGATCGCCGCCGACCCGCACAGCTGCCTCGGCGCCATCGCCGACGCGTACATGAAGTCGCAAGAGCGCATCCGCCTGGTCGACCTGTGGATCCAGGCGCTCTCCGTGGCGCCCGAGGACGAGGTGATCGCGGCTGCGTTGCGCGACCAGATTCGTGACGTGCACGACTACTTCGCCGACGTGATCCGCCGCGGCCAGAAGCTCGGCGACGTCCTCGCCGACCGCGACCCGGTCGCGGAGGCGTGGATCTTCGTCGCGAGCGGGCTGCTCGCCACCGTCGACCAGCGGCTCGGCGGCCTGCTCGGCGACGACCTCCAGCGCGTCCGCACCGAGCGCCGGCGCTGGATGTTGGGTGACTGAGTAGTTACCGAGTGAGCAGTCGGCAAAGCCGCCAGCTCACCGGATAGACCAGATCAAAGGCACCTGGGTAGTTACCGAGTGAGCAGTCGGCAAAGCCGCCAGCTCACCGGATAGGCCAGATCAAAGGCACCTGCGGAACTTCGGAAATGAACGCAGGAAGCAAGCAGGGCCGGCTGCGGCTCCGGCCCTGCTTCCCCCCTTGTGGAGTTCCGGCTGCGGCTCCCGGAACTCACCTTGGTCAGGCGGGGCGCCGGCTGGGCGCTTCCGGAAGTTGGCTCTGCGGCCCAGCCACTGCCTCCGGATTCACGCCTCTGGCGCTCCCCCTACACAGACCGGGCGTCCGGCCGGTGCAAGGTGTCCGCACTGTACGGCCGTTTTGGAGCCTTGTCAAGTAGCTCGGTCAAGTGATTGGCGAAGGGGTTACTTCACTCAAAACCCGCTTGAACATGCCCCTTTTGGGTGAATGTCCGAAAGAGTCAATTGCAATCGGGTGAAGCATCGGGCACACTTCTTTCGGATGTCCGCTCACGTCGAACGGGTGCAGAAGGCCGTCGCCGTACCGCGCGCGCCGCGGCTCGGCGAGCGCTTGCGGCAGTTGCGCGTCGCGGCCGGGCTTACGCAGTCCGAGCTCGCAGGCGATCGCTTCTCCAAGGAGTACATCTCGCAGATCGAGCGCGGCAAGACGCGGCCGACGCAGGAGACGATCGACTGGCTCGCGCTGCGCCTCGGCGTCGACGTGGGCTACCTCGCGAGCGGCGTCTCCACCGACGAGCGCGCGAAGGCGGAGGCAATCCTCGCGCGCGCAGATGCGCTCACCGGTGAGCACGCGTTCGACGAAGCGATCGAGGAGTACCACCGCGCGCTGTCGTCGGTCCTAGCGACCGGCTCCGACCAGCTGCACGTGCGCGTTCTCGCCGGCGAGGCGATGGCGCTTGCGCACCACGGCGATCAGCGCGGCGCACTCGAGCTGCTCACGCAGGCGCGTGCCCTCGCCGAGGGTGACGAGTTCACCGACCTCGACCGCGCCGACATTCTCTATCGCCTCGGTGTGTGCCGCTGGCTGCTCTCCAGCGTGTCCACGGCAATCGCCCTCTTCAACGAGGCGCTTGTGCTCGGCGAGCGTTCGGGGCTCCCGTCCGACGAGCTCCGGCTCAACATCTTCAGCTGGCGTTCTCGTTGCTACCGCCGCCAGCGCGACTACGAGGCTGCGCGTGAGGACGTCGAGCGCGCGCTCGAGCTGGCCGAGGCGCTGCACGATCCTCGCGCGCTCGGCGAGGCGTATTTCCAGGCTTCCGTGCTGGCCGAGCGCGACGGGCACTGGGTGCAGGCGCGCACGTACGCCGAGAAGGCGAAGGCGCAGTACGAGCACCTCGCCGACCGCGGCAACGTCGGCCGGCTGCTGAACAACCTCGGCGGCCTCGAGTTCCTGCTCGGCAAGCCCGACCAGGCGATCGCCCATCTGAAGAGCGCGTTCGCGGTTGCGCTCGAAGTCGGCCGCGAGCAAGACGCGGCAACCGCCGTCTCGTCCCTCGCGCAGGTGCATCTGCGCACCGGCGACCCGCGCAAGGCCGAAGAGCAGGCGCTGCATGCGCTGCACATCGTCGGCGAGCGCGAAGACATGCTCGACGAGATCGGCAACGCGCGCTTGGTGCTCGGCCGCGCGCTGCTCGAGCAGGGAAGGCTTGACGAATCGGAGACGGCACTCGCGTCTGCCGAAGATGCATTCAGCCAGCTGTCGTCGGCTTCGCACCGCGCTGCGGCGTGGATTGCGCAGGGCGACCTGGCGACCAAGCGGGGAGACGAACGTCGCGCCGCGGTCTTGTACCGCCGTGCGGCCGAAGCGCTCCAGGACTTCAGGTTCTAGGGGAGGGAGGTGTTCTCTGTGGCAAGCAAATTCGCATCAGCTCTGCGGCGTCGTCGGGTGCTGCTGCTGGTCGTCAGCGCTGTGATGGCGCTCGTGTCGGCCAAGCATGGCGGCATTCATACCGACGGTTTCTGGGACGGCCCGATCTAGGCCCCTTCGGTCGATGGTGCGCGCGGCTGCGGGAACTGTCCGCGGCGCGCACCGGCGGCTTGAAGCCGGCTTCTTAGCCGACTTCCCCTGCGGATCCGACGCGTTCGATGATCACTTGCGGGATCCGCGCGTGGGGGGTCAGGCGAATGCACATCCGCACGACCTCGGCGCAGTCCTCGGGCTGGATCATTTCGGCGCCCGGGATGCCCGACCACTCTGCCATCGGCGTGTCGACGAACCCTGGGCAAAGGGCGATCGCGCGCACGCCGTCAGCGTCGAGCTCGGCGTTGAGCGTTTTGGTGGCTGCGATGACGGCGGCTTTCGTCGCGCCGTAGACGAGCAGCATCGGTGTCGGCTCGGTGCCGGCGATCGACGCCAAGTTGACGATCCAGCCGCGCGACTGTTTCAACAGCGGCAAAGACTCTCTTGTCACGAGCAGCAGCCCGCGGAGGTTCACGCCGAGCATCAGGTCGATGTGCTTGGCGTTCAGGTGCTCGGCGGAGTCGGCAATGCCGATGCCGGCGGAGTTGACGAGCACATCCATGCCGCCGAAGCGCTCGCGATGTGTGGCGACGACGCGGATGCAGTCCTCTTCGTCCGCCATGTTCGCGGCGACGGCCTGTGCGCCGAGCTCCTCGGCGGCGGCTTCGATCTTGTCCTTCGTGCGCGAGGCGAGCGTCAGGTCGTAGCCCTCGTCGCGCAGCATGCGCGCGATCGCGAGCCCGATGCCCGACGAGCCGCCGGTGACCAGTGCGCTCGGCATTGCGCGAGCCTAAAGGAGTCGGGTCGGCGGTGGCGAATCGGCGCCCTCAGTACGTAGTTCCTCTCCCGGTGCGACGGCGGCCTCTGGCCGCCGTCGCCAGTTACGGTGCCGGTTGAGATGGCGACCGCCCCGAAGCTGACCGACCTGGCGACCGCCGGCGGCTGCGCGGCGAAGTACTCGGCGGCGCGCCTTGAGGAGCTGTTGCGCGGCTTCGTGCCGGCGGAGGCGGAGAGCCTGCTCGTCGGGCTCGACCCGGCCGACGATGCGGCGGTCTACAAGCTCGACGACGAACGCGCGATCGTGTTCACGATCGACTTCTTCCCGCCGATCGTCGACGACCCGTACGACTTCGGTGCGATCGCCGCGACGAACGCGCTGAACGATGTGTTCGCGATGGGCGGCACGCCGCTGCTCGCGTTGTCGGTTGCCGCGTTCCCGGAGGAGTTGCCGGTCGAGACGGTACGTGCGGTGTTCGACGGTGCGAATGATCAGGTGCGCGCGGCGGGCGCGTTGCTTGCGGGCGGGCACACGATTCGCGATGCGGAACCGAAGTACGGGCTCGCGGTCGTCGGCACGGTGCATCCGGACGGCATCTGGCCGAAGGCGGGCGCACGTGCGGGCGACGCGTTGTTCCTGACGAAGCCGCTCGGCACCGCCCTCGTGCTCGGCGGCGCGAAGCGCGGGCTTGCCGACCTCGACGATGCGATCCGCTGGATGCGCACGCTGAACCGCGAGGCCGCCGATCTGATTCGCACGATCGGCGCGAACGCCGTCACCGACGTCACCGGCTTCGGGCTGCTTGGTCATGCGCACGAGATGGCGACGCGGTCGGGTGTGCGCATCGAGCTCGACGCGAAGAGCCTGCCGGCGATCGACGGCGCGCTCGACGCCGCCCGCGCCGGCGTCTCGACGGCGGGCACGCGCGCGAACAAGGCGTACGCGGCCGCCGAAATCGGGGACGTCGCACCGGAGCTCGTCGAGCTCGCCTATGACCCACAGACGGCGGGTGGGCTGCTCGTCTCGCTGCCCGCGGACAAAGGGCCTGCGTTGCAGGCTGAGTTCGCGCGCGCCGAGCTGTTTCTCGTGCGCATCGGCACGGTGGTCGCCGGCTCTGGCGTTGTGCTGCGTTAGCCGGGGCTACAGTGCCGGTGATGGAATCCAGCGCGCACCCGCTCGCACGTGCGCGGGAGCTCGTCCTGTCACCGACCGGTCTGCGTCGCCTCGCGATCGCGAACGCTGCGATGCTGATCGTGATCATGGCGACGGGCGCGACGGTGCGCCTCACCGGTAGCGGTCTCGGCTGCGAGCACTGGCCCGGTTGCGCAGCGCATCACTTCGAGCCGAAGAGCTTCCACTCGTACGTCGAGTTCGGCAATCGCGTCGTCGCGTTCATCACGATCTGCGTGACGCTCGCGACCTGGCTCGGCGCGATCGCGGCGCGCGCGCCGAAGTACATGCGCCGCCTCGCCATCGTCACCTTTGTCGGCACGCTCGCTCAGGCGCCGCTCGGCGCGATCACCATCCACTACGACCTCAATCCCTGGCTCGTGCTGTCTCACTTCCTGCTTTCGATCGTCGTGTTGACGCTCGGCGTTGTCCTCGCAGTGGAGGCGAGCCGTCTGGCGCGCGGGACCGCAACGCGCGAGCCGGCGTGGACGCGCGCGGGCTCGGTCGTTGTCGCGGTGTCCGCGGCGGTGCTGCTCTTCTCCGGCATGCTCGCGACGGCGTCGGGCAAGTATCCGGGGAGCTCGGGCAGCACGATCGTGCGCCGGCTGTGGTCGTTCGAGGGCGTCGTGTACTGGCACGTGCGCGCGACAGCCGTCTTCGGGGTCACGTTTGCGTTGCTGCTGATCTGGCTGGCGCGTACGCACAACCGTCACGTCCGCGCAGCTCTCGTCGTGCTCGCGCTGCTCGCGGTGCAGATGACGGTGGGCGAAGTGCAGTACCGCACCGAGTTGCCGTGGTGGCTCGTGCTGATTCACGTGACGCTCGCGGCCACCGTTTGGGCAGCGGTCGTCGCGTTTGTCTATCGGCTCTGGCGGCCACCGGCAAGTACAGTGGCTTGATGGCGGACGAGCTTCGCGTCGAAGCGCATCCCGAGCTTGAAAACCCTGTACTGATCGCGGCGTTCCGTGGCTGGAACGACGGCGGGCAGGGTGCGTCACTTGCCGGTGCGTATCTCGCGCGCGCGTGGGCGGCGCAGCCGTTCGCGTCGATCGACGCGGAGAACTTCTACGACTTCCAGGCGACGCGGCCGATGGTGTCGCTCGAAGAGGGTTACACGCGTCGCATCGACTGGCCCGAGAACACGTTCCTGCACGCACCGATGCCAGGCGCGCACCGCGACGCGATCATCTTGCTCGGCGTCGAGCCGAACCTACGCTGGCGTACGTTCAGCGAGCTCGTCACCGGTCTCGCGGCGGAGTTGAACACGGAGCTCGTGATCACGCTCGGCTCGCTGCTCGCCGACGTGCCACACACGCGCGCTGCGCCTGTCACCGGCAGCGCGACGGATCCGCAGCTGATCGAGAAACTCGGCCTGCAGGCGTCGCGCTACGAAGGCCCGACCGGCGTCGTCGGCGTCTTGCACGATGCGTGCGGCAAGGCAGGCATCCAGTCGGCCAGCCTGTGGGCGGCAGTGCCGCACTACGTCTCGTTGACGCCGTCGCCGAAGGCGGCGAAGGCCCTCGTCGATCGGCTCGCCGATCTGCTCGGCGCAGACGTCGACACGGGAGAGCTCGACGAAGCCGCCGACGCGTATCAGCAGCAGGTGAGCGAGGCCGTCGCTTCGGATGCGGAGACGTTGGCGTACGTCGAAGAGCTCGAGCATCGCGTCGACGAGCTGGCGGACGAGATGGACTTGCCCTCCGGTGATGCGCTCGCCGCCGAGCTCACGCGCTTCTTGCGCGAGCGTGAGAACGGCACCGACGGCGACGACGTCGCCCGCAGCTAGCTGCGTTCCCAGCCGGCAGCGATTCGCGCTTCGATCTCGGGCCACGGCGGGATGCCGTCCGAGCCCGACGAGCGCTCGACGCTGCACGCGCCCACCGCGTTTGCAGCCGTAGCCGCTGTCTCGAGATCGTCGCCGCGCAGCAGCGCCGCAAGGAAGCCGGCGATCGTCGCGTCGCCGGAGCCGGTCGTGCCGGCAACGCTGCGCGGCACGAAGCACGGCGAGTGGACTTCCTCGTCGGCGGTGCGTAGATAGAGGCCGTCCGCGCCGAGCTTGACGCCGGCGATCTTCGCGCCGAGATCCAGCGCGCGCTGCGCAAGCTCCTGCGGTGTGCCGCCGCCGAGCATCAGCTGCAGCTCGCCGAGCGACGGCAGGAAGACATCTACGTAGGGCAATGCGCTGCGCAGCATCGCCTCCCAGTCGAAGTCCTCGATCGGCTGCGCCAGGTCGAGCGACGTCGTGCAGCCGGCGTCCTTGGCACGCGCGAAGAGATCTGCGAGCTCGTTGCGCATGCGCCGCATCAAGGGCGGGTAGCCAAAGTGGAAGATGCGCGTGCCGTCGAGATCCGCGTCCGTCACGTCGTCCGCTCCGAACGCATCGTTCGCGCCGGTGAAGTGCAGGAAGCTGCGGTCGGCGCCTGGCCGGTTGACGACAATCGAGTAGCTACCGGCACCGGGATCGACGATCAGGTCGTGGCCGACGAGCTGCGCCGTCGCGTGCCCGAACAGGTCGTCACCGACACGCGCGACGAGTTGCACATCGACGCCGAGATGCTCGAGCGCGAGCCCGGTGTTCGCGACCGCACCGCCTGCCGAGAGCTCCGCGGCTCCGGATGCAAGTAGTGCGCCCGGCTCGATCGGCGCAGCCGACTCCGGTGTGACGTGGATGTCGAGGCAGATGTGACCCGCGACGACGACGTCTGTCATCAGAGCGTGACGGCGGAGCGCGTCGCCTGTGACTCGAGCGCGGCGGTGTAGATGCGGTGCGCCGCCAAAGCTTCCGCCGGCGTCACGCACGTGAACGGCTGGTGCATCCTGCCGGACAGCTCGTCGAGGAACGCGGCGAGCATCTGCTGCAGCCAGTCGGAGAAGCCCGTCTCGAAGATCGCACCCGTGATGCTCGGATACGCACCGACGGAGCCGAGATCGAGCGACGACCACGCCTGCGGCCCGCCCTCCTTGTAGTCCAACCAACGCAGTTGCTTCGGGTATTTCGTCGAGTAGGCGACCGAGCCTTCGGTGCCGTCGATCTCGATGCGCCATGTGTTCGTCTCGCCTGGCGCGATGCGCTTCGTCTCGACGACCATCGGCGTCCCATCCGAGAGCGCGCACGCAAGCACCGCGTTGTCCCACGTGTCGCACGGCGCAACTCCGCCGTGCCCGTCGGGCCGCTCGTCGAACACGCTCGAGAGCAGCGCGAACACGCTCGTCGGAATCCACCCTGCGCGCAACGGCAGATGCAACGCATGCATGCCGAGGTCGCCCATGCACCCATAAAGACCGTTGAACTGCGACTGCCGCTTCCAGTTGATCTGCTTGTTGGGATCGAGGTCGCTCGAGTGCAGAAAGCTCGCGCGCACCTCGACGAGCTTGCCGTACGACCGATCCGCGATCCACTTCCACACCGCCTGCCCGCCCGGCGAGAACGGGAACTCCGACGAGACGCGCACGAGCTGTTTCGGCCGCGCGTCGACTTCGGCCATGATCGCGTTCGCCGCGGCGAGGTCGATACCGAACGGCTTCTCCGCGAGCAGGTGCTTCCCCGCGCGCAGCACGTCGAGGTAGATCTGCTCGTGCAGGTGATGAGGGACGGCGCAATACACCGCATCGACCGCCGGATCGGACAGCAGCTCGCGGTAATCCGTCGAGAGCGTCGGCCGCGGCGTCGCACGCTCATACCAGCGCAGCACGTCAGGGTTGACGTCGCACACGTGCACGACGTGCGGCGTCACGCCGAGGTCGTCGAGGTGAATCCAGCGGGCGACGGCGCTGGTGATCTCGCGGCCCATCAGGCCGCCGCCGATCACGCCGAGGCCGACCTCGTCAGCCACCGTGCACGATGGCCATCAGCGCCCAGATGATCTCCGCGGGGCGCGGATGCTGGATCACGTTGCGGCCGTAGACGATGCCGGACGCGCCGATCTTCATCAGCTGCCGCGTGCGCTCGAGAATCTCTTCGTCCGAGACGCGACCGCCGCCGCGCACGAGCACCGGCCGGCTGCCGGCGACCGCGATCACCGCGCCGTACTCGTCGAGGCGGTCGGTCGGATCTGCCTTGATGACGTCCGCGCCGAGCTCGACCGCCTGGCGCACGAGCGTGACGATCGTCTCCGTGTCGCCGTTCACGCCGTAGCCGGAATCGCCCGGCTTCATCGCCAGCGGCTCGACCATCAGCGCCATGTCGTAGCGGTCGCACGCCGCGCGCAGCGTGGCGACGTTGCGCACACACTGCTCATGCAGCTCGTGCTGTCCAGGAAGCGCGAGCAGGTTGACGCACACGCACGCCGCGTCGAGGCGCACGGCTTGTTCGACCGCATCCTCGACGACGTAGGAGAACAAGCGGTCGCGCTCGAGGCCCGCGCGGCCGTAGACGTTCGCGACATCGGAGCGCATGACGAGCGCGGGCTTCGGGCCCGCGGCCTGCTGGAGCAAGTGCGCGTGGCCGGGTGAGAGCTGAATTGCGTCGGGCGCGGCGTCGATCAGCGTTGCGACGACGCCGCGTATGTCTTCGATCCCGGACAGGAACGACGGCTCGCCAAAGAAACCGTGGTCGACGGCGACGTCGAAGCAGCGCCCGTCGGCGCCGAACATCCTGTTGAGGCGGTAACTCAGAGCGGTCCGAGGCTAGCCGAAGGTGAAGCTATACGCCCGCACGCCAGGCGAGAAGCGCAACTCGAGCAGCCCGCCGCGCGACATCTTCCCGGCCAGCACGGTGTAGAGGCGATACGAGTTCACGCGCAGCGTGCTGGTCGGCTTGCCGTCGATCAGCGCCTGCACGGTGCCGCGACCGCCGAGGACGATGTAGATATCGTCGGCCCGGAAGTGCAGCCGCAGCCGCGCGCCTTGACCGGCGTCGATGTACTCGCCGCCGACCGTCCAGCGCCCTGCATATGAGAGGTCGTTCAGCGGCAGCGACTTCGCGAACATGTACGGCGCTTCCTGATTGGCGACGAGCTTCGAACCGTCGTAGCGCGCGAGGCGCGCGTAACCCAGGTAGCTCTCCGGTGTCTGGAGCTC
>DASUKC010000051.1:0-13534 GCA_036278975.1 Gaiellaceae bacterium
AGCACAACACGGTGATCGCCAGCCCCGGCGGCGTGCAGGCGTTCGACAACTCGCTGATCACCCCTAACTAATGGACGCGCGGTTCCAGCTGGTCGCCCGCACGGGGCACCCGAGCTTTCTCGACCTGCCGTGGCAGCAGCCGCTAGAGGAGTGGGAGTCGGCGCGCATCGTCAACCTGATCCGCGGCATCTCGCGCCACATCGTGCGCTTCGTCGAGTACGACGGCGTGCTCTACGCGCTGAAGGAGCTGCCGGAGCGCCCGGCGCGCCGCGAGTACACGCTGCTGCGCCGGCTCGAGGACCAGAACCTGCCGGTGGTGGAAGCGGTCGGCCTCGTCACCGACCGCGGCGACGAACTGGACTCGATTCTCATCACGCGCCACCTCGAGTACTCGCTGCCGTACCGCGTACTCTTCGCGGGCCGCGCGATTCCGGATCTGCGCACACATCTGCTGAACGCGCTCGTCGAGTTGATCGCGCGCCTGCACCTGCGCGGGTTCTTCTGGGGTGACTGCTCGCTGTCGAACGCGCTCTTCCGCCGCGACGCCGGCGCGCTCAGCGCGTATCTCGTCGACGCCGAGACGGGCGAGCTGCATGGGAAGCTGTCGGACGGGCAGCGCGCATACGACCTCGACATCGCGCACACGAACATCGTGGGCGAGCTGCTCGACGTGGAGGCGGAGGTCGGCCTGCCCGAGGGCATCGATCCCGACGAGGTCGGGGATGAAATCGTCGCGCGTTACGAATCGCTTTGGAGCGAGCTGACGCGCGAGGAGACGTTCGGGTCGGACGAGCGCTTCAAGCTCACCGAACGGCTGGAGCGCCTGAACGATCTCGGCTTCGACGTCGAGGAGCTGCATCTCGTCGCGAGCGGCGCCGACTATCGGCTCGAGCTCGATCCGCGCGTCGTCGAGCCCGGCCATCACCGCCACCGGCTGCTGCGGCTCACCGGCCTCGATGCGCAGGAACGCCAGGCGCGCCGGATGCTCAACGACATCGCCCGCTACCGCGAGGCGCTGGAGCGGAAGGAGGGCCGCTCGCTGCCGGAGTCGATGGTGGCGGCGAAGTGGCGCGACGAGGTCTTCGAGCCGACGGTTGGTGCCGTGCCCGCGGAGCTGTGGGGCCGGCTGCCGGCGGCGGAGGTCTTCCACCAGGTGCTCGAGCACCGCTGGTACCTCTCGGAGCGCGCCGGCAAGGACGTCGGGATCGAGGAAGCGGTGCGCTCCTACGTGGCGTCCGAGCTGCCCAAGAAGCCGGCCGAGCGGGTGCTGCTGGAGTAGGCCTAAATAGGCCAAACGGCCTACAGACAACCGGTATCCGGGCCGATATGGTCCTCTGTGTCGGCGGCTCCTGCGGCGCCGCCGGCCCTTTTTATCTAGAGGATCCCCGCCCGAGCGGCATGGGCTGCGGCGGCGGCCCGCGAGGTGAGCGCGAGCTTGCGCAGGATGTTCGCGATGTGGCGGTGCACGGTGTGCTCGCTGAGCACGAGCGTCGAGGCGATCTCGCGGTTCGACATCCCAGTTGAGACCAACCGCAGCACCTCGGTTTCGCGCGACGTGAGCGGGGAGTCGTCGGTCGTGGCCGTTTCTTCGTGCGGGAAGCCGGCGAGCGCGCGCAGCAGCTCGCGTCGGTCGTCGACCCACGGGAGGTGCGAGTCGCCCGAGAGCGGGACGAAGCGGCTGTTCGGGAGGAGTGCCGCGAGCTCTCTGCCGCGCGCGATCGGCACGGTTCGGTCTCCGCGGCGGTGCAGCACGAGCGTCGGCACCGTGACCTTTTGCATCCACTCGCGCGAGTCGGCGAAGAGGTCGAGGCGCAGGAACGTCGCCGACGCATCGGCGCTCGCCGCTTTGCGTTGCAGGCGGGTGTAGTACGCGAGCTCGTCACCGCTTGCATGCGGGACAAAGAGCCCGGCGAGCATTTGCGCCGCGAGTGTCCAGTTCGTGCGCACGAATTCGATCAGCGAGTTCTTCGTCGGCTCGGGGATGTCGTTGCGCGTCGCGTAGCCGCCGAAGAACGCGATGCCCGCGACCTTCTTCGGGCTGCGTACCGCGAGTTGCGCCGACGCGAAGCAGCCGCACGACGCGGCGAAGACGATGCCTCGTCCGCCTTCCGCGTCGATCACCGCTTCGAACTGACGGCTCTCGGATTCGATCGTCGGCGGCGTCTTCAGCTCGCGCTGGGAGAGCCCGCAGCCGAGGCGGTCGAAGCGCACGACGCGGTATGTCTTCGCGAGGTCTTCGAAGAACGAGCGCGCAGCGGCGTTGCGCCATTCCTCTTCGAGGTGTGAAACCCAGCGCGGGCCGACGACGAGCAGCGGGCCGGAGCCCTGCACGGCGTAGGCAAGCTCGGCGTCGTCGACCTCGAGCGTGTGCAGCTCCTGCGGCATGTGTAGGTGAAGGCTAGTGGCCCGCGCGGGCCATCTGGCGAAGATGGCCCGTCAGGCGGACGCGGTGGGCCATGGCCCGCAGCAATCCTCGAGGCATGCATTCGGAGCACGCACGTGGGGTGACGATTCGGCCGCTGCGGAACGGTGATGCGGCGACGATCCAGGCGGTCTTCGACCGGCTCGGTCCTGCGTCACGCTATGCGCGGTTCGGCGGCGCGAAGAACGTGCTGTCGGCGTCGGATCTCGAGGTCTTGTCGCGCGTCGACGCGAATCACCACGTGCTGGTGGCGTGGGTTGGGAGCGAGCCGGTCGGGGTGGGCCGGCTCGTTCGCAGCGGCGCGTGCGCGGAAGTCGCGTTCGACGTTGCGGACGCCTGGCAGAACCGCGGCGTTGGGCGACTGCTCGCAGAGCGTTTGTCAGCGGATGCGCGCGCTGCCGGAATCCGTGCGTTTCACGCGGAGATCCGGCCGGACAATGTTCGCTCGCTCGCGTTGCTGCGTCGGCTGCAGGCTGCTTAGGAGTTCAGTGCGACCACCCGAGCGCTTCGGCGATCTCTCGTGCCTTTCGCGCCGAGCCATGTCCGTACAGGAACGATGACCCGTGCAGGCTCCAGTGCCCGGCGGTGCGCGCATTGAGCTTCATCCACCAGCTTCCGACGCCGGTGCGCATGAAGCGCTGAACTTCGATGTCAGCCCGTTGAGCGTCGAGGCAGAGGTTCGGCGACTGGTCGGGCAGCTTCGCCCAATCCCCAACGTGCGGGACGATGAGGAGGCGCAATTCGGTAAGAGCTACGTCCCACATTTCCTCTCCCGCGTTGAACCGACTGAATGGCGTGTACCAACGACGTGTCGATCCTGTGATCGCCGTGATGACGTGCTCGCCCTTAAGGCTCGCACCGAGAATCGCCGTTAGCCTCGCTTCGTGATCCATACGCGCGTGAGAGCCCTAGCCTTGCGGCTGCACCTGCACCGTGCAGAACGCGCAGCGGCGGGCGGCGACCGGGATCTCGCTCAGGCACTCCGGGCACTCGCGCGTCGTCTTCTCGACCGGCGCTTCGGTGCGACGCACGCTCATCAGCCGGTTCACGGGCTTGATCACGAGCCAGAACATCACCGCCGCGACGAGCACGAACGAGAGCAGCGCGTTGATGAACGAGCCGTAGAGGAAGCGGCTGTTGTGCACCGTGAACGTCAGCGATTTGAAGTCGTGGTTGCCGCCGATCGCGGCGATCAGCGGGGTGATCAGGTCACCGACGAATGCGGTGATGACCGCGGCGAACGCGACGCCGACCACGATGCCGACGGCCATGTCGACGAGGTTGCCGCGGAGCAGAAATTCCTTGAAGTCCTTCATTCGATGACTCCCTCCATGGGTCGAGATCGATACCGATCTTCTTCGGTGTCACGCTCAGCCGGCAGATCTTGTCACCGCATCCAGCGACGCAGGGATATGCCCGGCACCACGAGCCTCCACGACGCGGTGACAAACTTGAACCCGAAGACTCGCGCATAGACTCTCTCCATGAATCTGGGGTACCGCAAGTACCTGAAGTCAATCGAATGGCAGCGCATCCGAAATCGCGAACTCCTGCGCGCGAACTACAGGTGTGAGCGATGCGGCGCGGCCTACCCTAATGCAACTCTCCATGTTCACCACCTCCACTACGAACGAGTTGGCGCGGAAGACGAGGGTGATCTAGCGGTGCTTTGCAGCTTCTGTCATACAAACCTGCACGACGGAAGGCGAGGCGACCCGGCAAATCGCCCGTGGGCAAAGGAGAACAGCTGGTTGTCTCGGCTACTGCGCGATGTGAACCGCGAGGCCCGTTTTGGCAAAGGCAAGGGCAAGTCGGATATTCCGTTCTAGACGAACCAACCGCCTCACTGTCCTACGAGATTGTCCCTTGATGGATAGGTCGCGACCTTAGCGACCTACATCGGCATCGGCTGCTGCAAGATGATCGGAGCCTGCAGCTTGGCCCAAGTACTTCCGAGGTGATTCTCGACAATCTTAGTTGCCGCGCCGCCAAACGAAATTGCCGTCGCGTGGTACACACTCAACACCGCGTCTTGAAGTGCGTCGTCATCACCGAGGTGCCGCACACGCAAGCCGATCTCCTGTAACTCCGGAAGGCGAATTGGCCTCCCATGACTGTGTAGCCGGTCGTACGCATCTTCCGATCCGAAGTACTCCGCCATCCGCTTCGCGGCGTCTGCACGGCCTGCGTCATCCAGTCCGAGGTCGTCATGCTGGAGCATGTAGCGCTCGAGCCACCCCTGAACGAGTTCCATCGATAGCTGAATGGCCTGGTAGCACGAGTCGATGAGGCCGCCAACGTATGAGCGCAAGATTGGTGTCCATGCGGGAAGGGCACCGACGTTCTGCGTGGTCTCGGCCTGAGCTCGCCGGAAGTCGCGGAGGATCGCGTGTGCAGGACCCTGGCGAACGCCCTCAGGCGTGGCGAGTCCGAGCTGCGGATCGATCGGTCCGAGTTCCGAATGGTGACCCATCACAATTTCGTCGCACGCCAAGGCAATCATTGTCGCGGCAGACTTAGCTTGCATCGGTACGAAGCATCGGATGTGGTCGAACTGCGTGCGCAGATACTCGACGATCTGCTCCGCCGCTTCGGGCTGGCCGCCTGGACTGTGGAGGATCAGGTCAAGCTCGCGCTCTTCAACTCCGTGACACACCTGCATGAATCCGTGCACGTCCTCACCAACGACCGCCGTCTGCTGGAACCCGACCTTCCCAGCAAGCCAACCACTTGCGTAGAGGATCGCCGCGCGTCCAGTCCGCTCGTGGAGTTGCAGAAGGTACTTCCGCCTAATCCCGTCAAGATCGGGACCTTGGTCGCCACGCTCAGCAGCGGATAGCTGAGCCTCTTCGAGAATTTGTGACCAGCTAGGCACTAACCGATCTTAAACCGGTCGACCTGCTGTCAACAATAGGCGGAGCTAGTACTTATTCGTGGACGCGGTGAGGCGGGTCGACGAACCCGCCTGGACTGACGCGACGTAAGTCTGTTCCACGAGGTCGTAGAACTCAGCGACGGTCTGCGCTTCGCGCACGGTTTCAGTGTCGAGCTGCGCCAAAAGCTGCTCAACCGTCTGCCCACCGACGCGATTCGCGCCGCCTGCCAAGCCAACGTTCACGCCCGGACCGTAGCAGGCCGGCGCCGAAAGGTCCAGCCCTACGCGATCGACCAGGTATCGCCAGAGCCGACCAGCGCCTGCAGATCCCCGTCGCCCTTGGCGTTCGCGAGCTGGGACTGCACTAGGTCGTCGTAGCTGTCGCGCTCGACGTCACGGAAGACGCCCAGCGGGATCGCGCCGTCCTTCTCGAAGCTCATCTGCGCCAGCGCGAACGCGGTGGCGAAGTCGGTCTCGTCGTGGACGATGCCGCTCGACGCGAACTCCTTGCCGTTCTCGAGGTACGTCCGCGCTTCCTTGTCCTCGCGAATGTTGGCGAACTCGCCGTCGTTGTAGATGTTGCAGTTCTGGAAGATCTCGACGAACGCGGCGCCCTTGTGCGTCGCCGCGCGGCGCAGCACGTCGGTCAGCCCGTTCTTGTCGGTGTCGAGCGCGCGCGCGACGAACGTCGCGCCGGCGCCGAGCGCAAGCGCCAGCGGGTTGAACGGATAGTCCACACTGCCCTGCGGCGTCGAGCCCGTCACCTTGCCCTGCCCGCTCGTCGGCGAGTACTGGCCCTTGGTGAGTCCGTAGATGCGGTTGTTGAACATCAGGATGCGCAGGTTCACGTTGCGGCGCAGCGCATGAATGAGATGGTTGCCGCCGATCGACAGCGCGTCGCCGTCGCCCGACACGACCCACACCGAGAGATCCGGGCGCGACACCGCAAGCCCCGTCGCAATCGCCGGCGCGCGACCGTGAATCGAATGCATCCCATACGTCTGCATGTAGTACGGGAAGCGCGCAGCGCAGCCGATGCCCGAGATGAACACGATCTTCTCGCGCTCGAGTCCGAGCTCCGGCATGAAGCTCTGCACCGCCGCGAGGATCGCGTAGTCGCCGCAGCCCGGGCACCAGCGCACTTCCTGGTCGGACTTGAAGTCTTTCATCGTCAGCTTCACGTCCGCCATGCGGCCCTCTTCCGGTCGACCGCAACAGCGCCGGCAACAACTGCAAGTGCAAGTGGAATCGCATACGGCGTCCACAAGATTGCAATACTGATCGAGCAGCTCACTGCCAAAAAGACGAACACGATGCTGGCGCGCACGACACTCATAGAACGGCCTCGATCGCGTCGGCAATCTCGCCGGCTTTGAACGGCTTGCCGGTGACGCGGTTGTAGCCGACCGCGTCGACCAGATACTCAGCGCGGATGAGCTTCAGCAGCTGGCCGAGGTTCATCTCCGGGATCAAAACGCGGTCGTAACTGCGCAGCACGTCGCCGGTGTTCGCAGGGAACGGGTTCAGCCAGCGCAGATGCGCATGCGCAACCTTGCCGCCGTTCGCGCGCACGCTGCGGACGCCCGCATGCACCGGCCCGAACGTGCCGCCCCACGAGAGCACGAGCACGTCGGCGCCCTCGTCGTGATCGACCTCGAGATCAGGCACCTTCACGCCCGCGACCTTGTGCGCGCGCAGCTGCGTCATCAGGTCGTGGTTCTCCGGGTCGTACGAGACGTTGCCGGTCTCGTTCGCCTTCTCGAGACCGCCGATGCGATGCTCGAGGCCCGGCGTGCCGGGAATCGCCCACGGCCGCGCGAGCGTCTCGGGATCGCGCTTGTACGGCAGGAACTCGCCGTCGCCGTTTGCTTTCGCGAACTCGACGTCGATCTTGGCGAGCGATGCGATGTCGGGGATCAGCCACGGCTCCGTGCCGTTCGCGAGATACGCGTCCGACAGCAGATAGACAGGCGTGCGGTACGTCACCGCGATGCGCGCCGCTTCGATCGCCGCATAGAAACAGTCACCCGGAGACGACGCAGCGAGCACCGGCACCGGCGACTCGGAGTTGCGCCCGAACAGCACCATCAGCAGATCGCCCTGCTCCGGCTTCGTCGGCATGCCCGTCGACGGGCCTGCGCGTTGCACGTCGACGATGAGCAGTGGCAGCTCGAGCGTCACCGCGAGCCCGACCGTCTCCGATTTCAAGACGACGCCGGGACCTGCGCTCGTCGTCACACCGAGCGCGCCACCGAACGACGCACCGAGCGCAGCGCCGACAGCGGCAATCTCATCTTCGGCCTGGAAGGTGCGCACGCCGAACGCCTTGTGCTTCGCGAGCTCCTCGAGGATCGACGACGCCGGCGTGATCGGGTACGCGCCGAGGAAGAGGTCGAGACCCGACAGCTTCGACGCGGCGATCAATCCCCACGACAGCGCCTGGTTGCCGGTCACCTGGCGGTAGAGGCCCGGCGTGAGCTTCGCGGGCTTCACTTCGTATTGCACCGCGAACGCCTCCGATGTCTCGCCGAACGCGTAACCGGTGTTGAACGCCTTCAGGTTCGCGTCGGCGATCTCGGGGCGCTTCGCAAACTTCTTCTCGATGTAGTCGACGGTCGACTCGACCGGGCGCCCGTACAACCACGACATCAACCCGAGCGCGAACATGTTCTTCGCGCGCTCGGCCTCGCGCGGCGTGACGCCTTCGATCTCTTTGAGCGCGGTCACCGTCATCGCCGTCAGCGGCACCGCATGTACTTGGTAACTGTCGAGCGAACCATCTTCGATTGGGTTCGACTCGTAGCTCGCCTTCTGCAGGTTGCGGTCGGTGAACGCGTCGGCGTCGATGATCAGGGTGCCGCCGAGTCGCAGGTCGCGCACGTTCGTCTTCAGCGCCGCGGGGTTCATCGCGACGAGCACGTCCGGCGCATCGCCCGGCGTGAGGATGTCGTGGTCGGCGAAGTGCAGCTGGAAGCCCGACACGCCCGGCAGCGAGCCGGCCGGCGCGCGAATCTCGGCCGGAAAGTCCGGGAACGTCGCCAGGTCGTTGCCCTTCAGCGCCGTCTCCGAGGTGAAGCGGCCGCCGGTCAGCTGCATGCCGTCGCCGGAGTCCCCGGCGAACCGGATCACGACCGATTCGAGCTGCTCAACCGGCTTGGCCATGCCGATTTCGAGCCTAGCACCGGCCGGGGCCGCCCCATAAGAGGCGACCCCGACCATTCGTCCACGGTTTTACGCGGTTGCGAGCTCGTGCTCGGCGCGCAGCCAGTTCTCGACCGGACCCGAGTCCGCCTCGAGAGAGATGTAGTACGCCCGCTCGGCTACGTGCTCCCAGGTAAGCACTGCCGGGGCTTCCGTCGTTTTCTTGATTGAGGCTCTGCGAACGACGGACTTCTTCGTCTTCGTCGTCGCGGCGGCCTCGGCGGTCTTGCGGGGCATTACGACCTCCTCAGTCGTCGCTTTGGGAAAGCCTTCACCCCTTCGGTCGCCGCGCGGCGAGTCCTGCGGTTTTGGATATCTGGATATGGATCGCGCGCCCGGCAGGCCGGACGCGCGATTCTGTGGATCCCCTTGGGAGAGTCGTTCTTAGGTCGCCGGCCCCGCGCCCGGCCCGCCGAGAAGGGCGGGAGCGGGCCGGGTCGCAGGAGCATCGGCATGGGTCGGAACGGCGCTCGTGGGCTTCAGCCGCTCCGCTCGGCCCCCCAGTTCGACGAGCGACGTACCGCCCCCGGTGCTGGCGCTCATCTCCGTGCGGCCGAACTGCGTGAGGAAGGACACGGTTCGCAGCTTGGTGGCCGCGCCTGAGAGCGCCCTAAGAGCAGTTGACGGGTTTTGTAAGAGGTCGGGCTACTTGGATTTGGATGGCCGTTTGACCGCAGCGCCGCAGCCGATGAGCCGGTCGGCGCCCTTGTCGTAGATCACGGTGTCCTTCGCGCCGCCGCAGTTCACGAGATCCTTCGAGCCGTTCGCGACCTTGATCGTGTACTTCGACGCCTTGGTCGTGAACACGACGGACCCGCCCTTGCCGACCTGGATCGTGCCCTTGCCCCCGGTGGCGTGAACGTTCGAGTGCCCCGGGCCGAGCGCGTTGACGATGTTCGTCCCCCCGTACACACGAATCGTCGAGTTGCCTCGTCCTGAGATCACGACGTGCTCGCAGGGGCCGGAGACATGGACGTTGTTGTTCCCCGCGCCGACGTTGAGGGTCTGCACGCAGCCGATCCCATCCTGGCGCCGCGTCGACTGCCGGACGCCGCCCTTGCCCGTGTAGTCGACGAGCGTCACGTTGTCTGCGCCGGTGCCCGTGACGACGGCGCTCGAGCCGTCGTGCAGATACACGGTCGACCCCGTGTTGTCGCCGGCGAAGTTCACGGTCACCTTGCCCGGGCCGGTGTAGCTGACCTGGCAGCCGGATCCCGTGCACGTCGCCGTGTAGGTGCCGTCGGAGTTCGCCGTGATGGTGACGTTCGTGCTCCCCGAAAACCCCGGCGGCTCCGCCGTCGTCGTGGTGGATGACGTCGACGTCGTCGGGGCCGTCGCGAGCATGCTGTAGCCGCTGTCGGGCGCAAGGTCGGAGACGGTTGGGTTGGTCGCAAGGTTTGCGTACATCCCGACCGCGATCCCTAGCTCGGGTGTGACCGGCTGCTGCACGTCCCCCTGCAGCTTGGCAAGCGACAGGGTCGTCGAGAACGTGTTGCCCGACCACGAGCCGTGGACGCTGTCGACCGTCACGTAGCTCGATCCGTTCCAGCGCTCGAGGAACGACGCGCCGTCGGCGAAGAACGCCGCATCGAGCTGACCGCCGCCGTCAGTGCGCAAGAAGAACTGGAGCGACTCGTTCGCTTGCAGCGCGGAGCGGTTGGCGAGCGTCGCTGCGAGCGTCAGCGACCCGTCCGCGGTCACGGTTCCGGTGAGGGCGGAGACGTCGGGGCCGCCGTTCGCATCGCCGACGGCGTCCTGGACCGTGACCGTTCCGGCGGGCGCGTCCTTGACCGCGCCGAACGCCAGAGCGGCCGCGGAGCCAATGGCGCAAAGCCCCACCGCAAAGAGCGCCAAGGCGAGACGCATGACCCGAGTCAAGCAGTTCGCCCACGCCGATTCAACCGGTCGGGCGCGGCCGGCCTCTAATACGGCGGGCCGCCGCCGATCCAGAACGCGAAGAGGAAGTCGAGCCCGATCAGCGTGCAGACGATCAGCGTGAGCGTGCTGAGCATGAGGGCGACCGTCCCGAGCACCGGCCGCTGGCGAAGCGGCGCCGACCCCGTCACGAGCAGCGGCAGCGGATGCGGTGCGGGATGCCACTCCAGGTGATGGATGTGCGCGTCGCCGGCGACGTGCACCTGTGCGGCGTCGACGTCCGTGGACGTCACGTCGCTCGCCTCGAGCAGGCCACGCTGCCCGTCGGGTGAGCGCACGATGATCCCGGACGGCTGGTCGTCCTCGCCGACCCAAATCTCCTCGACGATGCCGAGCGACCCTTCGATCCCCATGACGTCGAAGCCGTCGGCGTCGACGAGCGCGCTGCGGGCACGAATCGCCATGGATCGGTTGTCCCCGTTTTGGCGCCGCTGGAAACCGCGTCAGGCGGCTTCGGCGAGCAGCGCGCGCACGTCGAGCGGGCGCGTGTACATCGTGAACTCGCCGTCGGGCGTGCGCGGCCACTCGTCTTTCGGGCGGTCGCGGTAGAGCTCGACGCCGTTGTCGTCGGGGTCGCGCAGATAGATCGCCTCGCTGACGCCGTGGTCGGACGCACCGTCGAGCGGGATCCCCGCATCGATGACTGCCTTCACCGCGTTCGCGAGTGTCTGCCTGTCGGGAAAGCGCACGGCGACGTGGTAGAGGCCGGTCGTGGTGCGCGGCGGCGGCGAGCCGTCCTTCGACTCCCACGTGTTGAGTCCGATGTGATGGTGGTAGCCGCCGGCGGAGATGAACGCGGCCTCGTCGCCTATGCGCGTCATGACGTCGAAGCCGAGCACGTCGTGCCAGAACGCGAGCGAACGATCGAGGTTCGCCACCTTCAGGTGAACGTGGCCGATGTCAACGCGCGGGTCGAGTGCCATCGCCCGACTCTACGCGCTCTCGGCGACTGCGCCCGTGTTCGGCTCGCGGGTGCGCAGCGGCACCTCGTGCAGCAACAGCGTGAGCAGGAACGCGATCACCGAGATCGCGCCCGCCGCGATGAACACGGGATGCAACGCCGCCGAGACACCGTCGACATATGCCAGGTGCACGTTCGGCGGAAGCTGCTTGATCTCTTTCGGGTTGACCGTCTTCGGAAGATGCGTGCCTTTCGGCACCCGCGACACGAGCTCGTGGTGCAAACGGTTCGCGAAGATCGCGCCGAAGACCGCAACGCCGATCGAGCCGCCGACCTGGCGCATCATCGTCGAGCCACTCGTGGCGACGCCCATGACGCTTGGCTGCACGGAGTTCTGCACCGCGAGCACGAGCACCTGCATCACGAGCCCGAGGCCGGCGCCGAGCACCGCCGAATACGCGCCGAGCAGCCACAGCGACGTGCCCGGTCCGAGTTGCTCGAGCAAGAACATCGACACGACGACGAGCGCCGTCCCCGCGATCGGGAACAGGCGGTAGCGGCCGAGCTTCGAGATCGCGATGCCGCTGAGGATCGACGTCACGAGCAGGCCGCCCATCAGCGGCGTCAGCATCAAGCCGGAGCGCGTCGGACTGAGGCCTTTCGTCACCTGCGAGTAGAGAGGCAGATACGTCACCGCGCCGAACAGCGCGAAGCCGACGACGAACCCGACCGCGCTCGTCACCGAGAAGGTGTGGCCGCGGAAGAGCGACAGCGGCAGGAGCGGCTCTTTCGACCTGTGCTCCGCGTACACGAAGAGCGGCAACAGCACGACGCTCAAGATCATCAACGCGATGATCTGAGGCGAGCTCCACGCCCACGTCGTGCCACCGAGGCTCGTGAACAGGATGACCGCCGACAGCGCAGCCGCGAGCAGCGCCGCTCCGGCGACATCGATCACGTGGCGGTGCGTCACGGTCTTCGAGTGGAACACGACGGCGATGACGGCGAGCGCCAGCGCACCAACCGGCAGGTTGACGTAGAAGATCCAGCGCCACGACAGGTTGTCGACGAAGAACCCGCCGAGCAGCGGCCCGACGATCGTCGACACGCCGAACACCGCACCGAAGAAGCCCTGATAGCGGCCGCGTTCGCGCGGCGGGACGACGTCGCCGACGACGGCGAGCG
Organism: Gaiellaceae bacterium; assembly: GCA_036278975.1. GTDB lineage: Bacteria > Actinomycetota > Thermoleophilia > Gaiellales > Gaiellaceae > PALSA-600. The sequence continues at coordinate 12,520 of DASUKC010000051.1, forward strand.
TGACCACGATCAGGCCGCCGGCGCCGAGACCCTGCAGCGCGCGGAACGCGATCAGCTGGAGCATGCTCTGGCTGAGCCCGCACAGCACCGACCCGACCAGGAAGATCACGATCGCGATCTGCAGCACGATCTTGCGGCCGTAGAGGTCGCCGAGCTTCCCGTAGACGGGGCCGGTCACGGTCGACGCGAGCAGATACGCCGTGACCACCCACGACAGGTGCTGAAGGCCGCCGAGGTCGCCGACGATCGTCGGCAGCGCGGTGGAGACGATCGTCTGGTCGAGCGACGCCAGCAGCAGCACCAGCATCAGCGCGCCAAAGATCACGCGCAGGCGAGGCTGGGGCTGTGAGGCGACCGCCATAGGCCAAAGATAGTTGTGACGTGGGGCCGGGCCGCCGGCGCTACACCGCCCTCACCCCTCCGTGTGCTTGATCGACGACTCGGTGCGCTGCGCCTGCGCGAGCGTGAGCTCGCCGGCGCAGACCTTGTGGTTCAGCTGGTTCTCGATCTGGTCGACCGCGGCGGCGCGCGGATACGGCTCCGGCCAGAGGTTGCGCGGATCGGTGGGGTTGCCGCCCAGCTCGAGGCTGATCAGGTGGTCCTCCTGGAACGCCGACAGCGCTCCGTGCAGGCCGTACTGCGCGATCCCCTTCACCTTCAGGTCGTTGGTGTACGACGTGGGTGGACGGATCGTCTTCGTCCAGCCGGCCCTGCAGACCGTGTCGCGGATGGTCGCCTGCGTAACCGCCGCGTTGAGCACGCCCGGCGTCAGCGACCAGCTTGCGCGAACGGTCGGCGAAGCACGATTGCCGCCGCAGCTCGGCAACGCCGCGATGATCAGCAGCGCGGCTGCAAGAACAAGGACGAGCTCGACGACCGAGAGACGCATGCATTCGACAGTACGAATGCGCGTGCGCGGCGCAATTGTCTGTTCGCCTTTCGGCGCAAAGTTGTCACACCTGCGTTACGAAAGACGCGTCCGAACCGCGTCGCCCGCGAAGACCCACATGACGAC
>DASUKC010000052.1:0-3258 GCA_036278975.1 Gaiellaceae bacterium
CTCGCGATCGGCGAGCGCCATCTGGACGCGCGTGCCCTTGACGAGCTGCTCGCGCGACGCCTCGACTTCTTTGCGCGACGGGTGGAAGAGCGGCAGCGGCGCGCCGGCCCATGCGAGCACGCGCACGTTGGTCGCGTCGGCGAGCAGCTCGCGCAGCGTCGGACCACCATGAGAGAGGCGGAACGAAGGCGTGAACGCCCAGCCGGCGAGCAGCACGGACTCCTGCGCGTTTGCGATGTCGCGCTCGAGTGCCGGCAACGCGTCTGCGCCGTCGATCATCACTTCGACTACGTTGCCGTCGCGCGGCGGCGGGTCGCCGGCGCACCAGAGCCCGTCCGCCGGCGGCTCGAGCGCGTTCAGCCGCCCTCGGCGCTTTAGTCGGCGTCGGTGATGACCGCGGACGAGTCGCTCGACGCCGTCGCCAACCTTGTCGTCGAGGAGATCGAGTCGCGTAGACGCCATAGGGCGGCAAGCGTAAGTGCGCAGGTCACCGACAGGACGAGGTAAGGCACCGTGTCGCTGGTGGCGCGGGCGAGTGCACCGCTTCCCGCTGCTCCGGTCGTCTGCGCGATTGCCCACGCGATGTTCACGATCGCGAATGTGTAGCCGTAGTCGAGGCCGACGTGCTCGCTCGCGTCGGAGAGCATCGTCGTCGCAGGCGTGTACATCGTCGCGAACGCCAGGCAGGCGAAGACAACAACCACGGCGAGTGAGATGCGGTTGCCCGGCCATGGCAGTAGCGCCGCGACGATCGCCGATCCGGCGAGACCGAACCAGAGGGGGCGAATCGTGCCGTGCCGGTCCGCGGCGCGGCCGACAGCCAGGTTGTTCGCCACCTCGCCGCCCGCCGCGATCAAGAAGGTCGCGCCGATCGCAACGGCGCCGAAGCCAAGCTGCGAGAGCCTGAGCGGCGCGAGCACCGTGAGCGTCCCGAAGAGCAGGCCGGGCAGGCTGACGAACCAGAAGCCGGCGCGCACGCGGTTGTCGCTGAACGCGCGCCTGAGGGCGCTCAGCGGTTGCGGGGTCTCGGGCCGTTCCTTCGGGATCGACGACGCCCAAACGGCGAGCGCGAGCGAACCGATGCCGACCGCGACGAACGTCCAGCGGATTCCGGCGAGCGACGCGATCGCGCCGAGCACCGGCCCGAAGAGGGCGCCGCCGGTGGCGGACGCGAACGCGCCGCCGATCGTCGTCGCCCGCTTCGACGCGGGGGTTGCTGCGACAAGCCATGCGAGCGCGCCTGTCCACGAGAACGAGCTTGCAGCGCCCTGGATGAACCGCGCGGTGTCGAGCTCCCACGACGTCGTGGCGACCCCGAAGAGCACGGTGCAGATCGCGACGAATGTCAGCCCGATCAGCACGGTGCGTTTCACGCCCGCGCGTGCGGCGACCATTCCGCTTGGGATCCCGCCGACCAGGACACCGGCCGGGTACGCCGCCGCCAGCACACCGGCACCTGCCTTGCCCAATCCCAAGTGGTCCGCGAAGTGAGGAAGGAGCGGCGTGAGGGCAGTGAAGAACATCGTGTCGACGAAGACCACGGCGTTCGCGAAGACGAGGAGCCTGACCCTACTGGGCATCGTCATTGCCTTCCTGGCGCTCCCGGGAGTCGCACGAGCGAGGACGGCGTTCTTCCTGAACGGCGGCGGCTGGGGTCACGGGGTCGGTATGAGCCAGTGGGGGGCTGAGGGCTTCGCGCGGCACGGATACGACTACCGGCAGATCCTCGCGCACTATTACCCGCACACGCAGCTTGCCGTCGGCGGCGAGCCGGACGTGCGCGTGCTGCTCGTTCACGCCAGGCGGTCGGTTCGCGTCTCGTCGGCTCTGCCGTACCTCGTCGTCGACGCGACGGGGAAGAAGCTGCACCTGAAGAAGCCGTTGCGCGTAACCGGGCGCCTGAAGCTGCCGTTGCGGTTCGAAGCCGGTGCCGCGCCGCTCACGCTGAACGGTGACGGCTACCGCGGCGACCTGATCGTCAATCCCGGTCTGCAGGTGATCAACGAGCTGCCGCTCGAGCGCTATCTGCGCGGCGTCGTGCCGTGGGAGGTGCCGAAGGGCTGGCACGACGCGACGTACGAGGCGCAGGCGATCGCCGCGCGTTCGTATGCGCTCGCGACGCTGAACCCGTCGGCGCCGTTCGACGTCTACGACGACACGCGTTCGCAGATGTATGGCGGCATCCGCGCCGAGGAGCCGTGGACGAACCTCGCCGTCGGTGCGACGGCGGGGAAAGTGCTCACGTACGGGAGCTCCGTGATCACGGCGTACTACTTCTCGACGTCGGGTGGTCGCACGACCGCGGTGCAGGACGAGTGGCCGACCCTCCCGCCGGTGCCGTACCTCGTTTCGGTCGCCGATCCGTACGACTCGATCTCGCCAAAGCACCGCTGGGCGACGCGCGAGCTCTCGCCGGCGTGGCTCGGTGCCAAGCTGGGGCTGCGCGGCGTGCGCGACATCGCGGTGGCTGACAACGCGTCGCAGCACGCGGCGACGGTGCGCGTGCTCGCGGCAGGCGGCTGGGAATCGCTGTCCGCCGAGACGGTGCGGCAGAAGCTGCATCTCCGTTCGACCGACTTCCGGTTTGGCGCGGTGAGCTTCGAACCGCCGCCGCACCGCCACCTGCTGGGCTCTCGCGTGACCGTGCGCGGCACTGCACACGGCGTCAGCGGGTTGCAGCTCGAACGCCAGGTCGGCAGCAGTTGGCGCACCGTTGCGTACGTGCATCCGATAGACGGGTCGTTCAGCGTCTCGCTGCGCCGCGTCTCGCCGCTACGCCTGCGGCTCGTCGCAGACGGGCTGCCGATGCCGGTCGTCTCAGTCGCGCCAGCGAGGTGAGCGGTCCTAGAGGCGTGCTAGGCGCTTTAGTGTCTTCCGGTACTTAACGATGAACCCCAAGGGAGCAGGGCCACCTCGCCCATAGAACGACGCGGAGTCGACCCCGTGAAGATCGTCGAGCCAGAGATCTACGCGAATTTTCTTGACCGTATGGATGTGCGCCTGCCGTCCATTGTCGGTGAACTTCACCTGCGTTCTCAGAGTCCGCTTGCGTTTGCGTCCGAAGAGGCCGGTTTCTTCAATCAGCCGCTCGACGTTGAGCCGGCTTGATGACCCGTCCGTCACTTTGCAGCCAAAGTCAGCGAGGATTTGCTTCAGACGACGCCACTGAACGGGACGCTCGCCTTTCTCGACCAGTCTTGTTCGCTGATGAATCCATTCGGCGAGCTCCAGGACTTCGCGATCAGGCAGATCGCGGCC
>DASUKC010000053.1:0-3021 GCA_036278975.1 Gaiellaceae bacterium
CGCGAGCGGCATCGAGAGCTCCTGGCCGAGCACCGTCGTCGCTGTCGAGCAGCCGTCCACGTCGACGAGCACGCGCGGGCGAAGCAGCCACCGTCCGTACGCCGCGACGTTGTCGCGCAGCGTCACCTCGTCGCCGGCGCCGCCCGAGTAGTAGCCGTGGGCACCCGGTTCGAGCACGCGCGCAGCTTCCGCTTCGAAGTCGAAGACGTTCAGCAGCTCCACAGACCGGAGCCTATGCGGAAGGGAGAGCCTTTAGCGCTTCAGCGCAAACGGATCGACGTACAGATCGTCGATCTGCGCGGTGCCGCCCGAGACGGTGAACGTGACCTGCACGCTGTTGTTCGTCGCCCGCGACGTCGCCGAGCTCAACACCGTCGAGATCGGCGGTGACACGTTCCAGTTGCCGTTCGACGTCCACTTGCCGCCGTCGAGCTTGGCCGCCGCCTTCGGACCCTTCGTCGCAGCGAGCGAGACCTTGATCTTTGCGCCCTTGCCGATCGCGAAGAAGCGAAGCTCGGGGCTCGCCTGGTCGATGCAGATCGTCGTCGTCGCGGATCCGCCGTTCGGAATCTGCAACGAATACGCGTCGGACGTGCTGTGCACGAACCACGGCTCGTTGCCGCTGACGACGGTCGCTCCGCCGCTCAGCGTCCAGCCGTCGGAGCCGCTCTCGAAGCCGGCGTTGCCCGGGAAGTAGTACTGCCCCTGATCACCCCAGTGGGCGAACGGCGTCGACATCGCGCCGCAGCTCGTCGTCTGCTGGGGTCGACCACCCTTGGCGTTCGCCTCGGTGGTTGCGCCCAGCACGACGAGTGCAACAAGCCCAGCCAGAATTGTGAAACGACGAAACCGCAAACGAGCCCCCACCTAGACGCCTAGAGGCGGAATCTTGCAGCGAACCGGTTCCCACTGCACTCCCTAGAAGGGGTGATTCTTGGCGCTAGCGCTTCAGCGCAAAGGGATCGATGTAGAGATCGTCGACTTGGGCGGAGGCGCCGCTGACGCTGATCGTCACCTGCATCGACTTCGCGCCGAGCGGCGAGGTGACCGCGGAGAGCAGCGACGACAGCTTCGGCGAGGGCGCCCAGCTGCTGCCCGCCGTGAACGTGCCGCCGTCGAGCGTCGAGGCGAAGCCGAGCAGGTTCTTGGCCGAGACGCTGACGCGAATCCGGGCGCCGGAGCCTTCCGCGACAAAGCGAAGTGCCGGATACAGCACGCCGAAGCACACGGACGTGGTCGCGCTACCGCCTGCCGGGATCAGCAGCGCGTGCGAATCGCCGCCGTTATGCAGGTAAAACGGCTCGTTTCCGTCGACGACGGCCGCGCCGCCGCTGAGACTCCAACCGCTCGCGCCGCTCTCGAAGCCGCCGTTGGCGGGGAAGTAATAGCTCGCGCTGTCGCCCCACGGGGCGAACACCGGCGCAACCGAACCGCAGTTGCCGCCGAGCAGTGAACCGTCGGCCTGCGCTCTCGCAGATGCGGCCATACACGCCACCACCGCGAGCACCCCGACCATGATCAACCGCAACATCGTTTTCCCCCTTGCTGGAACGCCGTTTACATACTCCTCCGAACGAGGGATGCGTTGCAGTCCCCTGATCGAGTGATTGCTGTCGCGGTTTTGACTGCGGAGTCACTTGGATTTGACGATATTTCCGGCGATGATCGTTGGCGTGGAGGCGGCTCCAGGGGTGAGAGGGCAGGACGAGCTCGTCCGCGACACGCGGGCGCGTGCCGACGCGGACCGGCCCGAGGGCCGGGCGCTCCTGCCGTTCATCGTGACGGGCGGCGCCGTGATCGTCGGCGCCGGCGTCTGCGCCGGCGTGCTCGGAACCGGTCTGCCGTCGTCCGCGTGGCGCGCCCTTTTCTTCCTCGCGCTGTACGCAGTCGCCACGCGTGTCGAGTTCGAGATCGGCAACGGAGCATCGGTTCCGACCGAGCTCGTGCTCGTCCCGATGCTGTTCGCACTCCCGCTCGGGCTCGTGCCGGCTGTGTGCGCGGCGGGCTTCGTCGTCGGCCAATTCGCCGACCGCCCGCGCGCGCTCCGCGACCCGCTGCGCGCACTGCCGGCGATCTCGTCGGCGGCACACGTCTTCGGGCCGGTGATCGTCCTGTCGGCGGCGAATGGGTTGCCGCTGCGCTGGTCGGCGTGGCCGGTGTACCTCGGTGCGCTCGGCGCGCAGTACGTCTTCGACATCGTCTCTGCCGCGATCGGCACCGCCGCGGAGGACGTCGCGCCTTCCACCGTCGCGCACTTCGTGACGCAGGCGTTCGCTGTCGATGTTGCGCTCGCGCCGCTCGCGCTTGCACTCGCGTTCGCCGACCGGACGCATCCGTACGTCGCGGCGATCGCGCTGCCGATGATCCTGCTGCTGCGCACGTTCGCGGCCGAGCGAAGCCGCCGGATCGACAACGCGCTCGAGCTGCGAGACGCCTATCGCGGTACCGCGTTCCTGCTCGGCGATGTGATCGAGGCAGACGACGCCTATACCGGGAGGCACACGCGACACGTCGTCGATCTCGTGCTCGCGCTCGGCGACGAGCTCGATCTTTCTCCCGAAGACCGGCGCGATGCGGAGTTCGTTGCGCTGCTGCACGACGTCGGGAAGATCCGCATCCCGAAGGAGATCCTCAACAAGCCCGGCCCGCTCGACTCGGAAGAGCGCGCGACTGTCCAGACCCATCCGGCCGAGGGCGAGCGCATGCTCGCGACAGTCGGCGGGTTGCTCGGCGGCGTCGGCAGCTTCGTGCGCGCGTGCCACGAGTACTGGGACGGCAACGGCTATCCGGACGGCATCGGCGGCGATCAGATTCCGCTCGTGTCGCGCGTCGTTTCGGTCTGCGATGCATACAGCGCGATGACGACCGACCGCCCGTATCGCGCGGCCCTGCCGGAGACCGAGGCGATCGCCGAGCTCCGCCGCTGTTCGGGAACGCAGTTCGACCCGCGCGTGGTCGATGCGTTTCTGCGTATCGTCGGCTGATGACTTCGCCGATGACGCGCGAGGAGCTGCAGCGCTA
>DASUKC010000054.1:0-14160 GCA_036278975.1 Gaiellaceae bacterium
CCCCACTGCTGCCTCCCGTAGGAGTCTGGGCCGTGTCTCAGTCCCAGTGTGGCTGATCGTCCTCTCAGACCAGCTACGGATCGTCGCCTTGGTAGGCCGTTACCCCACCAACAAGCTAATCCGCCGCGGGCCCGTCCTTGGTCGGAGGCCGAAGCTACCTTTTCCAGCCGCTCCGAAGAGCTGCTGGGCCATCCGGTATTAATCCGAGTTTCCCCGGGCTATCCCGGTACCAAGGGTGGGTTGCCCACGTGTTACTCACCCGTTCGCCGCTTTCCCCAAGCCCGAAGGCTTGGTTCTCGCTCGACTTGCATGTGTTAAGCGCGCCGCCAGCGTTCGTCCTGAGCCAGGATCAAACTCTCCGTGAAGTGTGTTTTGCCTCTCGAAAGAGGCAGACCTTTCACTTTGAGGTTGAGCTCAAAGGTCAGCCCTTGCGGGCCGACGAGGTTGTTTCCTCGCCCCACCGACATCTGCCGAAGCAGCCGCCGATAGGTCGAGAACCCGACCTATTTGAACGTTCGCTGTTGAGTTTTCAAAGACCGGTGCCGCCTGTTCTGACGGCGTAAAAAAGCCTCCGACTCGCGCCAGAGGCCTCCGAGAATCTCGAGCATCGTATCGGCTACGAAGTCGGGCCTGGAGGCTCCTTGGTCGACGAGTTGCAGGGACTTTCGTACTTCGCCCTTGCGGACGACCGCGGGAGTATAGCAGTCGTTTTCTAGCCCGCCAGCCGCGCGAAGCGCCGTTTTCCAACCTGCAGCAAGCCTCCGGAGAGGTCGCCGCGGGCGACGTCGAGCGAGGTAACCGGCTCGCCGTTCAGCTTCACTGCACCTTGCTCGATCAGGCGCCGCGCCTCAGAGTTAGAGCCAATTCCAAGCCCGTCGACAAGCAGTGCCGGCAGGTGGACCGGATCGGCGGCGGGCAACGCCAGTTCCGGCACGTCCGCCGGTGCCTCGTGCCGGCGAACGACGCGGGTGAAGTGCTCCTCGCCGGCACTCGCCCCCTCGGTCCCGTGCCAGCGGGCCGTGATCCGCCGCGCCAACTCGAGCTTCCACTCCAGCGGGTCGTCGGGATGCTGCGGCTCGGAGATCAGCATCTCCCACCACTGCGGCAGCAGTTCGTCCGAGATCGACATCACCTTCCCGAACATCTCCTCGGGCGGCTCCGTGATCCCGATGTAGTTGCCGCGGGATTTCGACATCTTGAGCTCGCCGTCCAGCCCCACGAGCAGCGGGTATGTGACGACCACCTGCGCTTCCAACCCGTACTGGGGCATCACGTCGCGGCCGGCCAGCAGGTTGAAGCGCTGGTCGGTGCCGCCGATCTCGATGTCCGCCTCGATCGCCACGGAGTCGTACGCCTGCATGACCGGATAGAGCAGCTCCGAGAGCGAGATCGGTGTGTGCGACTCGAAACGCTTGGCGAAGTCGTCGCGCTCCAGCAGCCGCGCGACGGTCATCGTCCGCGCGAGCTTCACGGTCTCGCCGTAGGTGAGCGCGCCGAGCCATTCGCCGTTGAAGCGAATCTCGGTCTTATCCGGGTCGAGGATCTTGAAGGCCTGGTCGGCGAAGTACTTGGCGTTCGCGTCGAGCACCTCGTCAGCGAGCACCGGGCGCTCCTTCGAGAGCCCCGAGGGATCGCCGATTCGCGCCGTGTAGTCCCCGACGATCAGGACGACCGTGTGCCCTGCATCCTGGAACTCGCGCAACCGGTCGAGCACGTACGCGAAACCGATGTGAACATCCGGCGACGTCGGGTCGATACCCAGCTTGACCCGTAGCGGCCGGCCGAGCTTGAGCTTCTCGACATAGCCGTCGGGCGGCAGAACGTCGACCGCGTGGCGGGTCGGATCGACAGACATGGAGGGCTAGACTACCGCCGCCCTGGCGCTCTTCCGGAGAAAACTCGCTTCAAAGAAACACAGGCGTCCGAAGCGCCGCCGGATCCGCAAGCTCAGGCTTTTCGCACTGCTGCTGATCCTCGCTGTGCTGGGCCTGGCGTCGATCACGATCGGCTTCCTGACCGCGGTCGAAGCGAAGATCCCGCAGCTCGATCCGGCGAAGCAGCACAACTCGCAGGCGAACACGTACGTGTACGCGGCGAACGGCAAGACCGTGCTCGCGATCCTGCGCGGCTCGCAGGCGCGCATCGTCGTCCCGTCCCAGCGGATCTCGCCGTGGATGAAGCACGCGATCGTCGCGATCGAGGACAAGCGCTTCTACGAGCATCACGGCGTCGACTTGCGCGGCATGGGTCGTGCCGTCTGGGCGGACGTCTCGAACAGCGGCACCGTGCAGGGCGGCTCGACGATCACGCAGCAGTTCGTGAAGAACGCGTATCTGACGAGCCAAAAGACGATCGGCCGCAAGCTGGTCGAGGCGGCCCTCGCGTGGCAGCTCGAGCGCAAGTGGTCGAAGGATCAGATCCTCACCGCGTACTTGAACACCGTGTACTTCGGCAATCAGGCGTACGGCGTCGAGCAGGCGTCGCGCATCTATTTCGGGCACAGCGCCGTACACATGCAGCCGGCTGAAGCGGCACTGCTCGCCGGCATTCCGGAGGACCCGAGCCTGTGGGATCCGGTCGCCAACCCGAAGCTGTCGAAGGCGCGGCGCAACCTCGTGCTGCGACAGATGTACGACCAGCAGTACCTGACGTACGGCCAGTACCGCGCGTCGCTGCGTTTCCCCATGCCAGACCCGCGGCACGTGCGGCTCCCGTCGAGCGTCGGCCAAGCCGCGCCGTACTTCGCGAACTACGTGCGCGACCAGCTCGTCGACAAGTACGGACCGGCGAAGGCACTAGGCGGCGGATTGCACGTGACGACGACGCTCGACACGAATCTGCAGGCGCTCGCGCGACAGGCGGTGTTGAAGGTTCTTCCGAGCGCGACCGGCCCGCAGGCCGCACTTGTTGCGATGGACGCGAAGACCGGCGCCGTGCTCGCGATGGTCGGCGGACGCAATTACCACGCAAGCCAGTTCAACCTGGCGACGCAGGGACAGCGCCAGCCGGGCTCGGCGTTCAAGCCGTTCGTGCTCGCAACTGCACTGAACGACAACATCGCGCCGTCGAGCATCCTGCAGTCGAAGCCGGTGACGATCAACGCGGACGGCAGGCTCTGGTCAGTCAACAACTACGAGGGCGAGTATCTCGGGCCGATCAACCTCGCGACCGGCATCGCGGCCTCCGACAACGCCGTCTACTCGCAGCTCACCGCGATCGTCGGGCCGAAGAACGTGAAGACGACAGCGCAGAAACTCGGAATCACGACGCCACTGCAGGGGTACTTCTCGATTGGCCTCGGCGGCGAGTGGACGACGCCGCTCGACATGGCGCGTGCGTACACATCGTTCGCCGACGGCGGCTACCGCATCGACGGTTCGGTGTTCGGCAACCATCCGCGCGCGATCGCGTCGGTCACCGACGCGCACGGGCGCACGACCGACAACAAGGTTGTCGACCGCCAGGCACTGACGCCTGCGATCGACGAGGTGATGAACCAGCTACTACAGGGTGTCGTCACGAGCGGAACCGGGACGGCCGCCGCGCTGCCAGGACGCTCCGTCGCCGGCAAGACGGGAACGACGTCCGACTACGGTGACGCATGGTTCGTCGGTTACACGCCGCAACTCGTCGCCGCAGTCTGGGTCGGCTATCCCGCAAGCGAACGCCCGATGACGACCGACTTCCACGGGCAGCCGGTCGCCGGCGGCACGTATCCAGCGCTGATCTGGAAGGCGTTCATGACCAAGGCGCTGGCTGCGCTGGACGACGCGCCCGAGAGCTTCAACGCGCCGCCGTATCTCTCTGCGTCACCCGTCACCGTGGTGAACCGCGGCGGCACGCTCGAGCGCGACAACGGCGTCTGCAAGAACGCGTTCACGCTCGAGTTCTACGGCGGCCAGGCGCCGGCGCGCACCGCCGGTTGCCTGAAGAACGAAGTCGAGGTGCCGAACACGGTCGGCGATTCGCTCGTCGCCGCGCGCACGCATCTCGAAGGGCAGCCGCTGACGCCCGCGGTCGTCTACAAGCCGGCGCGCGCCGGTCAGCATCTCGGCCGCGTGCTCGCGCAGTACCCGGCCGGCGGCATCCTCTCGGCGTACGACAAGGTGACGCTCGTCGTCGCGAAGCCATTACACGGGACGATCCCGCGCGTGATCGGACTGTCGCTCGCGAAAGCGAAGGCGAAGCTCGCCAAGCTGCACCTGAAAGTAAAGTCGTCAGGCGGCAAGGGCAAGGTGATCGGCCAGGCGCCGGGGTCGAACACGGCGGCCGCACCTGGTCTCACCGTTACGTTGCGAGCCGCCGGCTGACGTAGGGCGAGCCCGCGAGCCCGTAGCGCCACGGCAGGTCGGCCGCCTTCGTGATGCCGATGCGCCTGCCGGTGACAACTTCGGCGTTGATCGTGCGCGGACGCAATTCGAACGGCGGACGGTCGAGCGACAGACCGTCGTGCGCGCGTGTGACGCCGAGCGCCTGACACAGCCGTCCCGGACCTGAACAAAGCAGCCGCTCGTCGTCGAGCCCGCGACGCGCGCGCATCGCATCGACACCATGCGTCGGCTCGAGCGCGCGAATCAGCACCGCGCTCGCAACGTCTGCTTCACCGCACACGAAGTTGAGGCACCAGTGCACGCCGTACGAGCGGTAGACGTACGCGACGCCGCCGGGCAGGAACATCGACGCATTGCGCTCAGTGCGCCGGTTCCTGTACCCGTGCGCGGCCGGATCGGTGTGGTCGTACGCCTCGAGTTCCACGATCACGCCGCCGACGCCGTCCACGAGCAGCGTCCAGCCGATCAGTTCCGGCGCGATCTCGTGGACACAGCGTTGAAAGAAGGAACGGTGCCTGGCACCAGTGGTGCCAGGCACTTAAAACAAGGCGTCTGGGTCAGACGACGCGGTCGACTCGAGCACGCGACGTGCGCGGCGACCGAGATCGGCGACGTCGAACTTGCCCTGCTCCGCAGCCTCCGCGACACGCTGCGCCAGATCGAGAGCGCTGTCGAGCACCTGCGCCTGCTCGCTAGCTGCGTTCGGCCCGAGCGCCGCAACGATCGCGCGCTCGGTGCGCGACGCGATGATCGGCTCGGGAATGCCTTCCACCCACACACGTGTGCGAGCACCATGGCCGCGTTCGCCCTCGGCCAGCGGTTCGAGTGCGTAGATGCGATCCGCGCGCGCGAACTTCCCGAAGCCGAGGAAGACCATCCGCGTCGAGCCGTCCATTCGGGCGACTCTACAAAGCCGCGCTGTGTAGTGCAGTGCGGAGCGCTTCCACCACACGCTCCTGATCTTCGCGCTCGAGGCGCGCGTGGAAAGGCAGCGCCATCGTGCGCGCGCTGCAGTCCTCGCTTACGGGAAGCATCCCCTCCGAGAACCCGTAGCGGTCGCGCATGTACGACTGCAGGTGGATCGACGGCAGGTACGGCGCCGTCGCGATGCCTTCCTCGGAAAGGCGCGCCATCACGCCGTCGCGGTCTGCACCTTCCGGGAGCTTCACGACGTAGACAAACCACGAACGCGTGTGGTCGGCGTCGTCCTCGAGCGGCGCTTCGACGTCGACGCCACGCAACAGCTCTCCGTAGCGCGCCGCGACTTCGTCGCGCGCGGCAAGGATTTCGTCGACCCTCTCGAGCTGGCCGATGCCAAGCGCGGCCGAAAGGTCGTCGAGCCGGTAGTTGTAACCGAGCCGTCCATGCTGCAACCAACTCGACGTCTCGAGCCTGCCCTGATTGCGGAGCGAGGTCAGCAGCTCGAACTCCTCCGCGGAGCCGGTCGTCACTGCGCCGCCCTCGCCCGTGGTCATCTGCTTGTTCGGATAGAACGCGAACACCGCGGGATGACCGTGCGACCCGATCTTCGCGCCTTTGTATGTCGCGCCGAGCGCTTCGCATGCGTCCTCGACCATCGCGAGGCCGTGCTTCTCGCAGAGCGCGAGCAGTGGGTCGAGCTCGCACGGGTAGCCGAAGATGTCCACTGCGACGATCGCCTTCGTGCGCGGTGTGATCGCAGCTTCTACCGCAGCCGGGTCGAGGTTGAACGTGTGCGGGTCGATGTCGGCGAACACGGGCGTCGCGCCTTCGTAGATCGCGCAGTTCGCGGATGCGACGAACGAGTACGGCGACGTGATCACCTCGTCGCCGGGGCCGACGCCGGCCAGTCGCATGCAGAGATGCAGACCGGCGGTGCCCGACGAGACTGCGGCGCAGTACGGCGCACCGGCCGCCTCGGCCAGCAGCGCCTCGAAGCGCGGCCCGGTCGGGCCGAGCGAGAGCCAGCCCGAGCGGAGAACTTCGAGCACGAGCTCCTCGTCGCGCTCGTCGATCCACGGCGCGCTGAGGTTGATGCGCTTGGTCGTCGTGCTCAATTTCGCTCCGGCGCCGGCCGCCTACGGCTCATGCGGCCTTGGCGAGTTGCGGCACGACTTCGCGCCACTGCGCCCAGCGCTCGCTCGCGCCGCGCACGGTGTCGAGGTACGCCTTCTGCAGTTCGAGCGTCACCGGGCCGACGCCGATCTCGTGGTCGTCGATCGAGCGCAGCGGCGTCACCTCGGCGGCGGTGCCGCACATGAACACCTCGTCGGCGAGGTAGAGGTCGGAGCGGATGATCGACTTCTCCACCACAGCGTGGCCGAGGTCGGACGCGATCTGCTTGATCGTGTCGCGCGTGATGCCCGGCAGGATCCCGGTCGAGAGATCAGGCGTGTAGATGACGCCGTTGCTGACGACGAAGATGTTCTCGCCGGAGCCGTCGGCGACGGTTCCTTCCGCCGTGAGCAGGATCGCCTCGTCGTAGCCCGCGTTGTTCGCCTCGGTGACGGCGAGCATCGAGTTGAGGTACACGCCGGTCGCCTTCGACACGTGCGGAACGACGTTCGGCGACACGCGCTGCCAGCTCGAGATCTTGGCGCGAATGCCCTTCTTCAAGTTGTCCTCGCCGAGGTACGCGCCCCACGGCCAGCTCATGATCACGACGTCGACCGGATTGCCGGTTGCCGCGACGCCGAGCTCGCCGTATCCGTAGAACGCGATCGGGCGCAGGTAGCACTCGGGCAGTCCGTTCACGGTGATCAGCTCGTTACACGCAGCCTTGAGCTCGGCCGTCGAATACGGCAGATCCATGTAGAGCAGGCGCGCCGAGTTGTTCAGGCGCATCAGGTGGTCGGTCAGACGGAACACCGACGGGCCTGTCGGCGTGTCGTAACAGCGGATGCCTTCGAACACACCCGACCCGTAGTGCAGGCCGTGGGTACCGACGTGAATCTTCGCGTCAGCCCAATCGACCAGCTCGCCGTTCATCCAAATCTTCTCGGTCTCCTGCACCACCGGCTCCTTGTTACGCGGGACCTGAGCCCGGGATTCTACCCGGCGGACGTGACCTCAACCGCGCGCGCCCTGGTCAGGCGCTGCAGTTCGGCCGGCGCGAGCGATGCCATGTGGCGGTGCGTGCCCGCGCCGACCCACACGACCTCGTGGCGGAGAAGAATGGGATCCATAAGCGTTTGCGATACCGCCCGATGCGGGAACGGCGCGACCGCGCCCGGCTCGAACCCGGTCGCGTGGAGTACTTCTTCAGGCCGTGCGATGCGCACGAGCTCGGCGCCGACACCTTTCGCAACCAGGCTTTCGTCGGCGCGCCGATCACCCGGCACGAACGCGACGACGAAGGCCCCGTCGCACACGAGGACCAGCGACTTCACGATCTGCTCGAGTTCACACCCGACGGCTTTCGCCGCCTCGCGCGCCGTCGGCGTTCCCGTCTCGAACTCCTCGATCCGAGAGTCGACGCCGGCCGCTCGCAAGACCGCGGAAACC
Source organism: Gaiellaceae bacterium (assembly GCA_036278975.1). Lineage (GTDB taxonomy): Bacteria > Actinomycetota > Thermoleophilia > Gaiellales > Gaiellaceae > PALSA-600. The sequence continues at coordinate 7,815 of DASUKC010000054.1, forward strand.
CGCTCTACTTCTTCAGGCCAGTCGCTCATCGTGACCGATTTTGCCTGTCGGCCGTTCTATAGGTCTATGAACGAACAAGAACTGGCACGGACAGAAGCGGTGTTCCGCGAAGTCAACGAGGCAATAGCCCGAACCGCGGAGCGCTACGACGAGCCGGACGCCGAATTCATCTGCGAGTGCGGTGATCCCGACTGCGGCGAGCGCGTCCACGTGACGCTTGCCGACTACGAGCGCGTGCGTTCGGACGGTGCGTCCTTCATCGTTGCCGACGCCCATGCCATCAAAGGCGTCGAGAAGATCGTGCGCCGCAAGGGCGACTATTCGGTGATCAAGAAGGTCGGAAAGACCGTGGCCGAGGTCGCGCGGCGGCTCAACCCACGCCGGCCGTTGCCGCCGCAACCGTCTGAATGACGTACGCGTCGTCGACGCCTTCTCGCAGACGGTTGATCAGCTCGAACGGCGCGGGCGTGTCGATCGTCAGCGCCATCAGCGCGGTGCCGCCCTTCCGATTGCGCGACACGGCCATGTTCGCGATGTTCACGCCGGCGTCACCGCAGAGCGTGCCGACGCGGCCGATCACGCCCGGCACGTCCTCGTAGCGCAGCAGGATCATGCGCGGCGCGAGCTCGACCTCCAGCTCGAAGCCGAGCGCAGACACCAGCCATTGGCGGCCGTCCTTGCCGATCGTCGTACCCGCGACGCGGGCACTGCCGGCCGTAACGGCGACGAGGTTCGTGAAGTCGCGCGAGCTGCGCCGCTTCTCTTCGACGACGTCGATGCCGCGGTCGGCGGCGATCAGCGGCGCGTTCACATAGTTCACCGGCTGCTCGGACTGCCCTTGGAACGCTCCGTTCAGCACGGCGACAGTGAGCAGCCTCGTGTCGTACTCCGCGAGCTCGCCGTACACCTCCACGCCGATGCGGTCGACGTCGCCCTCGGCGAGCTGCAGCGCCAGTCTGCCGAGCTTCGCCGCGAGCGGCAGGAACGGCCCGAGGACTTCGAGATCATCCGCACCGATCGTCGGGATGTTCACCGCGTTCGTCACGAGCCCGCCTTCGAGCGCAGCCGCCACCTGCTCGGCGACGATCACACCGGCGCGGTCCTGTGCTTCGTCGGTCGACGCGGCGAGGTGCGGCGTGAGCACGACGTTCGGCGCTTCGAGCAGCGGGCCGCTGTACGGCTCCTGCGCGAACACGTCGATCGCGGCGCCGGCCAGCTTGCCTGCTTCGAGCGCCTCGATCAGCGCCGTTTCGTCGACGAGCTCGCCGCGTGCTGCGTTCACGAGACGCGCGCCGTCACGCATGCGCGCGATCGCATCGGCGTTGACGACGCCGCGCGTCTCGTCGTTCAGCGGCAGGTGCACGGTGACGAAGTCGGAGCGCGCGAGCACCTCGTCGAACGGCACCTGCTCGGCGCCGAGCTCACGGAATCGCTCGGCCGCGACGTATGGGTCGTAGGCGACCACTTTCATCTGCAGGCCGAGCGCGCGGCGCGCGACCTGGCGACCGATGCGGCCGAAGCCGAGCACGCCGAGCGTCTTGTCGGCGAGCTCCACCCCGCCCCACTTCGACCGTTCCCAGCGACCGTTGCGCAGCGCAGCGTGCGCCTGCGGGATGTTGCGTGCGAGCGCCGCGAGCAGACCGATCGTGTGCTCAGCGGCGGAGACGACGTTCGACTCCGGCGCGTTGGCGACGACGATGCCGCGGCGCGTTGCCGCATCGACGTCCACGTTGTCGACGCCAACACCCGCGCGACCGATGACTTTCAGCTTCGTAGCATGCTCGAGCACGTCGGCAGTGACCTTCGTCGCCGAGCGGACGATCAGCGCGTCATAGTCGCCGAGGACATCTTCGAGCGGCGACTCGGTGTCAACCGTGACGTCGAACTTGGCGCGCAGCAGATCGACGCCCGCGTCCGCGATCGGTTCGCGGACGAGAACCTTCATGCCGTGACGCGTGCTTCGTACGCTTCGAACGCGCGCGCAACAGCGACGCCGCGCTCGATGTCGGCACCGAGCTCGGTCAGCGACAGCTCGACTGCAGCAAGCGCAGCGGCGATGTCGAATATGTCGAACCAGCCGATGTGGCCGATGCGGAAGATCTTGCCTTTGAAGTCGCCTTGGCCCGGCGCGAGCGTGACGCCGTGCCGGTCGCGCAGGTCGAGCAACAGCTTGTTGCCGTCGATGCCGTCGGGCACGCGGACTGCGGTGACGACGGCGGCGATGTCGGCGTCCGGCGAGAAGAGCTCGAGCCCCATCGCCTTCACGCCGGCGCGTGCAGCGCGGCCGAGACGGATGTGGCGCTCGAACGCCGCTTCCAGTCCTTGATCGAGCAGCAAGCCAAGTGCAACGTCGAGGCCTTTGATCAGCGACACGGCCGGCGTGAACGACGCGTCGAACACCTCCTGCGCCGTCTTCGTGCCCTTCCAGTCGAAGTAGAAGCTGCGCGACTTCCGCACACGCGGCCACAGTCCCTCGGCCACGCTCGCCATCGCCAGGCCGGGCGGCGACATCAGCGCCTTCTGCGAGCCGGAGATGACGACGTCGATGTTCCACGCGTCCGTCTCGAGTGGCACGGCGCCGAGTGAGCTGATCGCATCCACGACGAGCGTCGCGTCGCCGATCGCCTCTTTGATGCCACGCACGTCGGAAACGACGCCGGTCGACGTGTCGGACTGCTGGCAGAAGACGACTTGTGCGCCGGCCTCGCGGACAGCCGCGCCGACTTCCGCCGGGTCGGGGAACTCGCCCCACTCGTAGCGGATCGGCACGACGTCGAGCTCGTGGGTCGCGCAGATCTTCAGCCAGCGCTCACCGAACGCGCCGTGGACGACGACGGCCACGCGGTCGCCGGGCGCGCAGAGGTTCGCCGGCGCCGACTCCATCGCGCCGGTGCCCGAGGCGGTGAAGAGCAGCACTTCGCCCTCCGTCCGAAAGACGGTCTTGAGCCGCGCAAGCGTCCGTTCGTAGATGACGCGGAAGTCGGGGCCACGGTGGTGGACCATCGGCTCGGCCATCGCCGCCAGGACTTCCGGCGGTACGGGAGTTGGCCCGGGCGCGAACAGGTAGCGCTTTTCCACGAGACTGAGATTAGATGGTCGGATGAACGCGCTCCTCTCCTTCGGCGCGGCGCTGGTTGCGCTGCGTCTCGCGGGCTCGCTCGCGCGCGGGCGGCGCTGGGCGTGGGCCTGCGGGCTGCTGTCGTTCGCGGCCGCAGCGGCGGCGATGGCGTGGGGTGCGGCGCACGGCTGGGACGCGGCGTCGTTCCGCGTCTACTACCTCGCGGGCGCCCTGCTCTCGGCGCCGCTGCTCGGTGTCGGCTCGCTGCAGCTGTGGGGGCGGCGCTGGGCCGGCGCGGTCGGGTTGCTGTGGGTGGGGCTCGCCGTTGGCGTCGCGGCAGCGATGCCGGTTCACGGCGTGTTCCACGGATCCGCAGTACCGCATGCGCAGTCGCACGTGGACGCGTTCCCGCGTGTCGTTGCGATCGTCGGTAGCTCGCTCGGGACACTCGCGGTCGTGCTTGTCGCGGTGATGACTCTCCGCAGCCGCTTCGCGGCGAACGCTCTGATCGTCGCCGCGGTCGGCGCCGCCGCCGCAGCGTCGGCGCTCACGCAGACCGCGGTCTCAGCAGCCGCAGTGTGCTTTGCCCTCGCCGCAGCGCTGCTCTACGCCGGCGCGACGGTCAGGCGCTGACCAAGCCGTGCCTGGCACCAGCGGTGCCAGGCACCTGTCTCGAAGAGCGACTAGCGCATCGACGCCGGCGCTGGCACCGTTGAATGAAGTGCCTCGGGCGCCTCGCTCACACGATCCTGGTGGGTTCCACCACATCACAGCTCACGGCATAGACGATCGGGCGCTTTTCGTGGACGACCTTGACCGCCACTCGTTTTTGCAACGTGTCCATCGAGTGGTCGCGCGCTACGAGTGGCGGGTTTATGCCCTGTGTCTGATGTCGAACCATTTTCACTTGGTCGTTTCGTTCGACGAACCAACGCTTGCTGACGGGATGCGCATCATCAGCGGCGGGCACGCTCGCCAGTTCAATGCGAGACATGGCCGGCGTGGCCCACTCTTCGAGTCGCGCTACTCGGATACGCACATCGTGGCGGAGGACCACCTTCTCGCTTGTGTGCGATACGTCGCACAGAATCCCGTGACCGCCGGACTCGTCGAGGAGCCGCAAGACTGGCCGTGGAGCACCTATGGCCAACTCATCGGCGTCGCGCACCCGTGGCCGTTCTTCAATCCAGCGGAGGTGCTCGCCCTGTTCGACGCCCGCTGGGAAAACGCGATACGGATTGTTCGCGACTTCGTAGAGGTGCCTGGCACCGTTGGTGCCAGGCACTAGTTAGGCGCCGAGCTTTTCGCGCACGCGCTCGTTGACGACGCGTGGGTCGGCCTTGCCGGCGGTCTCCTTCATCACCTGGCCGACGAAGAAGCCAAGCAATCCCTCCTTGCCGCCGCGGAACTGTTCCACCTGCCCGGGGTTCGCTGCGATCACGGAATCGATGATCGGATCGAGCTCGGATGCATCCGAGACCGCCTTCTGCTCGAGATACGGCGCGGGGTCAAAATCAACGTCACCGACTCTCGCCAACGCAGAATCGAACGCTTCCCGCGTGATCTCCGCACGCGCAGAGACCAGCTTCGCGAGCTGCGCCGCATCCACGGCGTCCGGCGAGACACCGGCAGCGACAAACTGATTCGCAAGCACGTTCGCCGCTTCCTTCGGGTCGGCGCCGAAGGAGACAGCGTCCGACCACAATCGGTCGAGCCCACCGGTGACGAGCACGTCGGCGTCGTAGAACGACAGCGTGTCGGCGATGCGCTTGATGCGCGCACCCGGCAGCTCGCCGATCTCCGCGCGCATGCGATCGACGACGTCGCTCGGCGGATGCACCGGCACGAGATCCGGCTCCGGGAAGTAGCGATAGTCCTGCGCCTCTTCCTTGCTGCGCAGTGGCGGGGCTTCCTCTTGAGCGGGATCGAAGTGCAGCGTCTCCTGCTCGACGACACCGCCCTGTTCGTAGACGCGAATCTGGCGCGCGATCTCGCGCTCGATGCCCTTCGCCGCGAAGTTGAACGAGTTCATGTTCTTCAGCTCGGTGCGGGTGCGCAACTCGTCGGAGCCCTCCGGGCGAACCGAGACGTTGATGTCGAAGCGCATCGAGCCCTTCTCGAGCTCCGCATCCGACAACCCGAGCTCGACGACCGTCTGCCGCAACAGCTGCAGGAAGCGCTTCGCGGTCTCGGCGTCATGAATGTCGGGCTCGGTGACGATTTCCACGAGCGGCGTTCCGCAGCGGTTGAAGTCGACGAGCGTCGCCGTTGCGCCGTGGATGCGGCCCGACGCCGCGACGTGCACGTTCTTCGCCGCGTCCTCTTCGAGATGCGCGCGATGGATGCCGATCGTGAGGTCGCCGTCGGCCGTCGGCATTACGAGCTTGCCGTTCGCGCACAGCGGCTCGTCGTACTGACTGATCTGGTACGCCTTCGGATTGTCGGGATAGAAGTAGTTTTTGCGGTGGAACACCGCGCGCTCGGCGATCTCGCAATCGAGCGCAAGCCCGAGCTTGATCGTCTCTTCGATCGCGCGCCGGTTCGGCACCGGCAGCGCCCCGGGAAACGCGAGGCACACCGGGCATGTCTGCGAGTTCGGCTCCCCGCCGAAGCCGTTCCGGCAGCGGCAGAACATCTTCGTCTCCGTCTTCAGCTGAACATGAATCTCCAGCCCGATCACGGGTTCCCAGTTCACCGCAAACGCTCCGGGACGACGTCGAAGCCAATCGCCTGCTCCAGAGCGTGAGCCGCGCGGAACAGCGCGTTCTCGGCGAACTGTGGCCCGATCAGCTGCAGGCCGACCGGGAGCCCCTCCGACAAACCGCAGGGGATGTTCAGGCCAGGCAGCCCTGCCATGCAGCTCGGAATCGTGAGCACGTCGTTCATGTACATCGCGACCGGATCGTCGATCTTCGCGCCGATCGGGAACGCGACCGTAGGACTCGTCGGCGACACGATCACGTCGAAGCGCTGGAACAGCTCTTCATGCTCGCGGCGGATAACCGTCCGCACCTTTTGCGCGGTGCCGTAGTACGCGTCGTAGTAGCCCGACGAAAGCGCGTATGTGCCGATCATGATGCGGCGCTTCGGCTCGTCGCCGAACCCCGCGTCGCGCGTGCGCATCACCATTTCGCGGAAGTCGTCGCCATCGACGCGCAGCCCGTAGCGAACGCCGTCGTAACGCGCGAGGTTCGCGGAAGCCTCCGCCGGCGCGACGAGGTAATAACACGCGACGCCGTAGTCGACCGAGCGCGGCAGGGAGCACTCCTCCACTGATGCGCCCAACGA
>DASUKC010000055.1:0-8072 GCA_036278975.1 Gaiellaceae bacterium
CGCCGCACGCCGACGGCAACGGCGGCATGTGCGGTTTGCCGACGGTGAAGACCGCATAGCTCGATGCCTCGCCGACGAGATGCAACGACGGACATCTCTGCGCCTCGGCGAAGGTCGTGAACGACTGCTGCGCCTGAGTGACCGATTCGTTGCTGTAGAGCTGGACGAACTCGTTGTAGCCGGCGAGATCAGCGCAGTCATTCGGATACTCGTAGTTCACTTGGCCCGGGTAGAAGAACCCGACGCGCGCGTCCTCGGAGAAGACCTTGTCCGAGGGTCGCACCTGCCGGTCGATTGCTTCGAGCTCGTACTCGAATTGGTTGTAGGCGACGTTGCGCATCAACGCCGCATCCGAAATCCCGGAGACGCCGCCGCTCCAGTAGCCGTGCCAGCCGCTCTTGCCGAGGCCGTTCAGCTCGACGACGTTCACGGCCGCGAGCACGACAACCGCTGCCGCGGCGATCACTGCAGCGGGAACGCTCACTGTCTTCAGTCCGGCGATCACCCCCGCAAAGACAAAGCCGAGCACGAGGACCAACGCAGGCCACGCAGCCGAGAGAAGACGCGTATCGTAATCGGCGTACAGCACCCAGAACACGTAGGCGGGTGCAGCCCACACCAGCATGCGCGCAAGCATCAGCCGACTCGGTACGCGGTCGGCAGGAGCGAACGCGAGCGCCGGTGACGCAGCCGCGACGAGGTATGCGGCGATGCCTGAGAGCGACGTGCCCATATGGAAGCCGTTGCCGGCAATCGCAGGGCCGACCCAGGCCCAGATCCAGGACGCCGGCGCTGCGCTCAGCACCGCCCAACGGTGGTCGAGCCCGACGACGCGCAGCGCCGCATAGATCAGCGCGAACGCGAGCAGAAGATGCAGCGGACGACCGAGCCACATCCAACCCCAGAGCGCCTCGGGTCGCGCATGCGCCGACTGCGAGACGGTGATGCCGCTGCCGACGCCGTTCTGCAAGAACGCGCGGAGGCTCATGTGCAGATGACGCGCCTGAGACAGGTCGTACACCAACCCGAGCGCGACGCCGACTGCGACGGGTGCGAACTGCGTGCGCAAGCGCGAGCGGAGCTCGAGACGCGGTGCGATCAACTGCGCTGCGCAAAGCGCCGCACAGCCGATGATCCCGGTCGGCTTCGTCAGCACAGCGATCAGCGAAGCGAGAACAAGGAGAACGGCGTACGTCCGTCCGGGTCGCATCGTCCAGAGCACCGCGGCGACCACCGCGAGCGTCGCCGCTGTTGGTACGTCGGTGAGCCCGTCGCTCGAGTGAACGGCGAGATCGGTGAGCGCGAGCGCAACCACACACGAGCTCGCGCCGCCCAGCAAGCCGCCCCAGTGGTACGCGATGCGCGTCACCGCGGCGACGAAGATCACTGTGAAGAACAGGCTGAGCAGTCGGCCGATCCACTCGTGGAAGCCGAACACGTGCCACAGCTCTCCCTGCAGCACATAGAACAGCGGTCGATGAAGATCGACGGCGTTGACCGCCTGCTGGTGGAAGTTGCCGTTCAGCCCGATCAGCCGCGACCAGGTGCTGTAGAAGAGCGAGTCCCAGTCGCCGTACGGCAACGTCACCGCGACCAGCGTCGCGGCGGCGAAGAGAAATAGCGCGACCGCGCCAACGGCGGCAGCAAAGATGCGCTCGAACTCAACCCGACGCACGCGATGACCCTAACGACCGCGACGGACTGTCAGAAAAGACAGCGAAGCCCGGCTGAGCCGGGCTTCGCGTTGCCTTTGATCTGGCCTATCCGGTGAGTCGGCGGCTTCGCCGCCGGCTCACTCGGTAACTACTCAGCCTCGGGCGTCTCCGTTGCCTCGCCGGCCTCGTGCGTCTCGACTGCATCCGAACCCGGCTCGCCGCCGAAGTTCAGGTCGAGGTCGCCGAAGTCGACGGCGGACGTGCCGTCCTGGCCGATTTCCTCGAGCGCCTGGAGCAGCGTCTCGCGCTCGTAGCCCTCGCGGACGATCGGCTCCGACGGGCGGATGTCGATCGACCGGTACCGCTTCAGGCCCGTGGCCGCCGGGATCAGCTTCCCGATGATCACGTTCTCCTTCAGCCCGAGCAACCGGTCGACCTTGCCCTCGATCGACGCGTCGGTGAGCACCTTCGTCGTCTCCTGGAACGACGCGGCGGAGAGGAACGACTCGGTCGCGAGCGACGCCTTCGTGATGCCGAGGATCAGCGGCTCGAACGTCGCCAGCTCCTTCTTCTCCTTCTTGACCCGCGTGTTCTCGCGCCCGAGCACGACCTTGTCGACGAGCTGGCCCGGCAGCAGGTCGGTGTCGCCGTTCGACTCGACGCGCACCTTCTTCAGCATCTGCCGAACGATCAGCTCGATGTGCTTGTCGTGGATCTCGACGCCCTGCGACTTGTAGACCTTCTGCACCTCGCCGACGAGATACAGCTCGGTGTTGGTCGAGCCCTTCAGCGCAAGCAGGTCGGTCGGGTTCTGCGAGCCCTCGTTGAGAGCGTCACCCGGCACGACTTCCTGCTTGTTGGTGACGAGCAGGCGCGTGCGGCGCGGCAGCTGGTACTCGATCGGATCCGCGAGCTCGCCGTTCTTGCCGACCTCGTTCGGAGTGATCGTGACCTTCGGGCCACGCTCGGTCTGCTCGATGCTGATGTCGCCGCCGACCTCCGCGAGGATCGCAGCACCCTTCGGGTTGCGCGCCTCGAAGATCTCGACGACACGCGGCAGACCGTGCGTGATGTCCGCGCCGGCGACACCGCCGGTGTGGAACGTCCGCATCGTCAGCTGCGTGCCAGGCTCGCCGATCGACTGCGCGGCGATGATGCCGACCGCGTCGCCGATCTCCGTTATCTCGCCCGTCGCCGGGAAGATGCCGTAGCAGGTGCGGCAAACACCGCTCTCGGCGCGGCACTTGAGCACCGAGCGAACCGGGACGAGGTGATCCTCGCCCAGCTCGGTCTCGAGCTCTTCGAGCAGCGCAACCGTGACCGTGTCGCCACGCTCGGCGATCACCGTCTTGCCGGGCTTGCCCGACGCGAGCGGCTTGTGCAGATCCTCCGAGAGCATGCGCCCGAGCAGCGACTTGTTGAGCCCCTCGCTCGTGCGGATCGGCAACGCGACGTGGTCGTCGGTGCCGCAGTCCTCCTCGCGGATGATCACGTCCTGCGACACGTCGACCAGGCGGCGGGTCAGGTAGCCCGAGTCCGCCGTGCGGAGCGCCGTGTCGGCGAGGCCCTTGCGCGCACCGTGCGTCGAGATGAAGTACTCGAGCACGGTCAGGCCTTCCATGAAGTTGGCCTTGATCGGGCGCTCGATGATCTCGCCCTTCGGGTTCGCCATGAGACCGCGCATACCGGCGAGCTGACGGATCTGCTTGAACGAACCACGAGCACCGGAGTTGGCCATCATGAACACCGGGTTCAGCTCGTCGAAGTGATCCTGCATCGCGTCGGCGACCGTGTCGGTGGCCTCCGTCCAGATGTTGACGATCGTCTCGTGACGCTCGTCCTCCGTGATGAGACCGCGGTCGTACTGCGCGTGCACTTCCTCGACACGCTTCTCGTACTCGGACAGGATCTTCTCCTTGTCCGGCGGGATGACGATGTCGTTCTTCGAGATCGTCACGCCTGCGCGCGTCGCGTACTTGAACCCGAGCGACTTGATCGTGTCGAGCACCGGCGCCAGCGTGTGCGCGCCATAGCGATCCGACAGCGACAACACATAGCGGTCGGTGTCGGGCTTGGCGAGCGTGTGGTTCAGGTAGTCGAACTCGAGCGCCTGGCCTTCCGGCAGCAACTCGTCGAGTGCGCGATACACAGCCGAGTTGAAGAGCACGCGGCCGGCAGTCGTCAGATAGAGCTCGCCGTTGAAGCGGAACTCGATCGGCTCCTGCAGCCCGATCGCCCTCATCTCGAGCGCAACCTCGATCTCGTCGGCCGAGTCGAAGCGCCGCGGATGCGGATCGAGCTTCGATGCCTCCAGCTTGTTCAGGTCCTCGCTGGTGTAGGTGAGGTAGTAGATGCCGAGCACCATGTCCTGCGTCGGCGTCGCAAGCGGGCGGCCGCTCGCCGGCGACAGGATGTTGTTCGACGACAGCATCAGGATGCGCGCCTCGGCCTGCGCCTCCGCCGACAGCGGCAGATGGACGGCCATCTGGTCGCCGTCGAAGTCCGCGTTGAACGCGTGACAGACGAGCGGGTGCACCTGGATCGCCTTGCCCTCGACGAGCATCGGCTCGAACGCCTGGATGCCGAGACGGTGCAGCGTCGGTGCGCGGTTCAGCAGCACCGGATGCTCGGCGATCACCTCTTCGAGGACGTCCCAGACCTCGGGCGTCATCGAGTCGACGTACTTCTTGGCCGCCTTGATGTTCTGGACGGACTTCCGCTCGACGAGCCGGCTCATGATGAACGGCTTGAAGAGCTCGAGCGCCATCAGCTTGGGCAGCCCGCACTGGTGGAGCTTCAGCGTCGGCCCGGCGACGATCACCGAACGGCCCGAATAGTCGACGCGCTTGCCGAGCAGGTTCTGGCGGAACCGGCCCTGCTTGCCCTTGAGCATGTCGGACAGCGACTTGAGCGGCCGGTTGCCCGGGCCGGTCACCGCGCGACCGCGGCGGCCGTTGTCGAACAGTGCGTCGACGGCCTCCTGCAGCATGCGCTTCTCGTTGTTGACGATGATCTCCGGCGCGCCGAGATCGAGCAGCCTCTTCAACCGGTTGTTGCGGTTGATGACGCGGCGGTAGAGGTCGTTCAGGTCGGACGTGGCGAAGCGGCCACCGTCGAGCTGCACCATCGGGCGCAGCTCCGGCGGGATCACCGGCACGGCCTCGAGAATCATCCACTCGGGCCGGTTCTCCGACTTGATGAACGCGTTGACGACCTTGAGCCGCTTGATCGCGCGCTGCTGCTTCTGGCCCTTCGACGTCTTGATCGTGTCGCGCAGCGTCGCCGCTTCGAGATCGAGGTCGAGGTCACGGAGCAGGTCGCGGATCGACTCCGCACCCATGCCGCCGCGGAAGTAGACACCGAACCCGTACGGCGAGCCGAAGCGGTCCTTCAGCTCGCGGAACAACTGCTCGTCGTTGACGACCAGCTTCGGCTCGAGCTCGCGGAACAGCTGCCACGTCTGCTCGAGGCGGCGCACGGAGTCGACAGCGGCCTCGCGCGTGTCCTCGCGGCGCGACTCGATGTCCATATACATCTCGCGCACCTTCATGCCCCACTGATGCAGCGCGTCGAAGTCCTCGCGCTTCACCTCAGGCTTGAGGATCAGGTCCTGCGTGACTTCGCGGATGTCCTGGCCCTCTTCCCACGTGTCGACGACGTCCTTCAGCAGGCCGTTGCCGAGATCACGTGCCTTCTCCAGGTTCTTGAAGTCGATGTTGCCGACGTACGACTGGTCGTCCTCGACCAGGTCTTCGCCGAGCAGCAGCGCATCGACGATGCGATGGATGTGCTTGGTGATCGCACCCTTCTTCGCGCCGGTCGCCTTGTTCAGGTCCTTCTCGAGCGGAGCGATCGCGGCGAGGATCTGCTCGCCGGCAACCGACACCTGCTCGAGCTCGCGCGGCGTCAGCGTGCGGTCCTTACGCACCGCGGTCGAGCGCACCATCTCGCGCACCTTCTTGGCGTCCTCGGTCGAGATCTTCGGCACCAGCTCGACGAACAGGCCACCCGCAAGCTTGCGGGCTTCCTCGAGCGTCGGGAGCGCCGACTCTTCCGCCCAGGTCGCGAGACCGCGGGTCCAGAAGTCGTCGTCCTCGTCGAAGCCCTTCTCTGCGCCGTTCGAGAAGAACGCGCGCCGGCGTGCAAGGCGCTTCTCGAGATCGGCGAGCTGCTCGTCGCGGTCGACGTAGATCTGCTCGGACTCGGCCTTGACCTTGTCCTCGAGATCGTTGACGTCCTTCGCGCGCGCCTCGACGTCGACCTGCGTGACGATCGACGCGGCGAAGTAGAGAACCTTCTCCAGCTCGCGCGGCGCGATGTCGAGCAGATAGCCGATGCGGCTCGGCACACCCTTGAAGAACCAGATGTGCGAGACCGGCGCGGCCAGGTCGATGTGACCCATGCGCTCGCGGCGCACCTTCTGCCGCGTCACCTCGACGCCGCAGCGCTCGCAGATGATGCCCTTGTACCGGACGCGCTTGTACTTGCCGCAGTAGCACTCCCAGTCCTTCGTCGGACCGAAGATGCGCTCGCAGAAGAGACCGTCGCGCTCGGGCTTGAGCGTGCGGTAGTTGATCGTCTCCGGCTTCGTGACCTCGCCCGACGACCAGTCGCGGATCTGCTTCGACGATGCGAGACCGATGCGGATCGCGTCGAATTCGTTGATGTCGATCAAGTTCTCAATCCCCTACTTTCTTGGTCGTCGGTTCTTCAGTCTTCACTGGGTGCTTCGGGCTCGTCGCCTGCGCCAACCGGTTCCGCCTCTTCGTCACTCTCGGGCTCATCGCCATCGAGCTCGATCGTGTCGAGGTCGTCGAGCGACTCGTCGGTCGGGAGTGCGAGCTCGCCGTCTGAGTCGACGCGATCCTGGCCCTCCTCGACCTCCTGGCCCGTGGGCTGGCGGGCAGCTGCGCGCAGCGAGCCCGGCGAAAGGTCGATCCCGAGCTCCTCCGCGGCGCGGAGCAGCTCGTCGTCCTCTTCGCGCACCTCGACCTCGCTGCCTTCCTCGGACTCGACGCGAACGTCGAGCGCCAGGGACTGCATCTCCTTCAGCAGCACCTTGAACGACTCGGGGATCGACGGCTCGGCGATGTTCTCGCCCTTGACGATCGCCTCGTACGCCTTCACGCGCCCGACCGTGTCGTCGGACTTGATCGTGAGCATTTCCTGCAGCGTGTACGCGGCGCCGTACGCCTCGAGCGCCCACACTTCCATCTCGCCGAAGCGCTGGCCGCCGAACTGCGCCTTACCGCCGAGCGGCTGCTGCGTGACGAGCGAGTACGGGCCCGTCGAACGCGCGTGGATCTTGTCGTCGACGAGGTGGAGCAGCTTGAGGATGTACATGTAGCCGACCGTCACGGCCTGCTCGAACGGCTCGCCCGTGCGACCCGAGAACATGCGCACCTTGCCGGAGGCCTGGCGGCCGATCGGCGCGTTCGGGTCGAGGACCATCTTGATCGGGCTGTCCTTCCAGTCCTCGGTCCACTTGAGCAGTGCCCTGTCGACGTCTTCGACGGTTGCGCCGTCGAACACCGGCGTTGCGACCGGCGTCGGCGCGGGCGCGTTGATCACGCGCTGCGATGTGCCGTTCATCGGCTCGACATCGCCGCCGGCGAACACACCGTGCGCGGCCGCCCAGCCGAGATGCGTCTCGAGGATCTGGCCGATGTTCATACGGCTCGGCACGCCGAGCGGGTTCAACAGGATGTCGACCGGACGACCGTCCTCGAGGAACGGCATGTCCTCTTCGGGGACGATCTTCGAGATGACGCCCTTGTTGCCGTGGCGGCCCGCGAGCTTGTCGCCCTCGGAGATCTTGCGCTTCTTCGCCACGTAGACGCGGACGAGCTCGTTCACACCCGGGCTCAGGTCGTCGCCGCCGGAGCGCGAGAACGTCTTCACGTCGATGACGACGCCGCCTTCGCCGTGCGGGACCTTCAGCGACGTGTCGCGAACCTCGCGCGCCTTCTCCTTGAAGATCGCGCGAATCAGCTTCTCTTCCGCGGTCAGCTCGGTCTCGCCCTTCGGCGTGACCTTGCCGACGAGCAGATCGCCCGAGCCGACTTCGGCGCCGATACGAACGATGCCGCGGTCGTCGAGGTTGCGCAGCGACTCCTCCGAACGGTTCGGGATGTCGCGCGTGATCTCTTCGTCTCCGAGCTTCGTCGAGCGGGCGTCGATCTCGTACTCGTGAATGTGGATGGAAGTGAGCACTTCCTCCTTCACGAGACGCTCGCTGAGCACGATCGCGTCTTCGAAGTTGTAACCCTCGAACGGCATGAACGCGACGAGGAGGTTCGCGCCGAGCGCGAGGTCGCCGTGATCCGTCGAGGAACCGTCCGCGAGGACCGCACCCTTCGCAACCGTGTCGCCCTGGCGGACGATCGGCTTGTGGTGGATCAGCGTGCCCTGGTTCGA
>DASUKC010000056.1:0-3476 GCA_036278975.1 Gaiellaceae bacterium
GTCGACGTGATCGACCGGCTGCCGACTCCGTGGGGGCTCGTGCGCCTCGGCGTCGCGCCCGACCACGAGAACATCAAGGCCGTCTCGCGCGCGTTCGAGAAGATTGCGGCGCGCCCCGGCTTTCGCTTCTTCGGCAACGTCGAGGCGGGTTCAACGGTGACCCACTCCGAACTAACAGAGATCTACGACGCGGTGATCTACACCGTCGGCGCGCAGACCGACCGCGAGCTCGGCATCCCCGGCGAGGACCTGCCCGGCTCGTGGCCGGCCACCGCATTCGTCGCTTGGTACAACGGCCACCCCGACTTCCAGGCGCTCGATTTCGACTTGAACACCGAGCGCGTGGTGGTGATCGGCAACGGCAACGTCGCGATCGATTGCGTGCGCATGCTCGCGCTGACGGCCGAAGAGCTCTCCACCACCGACACGATCGACAATGCGGCGAACGCGATCTCGGGGTCCCCCGTTCGCGAGCTCGTGATGCTTGGCCGTCGCGGTCCCGCGCAGGCCGCGTTCACGCCGCCCGAGTTGCAGGAGCTCGGCGAGCTCGCGGGCGCCGACGTGATCGTCAACCCGCAGGAGATGGAGCTCGACAGTGCTAGTCGGCGCGCTCTCGAAGAAGACCGCGAGCGCGCAAAGCGCAACGTCGACATCCTGAACGAATACGCCGTGCGCGAACCCGAGGGCAAGCCGCGCCGCATCGTCCTGCGCTTCCTCACCTCCCCGCTCGCGATCCTCGGCGACGAGAAGGTCGAGGCGATCGAAGTCGTGCGCAACGAATTGGTCGAGGAGGGAGGCAGGATCGTCGCGCGCCCGACCGGCGAGACGGAGACGATCGAGTGCGGTCTCGTGCTGCGCAGCGTCGGTTACAAGGGCGTGCCGCTGTCCGGCGTTCCGTTCGACGAGAAGCGGCACGTGATCCCGAACGAAGGCGGCCGTGTGATCGGCGCCGAGCGCACCTACTGCGCGGGCTGGATCAAGCGTGGCCCGAGCGGCGTGATCGGCACCAACAAGAAAGACGCGAGCGAGACCGTCGAACTGCTGCTCGAGGACGCACGCGCCGGCAAGCTCGCTACGGCGAACCGCGGTGACCTCGCTGCGCTGCTCACCGAGAAGGGCGCCGACTTCGTCGAGTACGAAGGCTGGCAGGCGATCGACGCCGCCGAGCGTGCAGCCGGCGAACCGCTCGGTCGCCCGCGCGTGAAGCTGACCGCCTGGAACCGGTTGTTGGAGACCGGTCGGCGGGTAGCATCGAAGTCGTGACTGCGACGCAAGACGAGCTTTGGGGCGGCGAGACCCGGAAGGCGATCGGCAACTTCCCCGTCTCCGGCGAACCGATCCCTGCGCCTGTCGCGCGCTGGCTCGGCCGCATCAAGGCAGCGGCTGCGCGCGTGAACGCCGAGCTCGGGTTGCTCGACGCCGAGAAGGCGGAGCGCATCGCGGCCGCAGGCGATCGCATCGCGAACGGCGAGCTCGACGACCAGTTCCCGATCGACGTCTTCCAGACCGGCTCGGGCACGTCGTCGAACATGAACGCGAACGAAGTCATCGCGTCGCTCGCCGGTGAGGGCGTGCATGCGAACGACGACGTGAACATGGGCCAGAGCTCGAACGACGTGTTCCCGTCGGCGGTTCATCTCGCAGCGCTCGGCGAGATCAGCGGCGACCTGCTGCCCGCGCTCGATCAATTGGCGAAGGCCCTCTCGGCGAAGGCGGCCGAGTTCGACGATGTCGTGAAGAGCGGGCGCACGCACTGGATGGATGCGGTGCCGGTCACGCTCGGCCAGGAATTCGGCGGCTACGCCGCGCAGGTGCGTGAAGGCAAGGCGCGCATCGAATCGACGCTCAAGCGCCTCGGACAGATTCCGCTCGGTGGCACTGCAGTCGGCACCGGTCTCAATACGCATCCGGAGTTCGCCGAGCGCGTGCGTGCGCTGCTCGCGAAGGACACAGGTCTCGACATCTCGGCACCCGCCGATCCTTTTGAGAGCCAGGCCGCACGGGATGGGCTCGTCGAGGCATCCGGGGCGCTGAAGACGCTCGCCGTGAGCCTGACCAAGATCGCGAACGATTTGCGCTTCCTCGGCTCCGGCCCGCGCGCCGGTCTCGCCGAGATCTTCCTGCCCGAGCTGCAGAAGGGCTCGTCGATCATGCCGGGCAAGGTCAACCCGGTCATCCCCGAAGTCGTGACGCAGGTTGCGGCGCAGGTGATCGGCAACGACCAGGCGATCGCGGTCGGCGGCATGCAGGGCCACTTCGAGCTAAACGTGTTCGTGCCGCTGATGGCGCGCAACCTGCTGCAGTCGATCAAGCTGCTCGCGTCCGCGTGCCGGCTGCTCGACGAGAAGTGCGTTGCCGGGATCGAGGCGAATCGCGAGCAGTGTGAGCGCTACGCGGAGCTGACGCTCTCCGCAGCGACGGCTTTGAATCCGTATATCGGGTACGACAAGGCGAGTGAGATCGTCAAGAAGGCGGCCGCGAGCGGCGCGTCACTGCGCGACGTCGCGCGGGCCGAGGGTGTGTCGGATGAAGTTCTGGACGAAGCTCTTGATTACCGCCGCATGGCTAAGCCTCACGACGTTCGCGGCTAGCGCCGGCGCAACTTCCACGCCCACCGGGTTCCACGGTCACGTGACGATCGGGCCGCTGCAACCTGTCTGTCACGTCGGTACTCCTTGCGACGGTCCGGCGAAACGCGTCACGCTCACCTTCACGAAGCCGAATGTCGTTCGCCGCGCCGTCACGACGACGACGGGTGCGTATCGCATCGTGCTGCCGGCGGGCTTCTACACCGTTCGCGCGAACCGCGGCATGAGGATCAAGCCCGCGCGGGTGTGGGCGCATCGCGGCTATGACCCGAAGCTCAACTTCGCAATAGACACCGGGATTCGCTAGGAGGGCACGACGCGAGCGGTTGTTGCGAGCGTACGCCCCCCGTACACCAGCGAGAAGCGATAGGCGCCCGCGCGCGACGGGTTATGCAGGTGCGCGATGGTGACGGTGAATGAGCCGGGGCCGATCACGTCGCAGATGACCCCGCTGGGGGGCGGCACGACGAACGAGACACGATGCTTCACGACGCGCGCCTTGACCGGCGCGTTGTTCAGCCGTACCGCCGGCCGCGCAGGGAGGCGTTCGGAGGCCGGCAGCGTCACCGTGATCTTCCCGGGCGCCGGGCGCCCGCACTGGAGCTCTGTGTGCACGGTCAACTGGACGCGGACAGTCGCGGCTCCGGCCGTCCTCGGCGTCAGTGTCACGTGCAGCGAGGCCGGCAGCAGCAGCGACGGCCCGGCAATCGACACCAGCGCCGCAACTCCCCCCAGGCGCATGTCGGGATGGTAACGCTCCTGCTTGACAGGCCGCCTGATCGAGGAAACGCTATATCCGTCCTGACTATCCGTATGGGGGGTTCCGAACGTGCGTAGAAAGCAAATGTGGATGAGCGTGGCGCTCGTTGCGGCGGTCACTGCGATAGC
>DASUKC010000057.1:0-35309 GCA_036278975.1 Gaiellaceae bacterium
AGGAGCATGAACGTGCCCACGCAGACGGTTAGGAGCGTCCCCCACTTACGGTCCATTCCGGGAACCTACACTGGACCGCATGCAGGAAACTCTCGACGTCTCCAATGCCGTCGCGGCCGAGCTGGCCGGGATCTCCGACGGCGTGCTCGACGAGCTGCGGTCGCGGCTCCACTGCACGATCCGGCTGCGCGGCAACCAGCTGACGATCGAGGGCGACGACGGCACCGTCGCCGAGGCACGCGCAGTGATCGACGAGCTCGTCGAGTTGGTCGAAGGCGGCATCGAGATCGGTTCGCACACGGTGGATGCCGTGCTCGGCACGCTCCAGGCGGGGCAGGACGTGCGCGAGGTCTTCGATGCGGTCGTCTGGCGACACCGCGGGAAGAAGATTGCGCCGAAGACGGTGACGCAGAAGCAATACGTCGACGCGATCCGCCGCTCGACGGTCACGTTTGGGATCGGTCCCGCCGGCACGGGGAAGACGTACCTCGCGATGGCGCTCGCCGTTGCAGAGCTGCACCAGCGAGACGTCGCGCGCATCATCCTCACGCGTCCCGCGGTCGAGGCGGGCGAGCGGCTCGGCTTCCTGCCGGGCGACCTGATGGCGAAGGTCGACCCCTACATGCGCCCGTTGTTCGACGCGCTCTACGACATGATGGATCCCGACAAGGCGAACAACCTGCTGGAGCGCGGAACGGTCGAGGTCGCGCCGCTCGCATTTCTCCGCGGGCGCACGCTGAACGACAGCTTCATCATCCTCGACGAAGCGCAAAACACGTCACCCGAGCAGATGCAGATGTTCCTGACGCGCCTCGGCTTCGGGTCGAAGGTCGTCGTCACCGGCGACATCACGCAGATCGACCTCCCTCGCGAGCAGCGCTCCGGGCTCGTGCACGTCCGCGACGTCCTGCAGAACATCGAAGGGATCAGCTTCGTCGAGTTCGGTCACAAAGACGTCGTGCGCCACAAGCTCGTCCAGCGCATCGTCGAGGCATACAAGGAGCACACCGAAGAGCGCAATCGATGATTGCGATCGAAGTCGAGAACCGCAGCGGTATCGACGTCGACGAAGACGGTGCACGACAGCTCGCCCAGCACGTTCTTGCTGCGGAAGGGATCGACGACGCGGAGCTCGGTATCTCCTTTGTCGACCGCGACGCGATCCGCGCCCTGAAGCGCGACCATCTCGGCATCGACGAGCCGACCGACGTGCTGTCGTTCCCGATCGACGGGCGCGACGAGGTGCCGGAAGGTGTGCCGCGCGCATTGGGTGACGTCGTCATCTGCCCGCAGGTGGTCGGTGACGAGTGGCGCTGGCCGCTCACGCACGGGCTGCTGCACCTGCTCGGCTACGACCACGGCGACGAGATGTCCGCCCGCGAGGATGCGCTCCTGCAACCCGGCGTAGGCTTGACGGAGCAGCGCCCCTCCGCGGAAGGTCCGGCTTTGCCGGACCTGGAGCGAAGATGAAGAGCCGTTCCCCGAGCCTGATCGACTCCTTCAACTACGCGTTCGAGGGGATCATCCACGTCCTTCGCACGCAGCGGAACCTGCGCATCCACTTCCTCGTGGCGGCGGTTGTGATCGTCGTCGCCGTGCTGGTGAACGTGACGAAGCTCGAACTGATCGTGCTGCTGCTCTCGATCGCGTTCGTGTTGATCGCAGAGATGATCAATACAGCGGTCGAAGCGGCGATCGACATCGCGACCACGTCTTTCGACCCGATGGCGAAGCTGGCGAAGGACATCGCCGCCGGCGCCGTGCTGATCGCGTCGGTGAACGCGGTCGCCGTGGGTTACCTCGTCTTCTC
Source organism: Gaiellaceae bacterium (assembly GCA_036278975.1). Taxonomy (GTDB): domain Bacteria; phylum Actinomycetota; class Thermoleophilia; order Gaiellales; family Gaiellaceae; genus PALSA-600. Next base: position 1,811 of record DASUKC010000057.1, read on the forward strand.
GAACAAGGTTGCGAACCGCTCCGCCGACCTGATCGACCGGCTGCGCGAGGAGCCTGCGGAGCTCACGCTCGCGGCGCTGCTGATCACGCTGATCGTGGTGCTCGCCGTCAAGGCGTACACCGGTCGCGGCACGCCCCTGCGCGGCGGGCTGCCGTCGGGTCACGCGGCGCTCGCGTTCGCCGGCTGGGTCGCGGCGACGTATGCGGCCGGCGACACCCACCGCTTCCTCGTTTCCACGATCGCGCTGATCATGGCCTTCCTCGTTGCGCAGACGCGCGTCGAGTCGGGCATCCACTCCACGCTCGAGGTCACGTTCGGGGCGCTGATCGGCGCCCTCGCTACCCTCATCGTCTTCCAGGTCTTTGCATGAGCGACGAGCTACTCGAAAAGGCAGACGAGGCCGCCAAGAGCGCGTACGCGCCGTACTCGAACTACAACGTCGGGGCGGTCGTCCGTGCCAAGGATGGTCGTGAGTTCGCGGGCGTGAACGTCGAGAACGCGGCATATCCGCTCGGCGTGTGCGCGGAGAAGTCGGCGCTCGTCGCCGCTGCGGCTGCCGGTGTTCGCCCGGGTGACCTCGAGGCGATGGCAGTCACGGCATCTCCCTGCGGCGGCTGTCGCCAATGGATCCATGAGTGGCGCATCAAGAACGTCGTGTTTCGCCGCGCCGACGGCAGCATCGCGCGCCTGACAGGCGACGACCTGCTGCCCGAGGCGTGGAACCTTCCGGAATGAAGTCGGGCTTCGTCGCCGTCGCGGGACGGCCGAACGTGGGGAAGTCGACGCTCGTGAACGCGCTTGCCGGCGCGAAGGTGGCGATCGTCTCCGACAAGCCGCACACGACGCGGCATCGCATCCGCGGCGTGTACACGAAGGACGACGCGCAGCTCGTGCTTGTCGACCTGCCCGGCTGGCAGAAGCCGATCGACACGTTGACCGAGCGCATGCAGGAGCGCGTGAACGAGACGATGGCCGAGGATCTCGACGTCGTGCTGCTGGTGCTCTCGGCGCGCGACCACATCGGAACCGGCGACCGGTACGTCGCGCGCAGCGTCTTCTCGATCGGCGTGCCGGTGATCACGGTCGTGAACAAGGTCGATCGGCTGAAGCCGGGTCACATCGCGTCGCAGATGAAGCAGGCTGCCGAGCTCGGCGCCTTCCATGCGCTGCATCCGGTGAGCGCGAAGACCGGCGACGGCATCGGCGAGCTACGCGACGACCTGATCTCATTGCTGCCGGAGGGACCGTTCTATTTCCCGGCGGGCACCGACACCGACATGCCGCTGGAGGCGCGCATTGCCGAGCTCGTCCGCGAGCAGGCGCTACGTCTCACGCGCGAGGAGGTGCCGCATGCGCTCACCGCCGAGGTTGTGGAGATCGACGACAAGCGGGTGCATGTGCGGCTGTACACGGAGACCGAGAGCCAGAAGCAGATCCTGATCGGGAAGGGCGGGACGATGGTGCGCGAGATCGGGCGCAGCGCGCGGCCGTTTGTCGAGCAGCTCGTCGGCCACCCCGTGTTCCTGCAACTCCAGGTGAAGGCGGCACCAAAGTGGCGTCGCAACGCCACCATGCTCGAGCGTTTGGGGTTGTAGAGGTTCTAACCGAATGGCGGGGCGCTGCCCGATCTCGTCAAAGCCTCGAAGGTAACCTCGCCGTAGTGGACTGGGCGACTGCTTCTTCTCTTGCGACTGCAGGCGGCACGCTGGTGCTCGCCGCTGCCACGTTCGCGTCGATCCGGTCTGCGAATCGCGCAGCGCGCGTCGCGGAAATCGCGGTGATGGCGAACTTGCGGCCGCTGCTCATGCACTCGCGGCTCGACGACCACGACCAGAAGGTCGGTTTCCAGGACGGCAAGTGGTTCCTCGTTCCCGGCGGCATGGGCGCCGCCGAGGTGACCGACCAAGCGGTGTACCTCGTCATGTCGGTGCGCAACGTCGGCAGCGGCACGGCGGTGTTGCACGGTTGGTGGCTCTCGGAGCCGAACGTCGGCATCGGGGCCGGTGACCCGCCGCCGCTCGAAGAGATGACCCGCCTGACGCGCGACATCTTCGTGCCCGGCGGCGACGTCGGCTTCTGGCAGGGCTCGTTCCGAGACCCGGCTTCGGACGGCTACGCGCTGGCGCGGCGCCTGATCGAGACGGGGGAGAGCATCGGCATCGCCGTCATGTACGGCGACCTCGAAGGCGGCCAGCGCACGATCACCCGCTTCAACATGATCCCGCGGCCCGACCAGCAGGCGCGTCTCGTGGCCGCCGGCCGAGTCTGGAACGTCGACCGGCCCGCGTCGCGCTAACCTCACCTCATGGCGCAGGCGCCCGTTCTGCCGCGCGGCTTCGAGCTTCCGCTCAAGCAGCGTCTACCTCGCATCGGCGCGATTGATCAGGTCGCCGTTGAAGGCCGTGCTGCCGAGCTTGCGAAGCGCTCGATCAAGAAGGAGTCGAAGGTCTGGGCGCTCGAGCTTGCGATTCGCTGCTGCGACCTGACGACGCTCGAAGGCCAGGACACACCCGGCAAGGTCGCCGCCCTCTGCTCGAAGGCGGTGCGTCCCGACCCGTCCGATCCAAACGTGCCGAGCGTCGCCGCGGTGTGCGTGTACCCGAATCTCGTGCCGACCGCGGTCGAACGGCTCCGCGGCTCCGGTGTGAAGGTCGCGTCCGTCGCGACTGCGTTCCCGAGCGGACAGAGCCCGCTCGACGTGAAATTGCGCGACGTCGAAGATGCGGTCGGATTCGGCGCGGACGAGATCGACATGGTGATCGACCGCGGTGCGTTTCTTTCCGGCCGCTACGCCGCGGTGTACGACGAGATCGTGAAGGTGAAGGAAGCGTGCGGCGACGCGCACCTCAAGGTGATCCTCGAGGTGAGCGAGCTCGGCACGTACGACAACGTGCGCCGCGCGTCACTGCTCGCGATGGCGGCCGGCGCCGACTTCATCAAGACGTCGACCGGCAAGCTCCCCGGCGCGGCAACGCTGCCGGTGCAGCTGGTCATGCTCGAGGCGATCCGCGACGTGTTCGAGGAGACGGGGCGGCGCGTCGGCATGAAGCCCGCCGGCGGCATCCGCACGTCGAAGAACGCGATTCAGTACTTGGTGCAGGTGCACGAGACGCTCGGGCCCGACTGGTTGACGCCCGATCTGTACCGCTTCGGCGCTTCGAGCCTCGTCAACGACATCCTCATGCAGCTGCGCAAGGAAAAGACCGGCGCGTATCAGAGTAAGGACTACTTCACGAATGACTGACGTCGAGAAGAAATCGAGCGCGCCGGTCCCAGCCGACTGGACGTACGCGCCCGCCCCGGAATCGACCGAGATCGTCTCGATCCGCGAGCGCTACGGCCTCTTCATCGGCGGCGAATGGGTCGAGGCGAAGGATCACTTCGCGACGATCTCGCCGCGTGACGAGTCGACGCTTGCTCAGGTCGGGCAGGCGACAGAGGCCGACGTCAAGAACGCCGTCGCCGTTGCGCGCGAGGCCTTCACGCCGTGGGCGAAGTTGCCCGGCAGCGAGCGCGCGAAGTACCTCTTCCGGATCGCGCGCATCCTGCAGGAGCGCGCGCGCGAGTTCGCAGTTCTCGAGTCGCTGAACGGTGGCAAGCCGATCAAGGAATCGCGCGACGTCGACGTGCCGCTTGCGGCTGCGCACTTCTTCTACTACGCGGGCTGGGCCGACAAGCTCGAATACGCGTTCCCGAACCGCAGCCCGAAGCCGCTTGGCGTCGCGGGCCAGATCATCCCGTGGAACTTTCCGCTGCTGATGCTCGCGTGGAAGATCGCGCCGGCGCTCGCGGGCGGCAACACGGTGGTGCTGAAGCCGGCGGAGACGACGCCGCTGACCGCGCTGCTCTTCTGCGACGTGCTGCGACAGGCCGACCTGCCGCCGGGTGTCGTGAACATCGTCACCGGCGATGGTGCGACCGGCGCGGCGCTCGTCGACTCCGACGTCGACAAGATCGCGTTCACGGGCTCGACCGAAGTCGGGAAGGCGATTCAGCGACATCTGGCGGGCACCGGCAAGAAGCTGACGCTCGAGCTCGGCGGCAAGGCCGCGAACATCGTCTTCGACGACTGCGCGCTCGACCAGGCGGTCGAGGGCATCATCAACGGCATCTATTTCAACCAGGGCCACGTGTGCTGTGCGGGCTCGCGCCTCTTCGTGCAGGAGTCGATTGCCGAGCCGCTGATCGAGAAACTGAAGAAGCGCATGGCGACGCTGCGCGTCGGCGATCCGCTCGACAAGAACACCGACGTCGGCGCGATCAACTCGAGGATGCAGCTCGAGAAGATCCAGGAGCTCGTCCAGGCGGGCCGCGACGAAGGCGCCGAGATCTACCAGCCGCCGTGCGTGCTGCCGGAGAAGGGCTACTGGTTCGCGCCGACCGTGTTCACGAACGTCGCGCAGAGCTATCGCATCGCGCAGGAAGAGATCTTCGGCCCGGTGCTGTCGGTGCTCACGTTCCGCACGCCCGACGAGGCGATCGAGAAGGCGAACAACACGCCGTACGGTCTGTCGGCGGGTGTCTGGACGGAGAAAGGCTCGCGCATTCTCTGGATGGCGGAGCGCCTCAAGGCCGGCGTCGTCTGGGCGAACACCTTCAACCGCTTCGATCCGACGAGCCCCTTCGGCGGCTACAAGGAATCGGGCTTCGGCCGTGAGGGCGGCCGGCACGGCATCGAGCCGTATCTGTCATTCGAATGAGCGACCGCCTTCCGATCAACAAGACGTACAAGCTCTTTATCGGCGGTGCGTTCCCGCGTTCCGAAAGCGGGCGCACGTACGAGGCGCAGGGCCAGAACGTTGCGCGCGCGTCGCGCAAGGACGTGCGCGACGCAGTGTCTGCGGCGCGCGGCGCACAACCGAAGTGGGCGGGCGCGACCGCGTACAACCGTGGCCAGGTGCTCTACCGCATCGCCGAGATGATGGAGACGCGCGTCAAAGAGTTCTCCGAGCTCTGCACCGGCCAGCAGGAAGTGCATCGCGCCATCGATCGCTGGGTTTGGTACGCGGGCTTCGCCGACAAGCTGTCGCAGGTGCTTGGCGGCACGAACCCCGTCGCCGGCCCGTACTTCAACTTCACGATTCCGGAGCCGACCGGCGTCGTCGCAGTGCTCGCGCCCGATGAGCCGCCGCTGCTCGGGCTGGTCTCGCGGCTTGCGCCCGCGCTCACCGGCGGCAACGCGGTGGTCGCCGTCGCAGCGGAGGCACAGCCGCTGGCGGCGATCGAGCTCGCAGAGGCACTCGCGACGAGCGATCTTCCCGGCGGCGTCGTCAATCTGCTCACCGGCTATCGCGCCGAGCTTGCGCCGTGGCTCGCGTCACACATGGACGTGAACGCGATCGACATCACCGGCGCGGATGGCCTCGGCCCCGACATCGAGCGTGCAGCCGCCGAGAACGTGAAGCGTGTCGTGCACGGCACGCCCGACTCGCAGTCGCTCTACGACATCTCGTCGTTCCTCGAACTGAAAACCGTCTGGCACCCGATCGGCACATGAGCGCGTTTTCGAAGCTCGAAGACATCAAGCCGCAGCAGATCTGGGACGGCCTGATCGCGCGCTCGCTCCACGGCGAAAAGTCGTCGCTCACGCAGATCGAGCTCGAGCCGAACATCGACGTGCCCGAGCACGCGCACGAGAACGAGCAGATCGGCATCCTCACCGCCGGCTCGATGACGTTCACGATCGGCGGCGAGACCCGCGAGGTGCAGCCCGGGGACGGCTGGGTGATCCCGGCAAACGTGCCGCATTCCGTCAGCTCCGGCCCGGAAGGTGCCGCATTGATCGAACTATTCGCGCCGCCGCGCCATGACTGGGCGAAGCATCCGTGGCTGGAAACGCGGCCGCCTCGCCTCTCCTAAGCAGGGCTACCATGCTTGCGATGAGAGGGTTTGCGGTTGCGCTGCTCGGCGCGTGCGTACTGCTCGCCGCCGGGTGCGGTAGCACCAAGAAGTCCGCGCCTCCGCCTGCGAAGGCAGCGGCTCCCGTCTGTGCGCATCCCGCCGGCTGGCAGAAGCTCGCGACGCGCATCAAGGCCGTCGTCTACTGCCCGGGCTGGCTGCCCGATCCCCTGACCGGCCAGATCGGCGCGCGGGACAACAACATCGACTCGGTGTCGAAGGACCGCAGCTATCTCGAGAGTTGGGTGTGGCAGGACGTCGATCTTGGCGGCACGAGCGGTGAGCTGCATGTGAACCTGCGTGGCTATCCAGGCGTGCATGCAGTGCCTGGCTGTACGACGGGCGGCACGGAGAGTCGCAACGTGAAGTGCTTCGCGAACCCGATCGGCACGTTCGACGCGAACGGCATCAAGGCGACGATCGACACCGTCAACCAGGACGCCGACCAATGGCACGTCGCGATGGTGTGGAAGGCGAACGGCGGCCTGTACACGATCTCCGAGCACGTGGCGCCGCCGCTGTCGACCGCCAAGGTCATCACGTATCTCAAGCGCGAAGTGCGCAATCTCGTGCTGATCAGGCCCGCGTCCGCGGCGACGTGATGAAGCTGACGAGGAAGCAAGTTCTCGCCGGGGCAGCGGCCGGTGCGGTCGCGGGCGGTGGAATCTACGAGCTTGTCGACCAGCTGTCGGGCGGCAGCACGCCGACGCGTCCTGCGGGCGTTCTCCTACCGGAGCAGCATCTGCTCGACGGTGTGCGCGTCGTCGACTCCGACGGCGTGCCCGTGCTCGTGCCGCCGCTGCACCATCGCCTGCTCACCGCGACCGTCGCGGTCGACGCAGCCGATCTGCGCACCGCGCAGGAGGAGCTCGAGCAGGCGCTTGCGGACATCGAAGCCGACTACGCGCCCACGCCTGCCGGGCTCGGCGTGACGGTCGCGTGGGGCATGCCGTACTTCCAGCGGTACGTCGAGGCCGCTGCGAAGAAATATCTGCCGTTCGACCGGCGCGCCCTGAAACCGGTGCTGCTCGCGGCGCAGCGCTTCCCGAGCGATCCCACCGACACGCTGCTCGAGGAGAACGAAGTCGTCTTCCTCATCCGCTCCGACGTGAAGGCGCACATCGACGACGCGCACCAGCGCATCGAGAACACGAAGCTCTTCCACTTCACGTCGATCCGCTCCGGGTTCGCCGGCGGCGGGTTCGAGGGTCAGGGCAAGAAGTCGCTGCCGAAGCAGCTGGCCGTGGCGGCCGGTGTTCCCGGCGCCGATTTGATTCCCGACACGACCGAGCTCTTTCTCGGGTTCACGTCGACGCAGAAGGCGGGGATGGGGCCGGGCAAGATCGCAAACTTCGAGACGCTTGGCTACGTCGACTTCGGCGGCCGCGACTACTTCCTCAACGGGACGCACATGCACCTGTCGCACATCGGCGAAGACCTCGAGGCGTGGTACCTCAACTTCGATTTCGACGAGCGCGTCGCGACGGCCTTCCGGCCGAACTTGTCGGTGAAGGATGGGACGCAGACCGTGCCGCAGGGGCCGAAGGATGTTTCCGACACCGCGAAGGTGCGCGACGATTACCGCACGTCGCGGCGCATCGGGCACAGCGCGTCGATCCAGACGACGTCGCGCCTTGCGGGCGACGTGGCGGGGCCTGACGGCACCGTCTATCCGAAAGGCTCGGCGATCCCGATCCGCGCCGACTTCAACACGCTCGACAATCCGTTCCTCTGGTCATCGCGTGAAGGCGAGGTGCAGCCGACGGCGCAGGCCGGCGTGCACTTTGTCGTCTTCAACCCGACGGGCGACGACTTCCGCCGCAACCGGCTCGCGATGGACGGCGTGCTACCCGGCGGCAAGATCCCGTTCCCACCGCGCGACCGGAACCAGGGCTTCAACTCGATCTTGACGACGACGCACCGGCAGAACTTCCTCGTCCCGCCGCGCCGTCATCGCAGCTTCCCGCTCGCCGAGATCTAACTAGCCAAAAAATGCGCGGGCGGTGTCGTACCAATCGTCCGGCACGGTCTTCAGCGCGGCGGTCGCCTCTTCGAGCGACACGGCGATCACGTCGTCGCCGCGCAGCGCGGCCATCTGGCCGAATCCGCCCTCGTCGACGAGGTCGGCGGCCTTCAGCCCGAAGCGCGTCGCGAGGACGCGGTCGCGAGGAGTGGGGGAGCCACCGCGCTGGACGTGGCCGAGCACGGTGACGCGCGTCTCGAAGCCGGTGTCCCGCTCGATCAGCTCGCCGATCGCCTCGCCGACACCCCGCTTTGCCAGCAGCACGTGCCCGAACTGGTCGACCTCTCCTGCCTTTTTAGAAGCAGTGTCTTCAGCGTCCGGCAGCTCGCAGCCCTCCGACACGACGACGATCGAGAACAGCTTCCCGCGCGCGTGCCGGCGCCGAATCTCGTCGCACACCTCTGCGATGTCGATCGGCCGCTCTGGGATCAGGATCACGTCGGCGCCGCCGGCGATGCCGCTCATCACCGCGATCCAGCCCGCATGACGGCCCATGACTTCCACGACCATCACGCGGTTGTGAGACTCGGCCGTCGTGTGCAGGCGGTCGATCGCCTCCGTGCAGATCGCCACGGCCGTGTCGAAGCCGAACGTGTAATCGGTCCCCGAGAGGTCGTTGTCGATCGTCTTCGGGACGCCGACAACCTTGACCCCAAACTCCTTGTACAACCGCGCAGCAACGCCGAGCGTGTCCTCGCCGCCGATTGCAACGAGCGCATCGAGCTGCTCGAACCCTGCGCGCACCCGGTCGACGCCGCCGTCGATCTTGTACGGGTTCGTGCGCGACGTGCCGATGATCGTGCCGCCGCGCGGCAGGATCCCCGAGATCTGGTCGGGCCCGAGTGGCTGGAAGAGCTGCTCGACCATCCCGCGCCAGCCTTCGCGCACGCCGACCACTTCGTGCCCGCGCGCCCACGAGCGGCGCGCGACCGCGCGGATGACCGCGTTCAAGCCGGGGCAGTCGCCGCCCCCCGTGAGCACTCCAATCCGCACGGACCCCAGTCTAAGAATTCGCGAAGGGTTGCTGTGGCTACGGCACAATGAGCGCCATGGGAAAGGCCGCACGCCGCAAGCAGCAGCAACGCCGCGTCACCAAGCCGCCGCCGGTCGGCAACAACGCGACGCGTCCGCCGGCCCGCCTGGTGTGGTTTGCGACCTCCGGCATCGTCGGCGTGATCGTGGTCGTCGTCGTGATCCTGCTCTCGACGAAGTCGTCCCCGAAGACTCCGCCGCCTGCGGCGAGCGTCAGCTCGTCCGATGCAACCGCGTCAGCTGCGCTCGTCGCTGCCGCGCAGGCCGTCGGCTTCCATCCGACGACGGAAGCCGGCGTGGGCGAGATCGAGGGCAAGCCCGCCGACGCCGTGTCGTCGGCCGCCGACACGAACCTGCTTCCCGTCGGCACCACGGCGCCTGCGTTCACGCTGGAGACTCCGCAGGGCGCGAAGGTCAGCCTCGCGAGCTACCGCGGCCACGCTGTGCTGCTCGAGTTCTTCGCGACCTGGTGCCCGCACTGCAATGCCGAGTCGCCACACCTCGCGCCGCTCGCGAAATCCCTGCAGACGAAGGGCATCCGCTTCCTCTCCGTCAACGCCGACGGCGAGACCGCGCCGAGCATCTACGCGTTCCACCGCTACTACGGCCTCTCGTATCCGGCGCTCGTCGACCCGGGCTCGCAGGCAGGCAGCTTCAACCAGGAAGGCACGCCCGGCCGCGTTTCGACCGACTACAAGGTTGCGACGTTCCCGACCTTCTACGTGCTCGACAAGAACGGGAAGATCACGTGGACCGGTGAAGGCGAGAAGCCTGATGCGCTGCTCCGCCAGGAGTTGCTGAAGGCCCAGAACAGTGCGTGATCAGCCACTGCTGCCGTTCGCCGGGGTCGCAGTCCGTGTCCTCGCCGGCAGCATCTTCATCTTCACGGGCGTCGCGAAGATCAGCGACGGGCTTGCCACCTTCGAGGACAAGGTGGCGAAGTATCAGCTGCTGCCGCACGTCCTCACGGCCCCCTTCGCGTACGCGCTGCCGTTCGTCGAGGTGCTCGTCGGCCTCTATCTCGTCGTCGGGCTGATGACGCGTGTCGCGGCCGCGGCAGCGGTCGTGCTGATGGTGATGTTCCTGATCGCGATCGGCCAGGCGTGGGCCCGCGGGCTGGCCATCGACTGCGGCTGCGCCGGCGCTGCGCTGCAGGAAAAGGTCGGGCCGTGGGCATTTCTGCGCGACGCTGCGCTCGGCCTGCCGTCGCTCGTGATGCTGATCTGGCCGGCGCGGCTGCTCTCGCTCGACCGCCTGTTTTTTACACGCGCGGCCGCCGCCTAACAGTGAGTGCCGAAGGTGGGAATCGAACCCACACGCCCTTTCGGGCACCGGATTTTGAGTCCGGCGCGTCTGCCAATTCCGCCACTTCGGCCCGTTGGCAATCGTAGCCCGGTAGGACTTTCCGCGATTTCGCAGTAGAGTCACGCGGAACTGTGGCCGCCGACGCTCCCGCGACTACCCTGACCGCGCGCTTCCAGCGCCCGAGTGTGATCGGCGCTATCGGCGCGCTTGCCGTCGTGGCCACGGTCGCGCTCCTGATCAAAGAGGTGACGGTCTCGCCGTCGCAGTTCTTCCAAGTAACCCTGATCGGGCTGACGCTGGGCTGCGTCTACGCGCTCGTCTCCCTCGGTTACACGCTCGTCTACGGCATCCTCGAGCTGATCAACTTCGCGCACGGCGACGTGTTCATGCTCGGCGGGATGTTCACGATCACGTTCTCGACGAGCCTCTTCAGCCTGCACACGGGGCAGGGCTTCGTGATCGTCCCCATCGTCTTTGCGGTGCTGATTCTGTCGATGGTCGCGTGCGGTTTGATCAACGCGTCGATCGAGCTGCTCGCCTACCGGCCGCTGCGCAACGCGCCGCGGCTCGCGCCGCTGCTCACGGCGATCGGCATGAGCTTCATCATCGAGGACATCGGCCTGGCCTGGAAAGGCCCGAACTACGTGTCGGCGCCCGACGTGTTCCCGCACACCAACGTCTTCGCGATCGGCGGCGTGACGTATGCCTGGAACCACCTGTTGGTGGTGCTGATCACACTGCCGGTGCTGATGGGACTGACATATCTCGTGCAGAGGACGCGGCAGGGCAAGGCGATGCGCGCAACCGCGCAGGACATGGATGCGAGCGCGATCATGGGCATCAACGTCAACCGCACGATCTCGTTCACGTTCCTGATCGCAGGTGCGCTTGCGGGTGCCGCGGGCACGCTCTATGCGCTGTGGGCGACGACGGTGCGCTTCGACCAGGGCTTCCAGCTCGGCCTGATCGCGTTCACCGCAGCCGTGTTCGGCGGTATCGGCAACCTGCCCGGCGCCGTGGTCGGCGCGATCCTGATCGGCCTGATCCAGTCTTGGAACGAAGGACTGCCGTGGCACATGCCAGGCTCCGACTGGACCGAGGCGATCGTGTTCTCGATTTTGATCCTGATCCTCGTCTTCCGGCCCGAGGGCCTCCTCGGAGAACGGACGCCAGAGGGCGGGTGAGCGCAGAGATGGCATCAGCAACGCCTGCGGCGGAACAGATCGGCCTGGGCAATCGCCTGCGCGCGTCGTGGCGTTCGCTCCCGCTCGAGCAGCGCGCGGCAATCTCGATCGGGTTCCTCGTCGCGCTCGCGATCGTGCTCTCCTTCATCGACCACTCGCTTGCGTACGGCGTCCTAATCGTCAGCGCGATCTTCTGGATCGGCCGGATTCCGGAAAGGCGGATCCGCATCGGCGCGCAGGCGGGTCTCGTACTCCTGCTCGTGATCCTCGCGGTGGCGTGGACAACGCAATGGTCGCTCGTGATCCTGCTCGCGGTCGGTGCGTGCATCACGTGGATCCCGAGCCGGTTCAAGGGCTGGGCGGTGCCGACGGTGCTGATGGTGCTCGCCGTGCTCTATCCGTTCTACGCGCAGAAGATGTTCGTGATGCCCGTGTTCGGCGTGTGGCCGGACGTCGCGACCGGCGTCTACATCATCGTGTTCGTGATGATGGCCGTCGGCCTGAACATCGTCGTCGGCTACGCGGGCCTGCTCGACCTCGGGTACGTCGCGTTCTACGCGACAGGCGCTTACACGGCGGCCATCTTCACGTCGCTGCAGTTCCCGCACGTGACGTGGCACCTCGGTGCGGTTGGCATCTCGTCGAACCTTCCCGGCATTCACATCACGATCTGGCTGCTGCTACTTCTCGCCGGCGTCGTTACCGCGCTCTTCGGGGTCGTCATCGGCCTGCCGACACTGCGCCTGCGCGGCGACTACCTGGCGATCGTGACGCTCGGGTTCGGCGAGATCATCTACGACGTCGCGCGCAACAGCGACAACCTCTTCAACACGGGGTTCAACCTGACGAACGGGCCGAACGGGATCACGCCACTCGACTCGCCGGGGTTCGGGCACACGCTCTCGAGTTGGACGGGAGGCTTCTTGCCGTCGAACTACCTGACGTGCTGCAACGCGAAGGTGCTCGGCCACCAGGTGCAGTCGACCGACGTCTTCTTCTGGACGGCCATCGTGCTGCTCCTCTTCACGATCTTCTGCTCGCTGCGCCTCCAGTACTCCCGCCTCGGCCGCGCGTGGATCGCGATCCGCGAAGACGAGACGGCCGCCGCCGCGATGGGCATTCCGCTGATGCGCACGAAGACGTGGGCGTATGCGTCGGGTGCGTTCTTCGGCGGCATCGCCGGCGCGTTCTACGCGATCTTCAAGAGCGCCACCTTCCCGGGAGACTTCTACTTCAATATCTCGGTGTTCATCCTCTGCATGGTCATCCTCGGCGGGATGGGCAACATCTGGGGCGTCATCCTCGGCGGCGCGTTCCTCGCGTACCTCAACCAGGAAGGTCTCGCGAACACCGGCGCTTGGCTGAACGCGAATGTCCATGTCGCCGGCTGGCGTCCGAACTTCGACCCATCGCTGTATGCGTCGGGCATCTACGGCGTGATCATCCTGGTGGTGATGTTGTTCCGACCCGAAGGCTTCCTGCCATCGAGACGCATCGCCGCCGAGATGCACGAAGGCGTGCACGACGAGCCGCTCTACGACTCGCATGGAGCAGGCGTATGACCGAGAACGGTTACGTCCTCGAAGCGACCGGGCTTCGCAAGGAGTTCGGTGGCCTCGTCGCGGTCAACAGCGTCGACTTCAACGTGCCGCGCGGCAAGGTGATCTCGCTGATCGGCCCGAACGGCGCCGGCAAGACGACCTTCTTCAACATGCTGACGGGTGTCTACAAGCCGACCGCCGGCACAGTGACGCTGCTCGGCGAGAACGTCACCGGCAAGCCGCCGCACGCGATCACCGCGCGCGGCATCGGCCGCACGTTCCAGAACATCCGCCTCTTCCAGAACATGACCGCGCTCGAGAACGTGCTCGTCGGCATGCACGCGCGCATGCACGCGAACCTCTTCAACTCGATACTGCGCACGCCCGGCGTGAAGCGCGAGGAGCGCGAGGTGCGCGAGCGCGGCCGTGAGTTGCTCAATTTCACCGGCCTCGGCCGCAAGGTCGACGCCGTTGCACGAAACCTTCCGTACGGCGAGCAGCGCAAGCTCGAAGTGGCACGCGCGCTTGCGACGGAGCCGAAGCTACTGCTGCTCGACGAGCCGACCGCCGGCATGAACCCGCAGGAGTCCGCGGAGTTCACGGCGTTCGTGGCAAAGCTTCGCGACGAGAGCGACCTGACGGTGCTCATGATCGAGCACGACATGCGCGTCGTCATGGGCGTCTCCGACCGCGTGTCGGTGCTCGACTACGGCGAGAAGATCGCCGAGGGCACGCCGCGCGAGGTGCAGAAGGACGAGCGCGTGATCGAGGCCTATCTCGGCAAAGCGGCCGTCGAGGACATGAAACGGCAGGGACTGAGTTGAGCACGAACGGGAACTCGCCCATCCTCGAGATCAACGACGTTCACACCTACTACGGCGCGATCCAGGCGCTGAAAGGCATCTCGCTGACGGTGAACGACGGCGAGATCGTGACGCTGCTCGGCGCGAACGGCGCCGGCAAGACGACGACGCTGCGCTCGATCAACGGACTGAATCGCCCACGCCAGGGCTCGATCAAGTTTCAGGGCCGCGACATCACGACGACCGCGCCACACGAGATCGTGAAGCGCGGTATTGCGCAGTCCCCGGAAGGGCGCCGCCTCTTCCCGCGCATGACCGTCGCCGAGAACCTCGAGATGGGCGCGTTCCAGCGCAGCGACAAGGACGGCATCAAGGAAGACATGGGGCGCGTCTTCGAGTTGTTCCCGCGCCTGCAGGAGCGCCGCACACAGAAGGCGGGGACGATGTCCGGCGGCGAGCAGCAGATGTGCGCCATCGGCCGCGCGCTGATGGCACGGCCCAAGCTGCTGCTCCTCGACGAGCCTTCGCTCGGCCTCGCACCGATCTTCGTCGAGCGGATCTTCGACATCATCCGCGAGATCAACCAGCAGGGAACGTCGATCCTGCTCGTCGAGCAGAACGCGCTCATGGCACTCGACGCTGCCGACCGCGGCTATGTGCTCGAGACCGGCAAGATCGTGCTCGCCGACACCGCTGCGTCCCTCCGCACCAACGAGCAAGTCCGCAAGACGTACCTCGGCGAGACCTAGCCGCACTGGACGCCTTCACCTCCCGGGCGGCGAAGCCGCCCTTCGGCGAAGGCTGACGCCGCTGGACACTGCAGGATCCGTCGCCCTCGGGCCTTGCCCGTGCCACTTGCACTGTTCTGCGGCCCTCGGGCTCGGCTCCTTTGCCAGCGGCGTCCCAGAGCGGCTAGGAACGTAGGACGAACTTGGTGCTCGCGAGTTTCTAGCTCCCGACGACGATGGGGAAGTAGGGCGGCGAGAGCAGCCAGCCGATGCGCTCCGCGCCGCGGCCGCGCGCCATTTCGAGCGCCGCCCCAAGGCCGTGTACCGGCACGTAGCCGAGCTGACGCGCCGACTGCGCGTCGCGACAGCCCGCGATCAGCACGGCGCCTAGACGGTGCGCCGTCGCGTCGCATGCGCTCCATTCGACAAACGGCTGCAACGGGTGGCACGCGCGCCCGGAGCGATATTCGGCGATCGCGTGCCCGTCCTCGATGGCGGCTCGCTCCGCGTCGCGCATCGCATCGCTGTCGCGGGCGCTGCGCGGGTCGAAGAAAAGAGCCCGGTACGGCGTCTGCGTCGGCCGCGGAAAGCGGCGCGGGAACGGGTGCACGAGGATCGCTGTTCCGCCTGCCGCGATGGGCGGCGCATTGCGCCAGAGGCGAAGCGCGAGCCCAAGCGCGAGATAGGCGGCGCTGACCGGATTCGGCCGCTCGCGTGGCACGAACGGAGTCGTCGGCGGCACGCCGATCACGAGCGCGTCGACTTGCTCCGGCAACTCGGCTCCCTTGAACACCGTCGCGCGGAGCAGCGCTTCCGTGTGCGCGACCGACGGCGGTCCCGCGAACACCGCTGCGGCGGTCTGCTCCCGCGGCAGGCGCTCCAGCATCCGGCGGCGGACGACGGCGGGTGCGACCTGGAACGTTCGGCGGACACCGGAGTGGAGCATGCGGGCCATCGCCTCGTCGTCGTAGGGGTAGCCGACGAAAGGCCCCGCGACGCGCGGCACATTCAGTGCGAGGGATACGCCGATCAGCGGCACCCGCTCGCCGAGTAGCCGCTCGACTTCCGTCGCGAGCCGCCAGCCCTGCGACGCGCTCGTCTCGAGCAGCGACAACGCGCCTGCCGCGCGCAGCGACTCGCGGCCGGTCGCCGCGAGTAGCGCCGCCGGTCCGCCGTGGAGAACAGTCTCCGCCGCGGTCACCGGCACGACGAGATCCGTCTCGACCAGCGCGCGATTGACGCGCAGCTCGACCGAGCCCGCCTGACCGAGGTGGACGAGGTCGTCCGCCTCCGCGTCGTGCACGATCACGCGCCCGCGGAACCGGCGGCGAAACTCCGGCGGCACGAGGTAGCCGATGTCGCGCGGGGTCGTGCGGCGCAGCAGCCCGCCGGCGACGAGGATCGTGATGCGGTCGACGCCGTGCCGCTCGAGCTCGTCGGAGACCGCGGCAATCGCGGTGTGGCGCGGGCCGAGTTGCACGCCGGGGATCGGCAACGACGGCTGCTCGATGACGATCGTCGCGGTCCCGCGCGCGAGTTGCTCGAGCGGCGGGCCCGCGAGGGGATAGTTGAGTGCGTCGCGCACCGCGGCGGCAACATCCTTGATTGCCTCCCGCGGTTGGGCGGGACGCAGCACGACGTCGTCGGGGCCTGCCTCTGCTGCGACGACGCGCGAGTCGGCGAGCAGCGGAACTGGGCGCATCAGCTGCGGTGCGCGGCGGCGGCAATGCCGCCGAGCGCGACGAAGATGCCGCCCGAGACGTAGCGCTGCAGCTTCGCCGCGCGCGTCCCGTGGCGCAGGCGCGACGCAAGCGCATCCGCGAGCAGCGCGTACGCGCAGTCGGATGCGAACGCGATCGTCGCAAACAGCAAACCCAGGAACGCGACCTGCGTCCAGATCGTGTGGTCGCGGTTCACGAACTGCGGCAGGAACGCGACGAAGAACAGCGCGGTCTTCGGGTTGAAGATGTTCACGACGACACCCTGCCGCCAGATCCTCCGAAGCGGCGCCGGCTGCGTCTCGGTGAATGTCTCGTCCTTCGTGACGATGCGGCGGATGCCGACGGCGATCAAGTACGCGGCACCCACGAGTTTCACCGCGGTGAACGCGGTCGCCGACGACGCGATCAGCGCTGAGAGCCCCACGGTCGCCGCCGTCACATGGACGAGCCCGCCACTCGCAACTCCAGCGGCCGAGGCGAGCCCGGCGCGGCGGCCCTTGTCGACCGCCTGCGTGACGATGTATGTCACCGCCGGACCGGGCACGACCGCGAGGGCGAGTGACGCGAGCGCGAAGAGCGCGATGGCCGATGGCGACGGCATTACGGGACTCTTCTATACAAGCGGCAGTGGGTCGGCCCGCGAAGCTCGGAAAGTGGGTGGAACTCGAGGCGCGGCATCGGGCGCCGACGATACCCTCGCAACCGAGATGCCGAAGACGATCACGGGAGCGGAGCTGGAGCTGGACGACGCGCCCGCACGCGACGCCGAGCTGTTCATCGTCGACGGCAACAACCTCGCGTACCGCGCCTTCTTTGCGCTCCCGGAGGAGCTCGCGACCACGGACGGCCAGCCGACGAACGCGCTGCTCGGCTTCACCAACATGCTCTTCAAGCTGCTCGCCGACTACCGTCCGAAAGGCGTCGCGGTCGCCTGGGACTCGCGCCCAGTGCATCGCGCGGCCGTCGCCAAGGAAGCCGACGTCGTCTACAAGGAAGGCCGGCGGCCGATGCCCGACCTGCTGCGCGAGCAGTTCCCGCACTTCCGGCCGATCGTCGAGGCGTTCGGCTATCGCAACCTCGAGTTCGAAGGCTGGGAAGCGGACGACGTGATTGCGACGCTCGCGACGCGCGCCGACTCGGGCGGTATCAAGACGTGTGTCGTCTCCACCGATCGCGACGCGTTCCAGCTGTGCAGCGAGAACGTCGTCCTGATGATGACGCCGCGCGGCGTTGCCGACGTCAACGTGTACACGCCCGAGCGCGTCGAGGCGCGGTACGGCGTCACGCCCGAGCAGGTGCCCGACTTCATCGGCTTGAAGGGAGACACGTCCGACAACATCCCCGGCGTTCCCGGCATCGGCGACAAGACCGCCGGGCAGCTCATCGCGCAGTACGGCTCGGTCGAAGCGGTGATCGAGCATGCGTCCGAGTTGTCGCCGGCCCGCGCGCGCAACATCACCGAGAACGCCGACACGGCACGGTTGTCGAAGGAGCTCGCAACGATGCGCCGCGACCTCGACATCGACTGCGATCCCGCACAACTCGTGCTCGAGCCACCGGATCGCGCGCAGCTGAAGGAGCTCTTCCGCCGCTACGAGTTCCGCGCGCTGCTCGGCCGCGTCGACGAGCTCGATGCTGCGGTGCCGTCGGCGCCGATGAAGGTCACGGGCGTCGAAGTCGCATGGCGCGAGGGGGAGCTCGAATTCCGCGGCGTCGTCGGTTTCGCGGCGCTCGCTGATCGTGCCGCCGTTGCGGCGGGGGAAGATGTCGTGATCGGCCCGCGACCGGAGCACGTCGACGGCGACCTGGTCGTGCACGACGCGAAAGCGCTGCGAGTCGACGCCCGCGACGACACGCTGCTCGCCGCGTATCTGATCGACCCGGCGCGTGCGTCGTACGAGCTCGACGAGCTGGCTGCCGAATACGGCGTCGAGCTGGTGCCGACGCCCGCGGCCGACGAGGAGACGACCAAGCTCGTGCGCCACGCCGAAACGCCGCGACGCTTGATCGGCCCGCTGCTCGACCGGCTCGACGAGCGCAACGTCACGCAGCTGTATCGCGACGTAGAGCTGCCGCTCACGGCGGTACTCGCGCAGATGGAAGAGGCGGGCGTGAAGATCGACACGTACCGCATGGGGGAGATCACTGCGCGGCTCGCGGAGCGTGTCGAGGAGCTCGAGTCGCTTGCGTACGAGCATGCGGGAGGCGAGTTCGTGCTCGGGTCGCCGCAGCAACTCGGCCGCATCCTGTTCGAGCAACTCGGGCTGCCGGCGGGGCGCAAAGGCAAGACGGGGTACTCGACCGATGCGAAGGTGCTGCGCAGCATTCGCGACGCGCATCCGATCGTGCCGGTGATCGAAGAATGGCGTGAGTACTCGAAGCTGCTCAACACGTATCTCGGCCCGCTGCCGTCGATGATCTCGCCGGACTCAGGTCGCCTGCACACGACGTTCAACCAGACGGTCGCGGCTACGGGACGTCTGTCGACGTCCGATCCGAATCTGCAGGCGATCCCGATTCGTACCGAGCTCGGCAAGGAGATTCGCTCCGCGTTCATCGCGGAGGAAGGTCACCGCCTGCTGTCGGCCGACTACTCGCAGATCGAATTGCGCATCCTGGCCCACGTGTCGGGCGAGCCGAAGCTGCGCGAGGCGTTCGCGCGCGGGGAAGACATTCACACCGCCACTGCTGCAGAAGTACTCAATGTCGATCCCGCCAAGCTGACGTCAGGCCAGCGTTCGATCGCGAAGATGATCAACTTCGGCATCGTCTACGGGATCTCCGCGTTCGGGCTGTCCGAGAACCTGGAGATTCCGCGCGAGGAAGCGCAGGCGTACATCGACGCGTACCTTGCGCGCTTCCCGCACGTGCAGGACTTCATCCAGCGCACGCAGGAGCAGGCGAAAGCGGACGGCTACGTGACGTCGCTGCTCGGCCGCCGCCGGCCGGTGCCGGAGATTCGCGCGTCGAACTACCAGACGCGCGGCTTCGGGGAACGCGTCGCCGTGAACTTCGTCATGCAGGGCTCGAACGCGGACATCATCAAGGTGGCGATGATCAACATCGCGCGGCGCCTGCGCGACGAAGGCCGCGGCGCCCGGCTCGTGCTGCAGGTGCACGACGAGCTGCTGCTCGAGGTTCCCGACGCGGAGACGTCGAAGGTCAAGCAGCTCGTGCACGACGAGATGGTCGGCGCCTACGACCTCGACCCGCCGCTCGGGGTCGAGATCGGCGTCGGCGACAACTGGGCCGAAGCGAAGTCCTAAACCGGTGCCAGGCACTCTTGGTGCCTGGCACGCCGACCAGCGGCCGTGACTCCGGGCCAATCCCGGAGGTGGCTATACTTCCCGGCCGCTTTGGCTAGCAACGATCTCATGCAGCAGGAGCCTGGCGTCTGGGTTGAAGGCCCGGACGGCACGCTGATCCCCGACTACGACTCCACGTTCCCCGACATCAACGAGGGACAGGTCGTGCACGGCACCGTGGTCCGGGTCGACAAGGACGAAGTTCTCGTCGACATCGGTTACAAGTCGGAAGGCGTCATCCCGGTTTCCGAGCTCTCGATTCGCCGCTCGGTGAACCCGGCCGACGAGGTTTCGATCGGCGACGAGATCGACGCGCTCGTGCTCACGAAGGAGGACGCCGAAGGCCGGCTGATCCTTTCGAAGAAGCGCGCTCGCTTCGAGCTCGCGTGGAAGAACATCGAAGGCGCAGCCGAATCCGGCGAGCCGGTCAACGGCCGCGTGATCGAGGTCGTGAAGGGCGGGCTTATCCTCGACCTGGGCGTGCGCGGCTTCCTGCCGGCGTCGCTCGTCGACATCCGCCGCGTGCAGGACCTGGACGAGTTCCTCGGCCAGGAGCTCCGCGCGAAGGTGATCGAGCTCAACCGCTCGCGCAACAACGTTGTGCTTTCGCGCCGCGCCGTGCTCGAGGAAGAGCGCAAGGACCAGCGGCAGCAGATCCTCGACAAGCTTCAGCCGGGCGACGTCGTCAAGGGCCAGATCTCCAACATCGTCGACTTCGGCGCGTTCGTCGATCTCAACGGCATGGACGGGCTGATCCACATCTCCGAGCTCTCGTGGTCGCACGTCAACCATCCGTCCGAAGTGCTCGAGATCGGCCAGACCGTCGAGGTCAAGGTGCTCGACATCGACCGCGACCGTCAGCGCATCTCGCTCGGCCTCAAGCAGACGCAGACCGATCCGTGGCAGCAGGTGCTCGACAACTACTCCGAGAACGACGTCGTCGAAGGCGCAGTCACCAAGGTCGTCACGTTCGGCGCGTTCGTCGAGATCCTGCCGGGCGTCGAAGGTCTCGTGCACATCTCCGAGCTTGCGCAGCATCACGTCGAGAACCCGCGCGAGGTCGTGTCGCAGGGCCAGCCGGTCAACGTGAAGATCATCGAGATCGACGGTGAGCGCCGGCGCCTGTCGCTGTCGCTGAAGCGCGTCGAGGATTCCGACCCGGTGCAGCCGCGCGCAGACGGCGCCGAGTCGGTGCACACGCGGCCGCGCATCGACCTCTCCGAGGAGGTCTTCGCCGAGGATTCGGCACCGCCGCTCGAAGCGCCGGTCGCCGAGGCTTCGGAAGCCGCCGAGGTCGCAGACGCGGTCGAAGTCGAAGAGCCTGCGGTCGTCGAAGAGCCTGAGGCTGTCGAAGAGCCCGCGGCTGTCGAAGAGCTTCCCGACAGTACTTCCGAAGACCCAGTAGCAGAGTGAGCCGGCCAGTGGTCGCTGTCGCGATCACGGGCGGCATCGGAGCGGGGAAGAGTGAGGCGCTCAAGGCGTTCGCGCGTCACGGTGCGGCGACGGTGTCGAGCGACGAGATCGTTCACCACCTGCTGCGTCGCGACGACGTGAAGCAGGAGATCGTCGCGCGTCTCGGGAACGGCGTCCGCGATCCTGACGGCGAGATCGACCGGAGTGCGCTTGGGACGATCGTCTTCAACGACCGCACCGCGCTCGACTGGCTCGAGACATTGCTGCACCCGCTCGTCTCGGCCGAGTACCTGAAATGGCGCGACGACCTGACTGCGCTGCCGGATGCGCCACAGGTGTGCGTGACCGAGGTGCCGCTGCTGTATGAGTCGGGCGGCGAGAAGCGGTTCGACAAGGTGGTCGCGATCACCGCGCCGGAGCAGCTCCGGCAGGCTCGCACGGCGGTGCCCGTCGACGGCCGCGAATCTCGCCTTCTGCCTGACTCCGAGAAGGTCAAACGGGCCGACTACGTCTACGTCAACACCGGGTCGCTCGAGGAGCTGGACGGGTTCGTCCAGTCGGTGATGCACGATCTTGCGCCGTGAGGCGCTTTGTCGTCATCGTCGTTTTGCTCGCGGCCGCCGGAGGCGCCGCGCTGTACGTCATCAAGGCGAGCCCGCCCTGGTACGAGCGAATCCGCTATCCGCTCCACTACTCGCAGTATGTGCGCGTGCACGCGCGCGAGCACAACCTCGATCCCGCGCTCGTCGCGGCCGTCATCTATCAGGAGTCGAAGTTCAACAGCGATGCCAAGTCGAGGTCGGGCGCGATCGGTCTGATGCAGCTCACGCCGTCGACCGCACGCGGCATCGCGATTCGCACGCACGGCTCGAAGTTCGAGACGGCGGACCTCTACGACGCCGACATCAACATCCGCTACGGCGCGTGGTATCTGGCCGATCTCTTCCAGAAGTACGGCACCGAACGGCTGGTGCTTGCCGCTTACAACGCAGGCCAGGGGAATGTCGACCGTTGGCGTGCCAGCGGGCAGCCGATCCAGTTCCCCGAGACGCGCGCGTACGTGCAGCGGGTCGAGCATTTGCAGCGCGTCTACCGCGAAGCGTGGGCGAAGCAGCTGGGGTATTAGCCTGCGCCTCATGCCGGACGTAGACTCGAAACCCATCCAGCCGCTGATTCACATCGGGTACTACAAGTCGGGGACGAGTTGGCTGCAGCGCAACGTCTTCGAGCAGCCTGGAAGCGGCTTCGGCGGACGCAGCAAAGGCGAGCCCAAGCATCCGATACGCCGCTTCGTGGCCGAGCCGTTGTTCGGCTTCGACGCTGCGGCATGGAGGCATCAGTTCGCAGAGCTGCTCGCCGACCCTGTGCGGCAGGGGCTCGTCCCGACCATTTCGTGGGAGCGCCTCGCCGGCCACCCCTTCTCGGGAGGTTGGGATGCGAAGCTGATCGCCGAACGCCTGGCCGAGGTGTTTCCGGACGGTCGCGTGCTCATTGTGGCGAGGGAACAGCGTCGCATGATCGCGTCTGTCTACAAGCAGTACGTGCATGCGGGCGGACCGTGCAGCGTCCGGGACTTTCTTCGCCCGAGGACTTCTTCGAGTCGGCGTGTTCCGCCGTTCGAGCTTCGATATTTCGAATACGAGCACCTGCTGGAGCATTACCAAGGCCTGTTCGGCCCCGAGCGTGTCCTCGCGTTGACCTTGGAGCAGCTGGCGGAGGATGCGCGTGCGTTTGTTCGTCAGATCGGTTCCTTTGCGGGTGCACGTTGCGACGATCAATTCGTCGCGGGTCTGCCGGTGGGTCAGCCTGCGAATGCCGCGATCCCGCCTCTTGCACGCAAAGCGCGCCGGGTGGTGAACAAGCTCGTCTATCGCTCCGCGTTGAACCCTGCGCCCATCGCAACGCTCGCGGGTGGAGAGAGCTTTGCGGGGCGCGTCGAGCGTCTCGTCGGGCGTCGTACGCGCCGCTTCCCGTTCAACGACGCCCTCGACCGTCGCCTCGTCGATTGGATCGAGCAGGAGGTGGGCGACCGGTTCGCCGAGAGCAACCGGCGGTTCGCCACCTTGACGGGGATCGACGTCGGTGCGCTCGGCTGGACGGTGTAAGAGAGCTCGGCTACGCGTGACCCAGCGCGAGGCGCTGAAGAGTGCCCGACGCCTGCTCCGAAAGTCCCCGGAACGGCGCGCTCGCATACGGGTCGTCGCCGAACTCGAATGAGTACGGCGTCAGGAACTGCACCATCACCATGCGCCGCGGATCGGCACCCTCTTCGACGCGGCTGCCGAAATGCAGGCAGCGGCTCGTGTCGACAAACGCCACGGTGCCGCGCGGACCGCTGAACGAGACGAGCTGGTCGTCGCGGATCACGCTCCGGACTTCGTCGTCCGGGACGCGGTTGCCTTTGCCGAAGTCGAATCCATCCGGGAACGGGAACCGTTCCGATGTCGCCGCATCGGCGACGGTCAGCGGTCCCATTTCCGGCGTGACGTCGTTCACGTTCACGAACAGCTTCATCTGCGTCGTGTCGTCGTGGTCGAGATGCCAGAGCTGCGAGGCGCGAGGCTCGTCGCGACGGCCGGCGAACGAGTACCAGATGTCGATCTTCATCAGCAGCGGCACCAGGCCGAGGTAATCGCTCACCGCGCGGAGTACCTCGTCGCTCAGCGCAAACCGCATGTACGGCGAGTCGAGCGTGAGGTCGGCGTTCGTGAGCAGCCCGGTGGCCATGTACCCGCCCTTGACTTTCCGCTCGAGGATGGCGTCGTGGCCGATGCCGTCGATCACCGCGTTCGCCGCGGCGACGACCTCGTCGGCGCCGGTCAACGTTCCGGGCGCCACGGTTGCGTAGCCGTCGTCGCGCGCGATGCGAACGGTCGTCGGATGTGCCTGCGCGTGCAGCCGTTCAGAGTCACGCTCGGCGGCACGCTGCTTTCGCTCGGCCATGAAGGCGTCGCGCTGGGCGAACGTGCCGTGATGGATGTCCCACGGCACCGGCCCTTCCTTGCGTTTGGCCGGGGCGGCGCTCTGCTCGCTCTTCTTCTTCCAGAGACTCATCCCGGGCGAGTATAAGGCCGGGCTTTCCCGGCTTAGCTGAGAAGCTTCCCCATCTCGAGCGAGTCGTAGAGATCGCCACTCTTGCGCCGGTAGTGCTTCACGCGCCGGCCCTCTTCGACGAAGCCGTGCTTGACGTAGAGCGCGATGGCGCGTTCGTTGTGCGCAAACACGCCGAGGCTCAGCTTGTGGGCGCCCTGCTCGCGCGCCCACTCTTCGGCGGTGGACATCAGCGCCGAGCCGACGCCCTTGCCGCGCCAGCCATTTGCCACGCACATCCCGATCTCGGCGTAGCCGTGACGCGATTTCTCGACGTGGATCGAACCGAGGATCTCGTCATTCGCCTCGGCCAGGAACGTGCCTTCGATCTTCCACAACGGCGCTCGCTCCTCGATGTCGACCGGTGGCTCGGTGCCGAGGCCGACGTTCTCCTCGACCACGCGCGCCCACATCTCGGTGAGCGGAAGGCGATCGGCCTCGGTCGCGGGACGAATCGAGTACTCGCTCATGCGGGCGAGCGTATCTACGAGGAGGCTAGGCCTTGGCCGGGAACGACACGCGACGGCCGCCGGCGAGCACCTTCACCATCGAGCGGAGCTGGTAACCCCGCGGGAGCACGGCGTAGAAGACGCCGTCCTCGAGCTTCGGCCAGACCGTGCCGCCGCGGGAAAGCCGCGCGATGATGGCACGAACCTCCGAGCCCGCGACACCGGCGACGGCGACCCGCTTGCCGACGTGGCCGGTGGCGTATGAGAACTGGTCGGCGGCGAGCGTCGACGCGCAGCCCGCCACCTGCGGGGCGCGGTAGCAGGTTGCGCCGCGCTTCCGCGTCACGACGACCGTCGCGCCGGCGACTGTCACCGACCGCGAAGCAGCGCTCACCACGGTCGCCCGGGCTCCGGCGACACCGGACGAGGCGGCCGGCGACCCGAGCGCGCCTGTGACCGCGAACACGGCGGCGAGGATCACGGCGCAGAGCGCTCCGAAGACCAGTCCACGCTCACGGCTCAAGACCACGCTCACAGCGTTCCCGCCCACGCAGATAGCCAAAACGTGTAGGGTCGCGCCGCAAGCAGCCGGGGAGAGAACTTGATGACCAGCGATGCCGCTGCGGCAAACGCGGGCGCGAGGGCGCTTGCGGAAGCGCGTCGTCATCTCGGTGTGCGTGAGTCGCCGCCCGGCTCGAACTGCACCCTCTTCGGGCGCTGGTTCGGCGTCGACGGCGTCCCGTGGTGCGCGATCTTCGCGAGCTACTGCTACGACCGCGGCGCCGGCATCGTGCTCTGCCACGGCTGGCACGGGGCGGGCGTCTACCCCAGGAAGGGCGTCGCCTACGTCCCGACCCTCGAGGCGTGGCTGCGCGCGACCGGCCGCTGGCTCGACCGTGACGAAGGCGCGCAGCCGGGCGACCTCGCGATCTTCGACTGGGACGGCGGCCAGCCGGACCACTGCGGCCTGGTCGAACATGCGCTCGGCCGCGGCCGCGTCGCCACGGTCGAGGGCAACACCGGCGTCGGCAACGACGCGAACGGCGGTGCGGTGATGCGGCGCGAGCGTTCGCTGGCGCAGGTCGCCGGATTCGGCCGTGTCGCCTAGCCGCGCGCTATACTTGTGTCCGCAAGGATGTGTTGATCCCAACTCATGACGACACGGACACAGTCACCTCCGGAGCAGCTCGAAGCGTGGGTCTCGTTCCTGCGGGCGCACGCGGCGATCACCCGTGAGCTTTCCGCGCAGCTTCTGCGCGACCACGGGCTGACGATCAACGACTACGAGGTGCTGCTGCACCTGTCGCGCGAGGAGGGTGGGATGCTGCGCCGCGTTGATCTCGCAGAGCGCGTCATCCTCACCGCATCCGGGATCACGCGGCTGCTCGACGGGCTCGAGCGGCAGGGCTTGGTCGAGAAGGCGAATTGCGAGACGGACGCGCGCGTGACGTACGCGAAGGTCACCGACGCAGGCCGGGTCAAGTTGCGCGATGCGGGGAAGACGCACCTCGCCGGCATCGACGACCTCTTCACGAGCCGCTACTCGGGCTCGGAGCTGGCGACGCTCGCCGACCTGCTCTCGCGGCTGCCGATGACCGGCGGCGACTGCGGCAGCAAGCCCATCTCCTGCGCCTGACCTTCGAGGTCCTTCGCCAGGCTGCGGAACGGCCCGTCGACGGCGAGCAGCGAGTCGAACGTCCCGCGCTGCGTGATGTGCCCATGCTCGACGACGCAGATCTCGTTGGCGCGGCGAACGGTTGCGAGGCGGTGCGCGATGATGATCGAGGTGCGACCGCGCAACAGCCGGTCGAGCGCGCGCTCGATCAGGATCTCGGTAGGCCGGTCGATGTTCGAGGTCGCCTCGTCGAGGATCAGGATGCGCGGGTCGGCGAGCAGCGCACGCGCGATCGAGATCAGCTGACGCTCGCCCGCTGACAGCCCCGCACCACCCTCGCGCACCGGATGCGCGAGGCCGTCGTCGAAGCGCCGCGCGATGCGGTCGATGCCAACCGCCTTGGCGACATCTTCGACTTGCTCGTCGGTCGCGTTCGGCTGCGCGAAGCGGATGTTGCTCGCGATCGTGCCTGAGAAGAGGAACGGGTCCTGCAGAACAACTCCGAGCTGGCGGCGGTACCCGCGCAGCTCGAGCGTGCGCAGGTCGTGGCCGTCGACGCGCACTGCACCCGAGTCCGGGTCGTAGAAGCGGCCGACGAGCTTCGCCGACGTCGACTTGCCGCCGCCCGACTCGCCGACGAGTGCGAGGCAACCGCCGACTGGGACGTGCAGGCTGATCGCGTGCAGCACCGGGTCGCGGCCGTACGAGAACGTGACCTGGTCGAACTCGAGATCGCCTTCGATGTCGAGGCGCTCGGCCTTCGGCTGGTTGTGGATCTCGGCCTCGGTGTCGAGGACGCTCGAGATCTTCTCCATCGCGGCGCCGGCCGACTGCACCTGGCCGTAGATGTCCGACAACTCCTGCAGCGGCTGGAAGATCAGGTTGAGGACGAAGACGCCGCTGACCACCGAGCCGATCGTCAGCGAGCCGTGCGTGATCAGCCGGCCGCCGATCCACAGCACCGACACCATCGAGACTGCGCTCAGCACTTCGATTCCCGGGAAGAAGAGCGAGTTGAGCCATTGCGCATGCGTGTTCGAGCGGCGGTTCGCGTCGTTCGCCTTATCGAACTCGTCGAGGAACGCGCGCTCGCGGTTGAACGCCTGGATGACCGCCATGCCCGACACCGACTCGGCGATCTGCGCCGTCATGATCGCGATCGTCTCGCGCACGCGCAGGAATGCCGCATGCGAGCTCACCTGGAACTTCCGCGCGATGATCAACGTCGGCGGCAGGATCACCAGCGCTGAGAGCGCGAGCCGCCAGTCGATGATGAACAGGCCGACGACCGCCGCGAGGATCGTGAGGGTGTTCACGACGAGCGTGGTGAGACCCTGCGAGAGCACGTCCGAAAGCGCGTCGGCGTCCGACGTGAGCCGCGCGATGATCCAGCCCGCCTTCTGCTCGCTGAAGTAGCGGAGCGACAGCGTCGTCAGGTGGTCGAAGAGATCCTGGCGCAGGCCGAGCACGACGTTCTGGCCGACCTTCGCGAGCCCGCGCACGAGCGTCGTCTGCAGCAGCCACGCGATTGCGCTCACGCCGAGGTAGATGCCGACGTCGACGGCGAGGCGCGTCGGTTCCTTGTGCCCCATGCCTTTGTCGATCGCGTCTCGCACGATGAGCAGTGCGGCGACCGGCGCGGCCGCCATCAGCACGCCGAGCGCGAGCAGGACCGTCACCTCTCGGCGCTGGCCGGGGAGGTAGCGGCTGAGCCGCGAGAGGCCGGTGCGCGGGGTCCCTCCCTCAGGCAACCGCGCTCACCTCCTCGCCGAAGAGCGCGCCGAAGAGCGCGCCGCTCGCGAGCAGCTCAGCGGGTGTGCCGGACTCGACGATCTCGCCGTCGCTCAGCACGACTGCGCGATCCGCGACCTGCACGGTCGACAAGCGCTGCGTCGCGAGCAGCACGGTGCGGCCGGCGAGCGCGGGGCGGAGGTTGAGGACGAGATGGCGCTCGGTCTGCGTGTCGACCGCCGACATCGGGTCGTCGAGCACGATCACGCGCGCGCCGCCGATCAGTGCGCGCGCGAGCGCGACGCGCTGGCGCTGGCCGCCGGAGAGGTTCACGCCACGCTCGCCGATCAGCGTGTCGTAGCCGTCGGGGAGGTCCTCGGCAAAGTGCGCGACGCCGGCTGCCTCGCACGCGGCGAGCACCTCGTCCCATGGCGCGTCGGGACGTGCCGCCATGAGGTTCTCGCGCAGCGGAATCGAGAAAAGGATCGGGCGCTGCGTGACGATCGCGACGGCGCTGCGCAGGTCGGCTATGCCGAGGTCGCGCACGTCGACGCCGCCGAGCAGCACGCGGCCGTCGGTGGGGTCGTAGAAGCGCGGCAGCAGGTTGAGCAGCGATGTCTTGCCGGCACCGGTCGGGCCGCAGACGGCGATGACTTCGCCCGGCGCGACCTCGAGCTCGACGCCGGAGAGCACCTCGCTGCCGGAGCTGTAGGCGAAGTGGACGTTCTCGAACTGCACGGAGAGCGGACCGTCGGGCACGGCACGCGGAGACTCCGGCTCGGGGATCGTCTCGATGCCGCGCAGCCACGCGAAGCTGCGCGAGGCCGATGCGGTTGCGCGCTGCGCGAGCGACAGGATCCAGCCGAGTGCCTCGAGCGGCCAGACCAGCTGCAGGAGCAGTTGGTAGAAGAGATAGAACTGCCCGGTCGTCAGGTGGTCGTGGATCACGTCGTGGCCGCCGAAGTACACGACCGCGGCGATCGACACCGTCGGCAGGAAGATCATTCCGGGCAGGAAGGTCGCTTCGACCCGCGCCTGGCGGACGACGCCGTCGCGCACGAAGCCGGCCTTCTCGCCGAAACGCCCCTGCACGTCGTCCTCGCGGCCGAACGCCTGCACCATCTCGATGCCGACGACGGACTCGTCCGCCGCCTCGGTCACGTCAGCCTTCAGCTGCTGCACGTGCCGCGAGATCGGCATCACCTTGCGGCCGAAGTTGTAGGTGAGAATCGCGACCGCAGGCATCGCGATCAGCGCGATCGCCGCCAGCTTCACGTTCACGATGAAGAGGACGATCGCGATGCCGCAAATCATCATCAGCGACTGCAGGCCCTGCGTCATGCCCCAGCCGATGAAGTAACGGATCGGATAGAGGTCGTTGGTCGCGCGCGAGACGACTTGGCCGGTCGCATGCGCGTCGTAGAACGCGCGCGGGTAGCGCAGGTACGCCTGGTAGAGGAGTTCGCGCATGCGCGCCTCGACGCGGATGCCGGTGCGCGACGTCGCATAGCGGCGGGTGAAGTTGATCGGGAAGCGGATGAGCGCCAGCACGAGGACGATCAGCAGGTACGGCCAGAGCGCGTTGTGGTGATGGCCCGCTGCCGGCGCGATCGAGTCGTCGATCGCGTGCTGGACGACGAGCGGGATCGCCAGCGAAATCGCGCTGTATGCGAACGCGCAGACAAGGCCCGCCGCCACCAGCTGGCGCTCGCGCCGCCACAGGCCCGCCAAGCCTTTCGCGGTCGGCGCGAAGCCGAGGTCGGCAGGGTCCACGCTCAAAAACGGACGCCCGCTCATCTCTTTCGAGGCTACCAGCGGCGTGAGAAGCTACGCCCGATGCCGTCCCTCATCTCGCTCGTGCCGTTCGTCGTCGGCTCGGTGCTCGTCACCATCGCGCCGGGACCGGACATGGCGCTGATCACGCGGCAGGTCCTTGCCCACGGCCAGCGCGTCGCGCGCGCGACGATCGCCGGCAACGTCACCGGCGTGCTCGTGCACACGCTGCTCGTCGCGTTCGGGCTGTCGGCGGTGCTGCTCGCCTCGGTGAAGGTGTTCGACGCGGTGAAAATCGCGGGCGCCGCATATCTCGTGTACTTGGGCGTGCTGTCGATCCGTCATGCACGGAGGCCGGTCGATCACGCCGGGCCGGTGGCGCGGTCGCGGGCGACCGGCTATCGGCAGGGGCTTTTCAGCACGCTGCTCAACCCGAAGCCGATCCTGTTTCTTGCGACGTTCCTGCCGCAGTTCGTGAACCCGGACGGGAACGTGACGTTGCAGGTGCTCGGGCTCGGCGGTTTCCACGCACTGGTGGCGGCGGCGTGGCTGCCTGTGTACGCCGTGTTCGTCGGACGACTACACGTCATCCTCATGCGGCGGCGCGTGCGGATGTGGCTCGAGCGCGCGACGGGCGCCGTCTTGATCTCGTTCGGTCTGAGGCTCGCGCTCAGCCACCGATGACGACTGCCTCCGAGTATCTCCAGGCCTACGACCTGCAACTCCGAACGGATGCCGAAACCCCGAGCGCGATCGCGGTCACGCAGCTCGGACCGCTGAGGCTGGTCACGTTCGCCGGCGGCCGCGGGTTCATCACCTATCAGGACTTGGGTGACGCGAACGCTGCGCGCATCTCGGCACTCGTCGAAGGGGCGCTCGAGCACTATCGAGGCGACCCGGCGATCACGCGTGTGGAATGGAAGACGCGAGGGCACGATCTTGCGCCCGGCCTGCACGATGCACTCGTCCGCAACGGTTTCACACCCGAGGACGAAGAGTCGATCATGATCGGCGAAGCTGAGCTGCTGGCCGTCGACATCGCACTGCCCGAGGGAGTCGTGCTGCGCCAAGTGAGCAGTCCAGCCGATGTTCGCGCGATGTGCGAGATGCAGGGCGATGCGTTTGGTGATTCCAGTGCCGACGCCGAGACCGACGCGCTGCTCCATCGCTTGAGCCTCGGTGACGGGATGCAACTTTGGATCGCCGAGGCAGCTGGGCAGATCGTGAGCGCCGGGCGGCTGGAGCCCGTGCGCAACAGCGAGTTCGCCGGGATCTGGGGCGGAGCTACGCGGCCCGAGTGGCGCAGGCGCGGGATCTACCGTGCGCTGACCGCTGCTCGAGCACGGTCGGCGCTCGAGCTCGGCAAGCGCTTGATCCACAGCGACTCGACCGAGTACTCGCGGCCGATTCTCGAACGTGCGGGACTTGTGAAGGTCTCGACGACGACGCCGTACGTGTGGCTAGCGGGCCACACTTGAGACGAGCCGCGCGTACGCGAGGTACCGGTGCGTCGCGGAGAAGCGCGGGTGGCAGCTCTGCAGGATCAGTTGCTCCTTGCGTCCCGTGCGCAGGACCGCGACGTCAGTCGCCGAGACGATCCTGTGGCCGGTGACCTTGTACGTGAACGTGCCGTACGGGAGTGAGATGACGACCGTGTCGCCGCGGCGAAGCCTTTCGATGTACGCGAACGGCGCGCTGTACGTCGTGCGGTGCCCGGCGACGTACACGAGCCGTCCTTCGCCCGGCAGATAGTCGCCGCGGTAAAGCCCCGGTCCCTTCGTCAGATCGGATTCGTTCGTGCCGTCGACGAGCACGGCGTGGAGCGAAAGACGGGGAACGGTGATCCAGCCGAGCGGCTCGCCCTCGCGCGTCGAGCTGCGATAGCGACTTGCTGCCGCCGTCAGGTTCGAGATGGGCTCGTACGCCGCGAGGCGATTCTCGTACGCCTGCGCGAGCCGGTGTTGCTGGACTTCGGCGTACGCCCCGGTGATCGGGTCTTGCCAGAAGCGAACGGCGGCGACCCAGCCCACTACGGCCAGGCCGCCGACGATCGCTGCGATTCCGATCCAGCGGGAGAGAGTCATCGCTACGACCTCGCCCGGACGAGCGCACCTCCTCCGAGGAGGACCATCGCCGCGCCCACGAGCAGGAAGCCGAGGAGCGCGAGCCCGGTGAACGGAAGCGTCTTCGGAAGGGCGCCGAGAACGCCGCCGGTCGCATGCGTTGCGCGCGAGGTCACCGAGTGCTTCGCAGCTGCGGTTCCGCTCGTGCTTGTTGCGGCGTGAGGCGCGGTCCCCGACGTCGCCGTCGAGACGGCTGACGGTGACGTGCCACCGGTCGAGCTACCGGTGGAGCTCGGAGTTCCGCTGGGTGTGCCTGCCGTGCCGCCGGTCGGCGTAGGCGTGCCGCCACCGCCGGGGCCCGTTGTGCTGCTCTGCGGCCCGTTACCGACCTGCACGGTTCCGACAGAACCGGTTGCGGTGTTGCCGCCGCCGATCTGTACCGTGCCGATGGAGCCTGTGGTGGTGTTTCCGCCGGAGCCACCGATGTCGGTCACCGGCGTCGTGATGCCGCCGGACTGAACGGTTCCGATCGATTGTGTTGCGGTGTTGCCGCCGGCGATTTGCACCGTGCCGATCGAGTCTTCGACCGTGTTCGTGCCGAGACCGCCGATCTGGACTGGTAACCCGAACACGAGTGCAAGTGGACCGGCCCAGACGACGGCTGCAGGCAATGCGCGGATCGCGCCGGACTGCACGGTGCCGATCGAGCGCTGCGCGGTGTTGCCGCCACCGATCTGGACGGTGCCGACGGAGTGGTCGGCTGTGTTCCCGCCTCCATTGCCGATGGCCACCGGGACGCTGACTGCCGCGCCGGCGACGTGCGTCGCGACGACAGCCGCGACATGAGCGCGCGGTGGGCCGGTCTGCACCGTGCCGATCGAGCGCTGAGCGGTGTTGTCGCCGCCGACCTGCGCGGTGCCGACCGAGTCGTCGGCCGTGTTGCCCGTTGGTGCGGCGGGCACGCTGGCGGAGGTTTGTGCTGCCGCAGGGCCAGCTGTCAGAGGAACGTTCACGTCGACTCCGCTCACCTGAACGGTGACGCCGGAGTCGCTCGTACTGTTGCCGCCGCCGATCTGAATCGTCCCGACCGAGTTCGAGGCAGAGTTGCCGCCCGAACCGTTCGGCGTTAGGTGGATGATCGGATCAGCGACGGCGGGCGCTGCGAATGAGAGCGCGGCCACGGCACCGGCCACGCTGACCAGCGTGTGGTGCTTCATGTGTCTCTTTCCCCTTTCGAGATGCGAGCGGGCGCCCGAGTTCGCATCGATCACTTAGGTGTGCGATCGAAAATGCCCCACGATTTACGTTCCAAACCGCTGCGAAAAACCATTACACGTTTGACAAACGGTGCAACGGAAGGCGAACTAAGCTCGCAGGGTGGCGGCTTCCAAGCGTGCCGCCCTCGTGACGGAAAAACCCCGCCTCAACAGCGGGTTTCTTCGAGTGGAGCGTATCGGGATCGAACCGATGACCTCCAGCTTGCAAAGCTGGCGCTCTCCCAGCTGAGCTAACGCCCCTCGTCCGAAACTGTAGCCCGGGATGCCGCTACTTCGGAGGCCGCGTCGTGCTGCGCACGACCAGGTCGAGCGGGAGCGTTTCGACCTGCACAGCGGGGTGTGTGCCGGCGAGTGCCTGCAGCAGCAGCTCGGCGCCGCGGCAGCCGCTGTCGTAGAGCGGCTGCCGGACCGTCGTGAGGCCGACGTACGACGCAACTTCGATGTCGTCGAAGCCGACCACGGACAATTCATCAGGCACGGCTACCT
Organism: Gaiellaceae bacterium; assembly: GCA_036278975.1. Classification (GTDB taxonomy): domain Bacteria; phylum Actinomycetota; class Thermoleophilia; order Gaiellales; family Gaiellaceae; genus PALSA-600. The sequence goes on from DASUKC010000057.1 coordinate 35,248, forward strand.
GCAGAGCGCGCGCAGCCTCGAGCACACCGAGCGCCTGGATGTCGGACGCGGCGAAGATCGCC
>DASUKC010000058.1:0-4562 GCA_036278975.1 Gaiellaceae bacterium
GACGCCGCACGCCCCCGCCGCCACCGTGAACCGCCCCTGGTCGAGCGAATGCATCGCGATCTCGAAGCCTTGGCCTTCGTCGCCGATCATGTTCTCTGCCGGCACTTCGACGTTCTCGAAGAACAACTCGCCCGTCGAGCCAGCCCACACGCCGAGCTTGTGCTCCGTGTCCGCGGCGGTGAACCCGCGCATCCCTTTCTCCAACAGAAACGCGCTGATTCCCTTGTGTCCCGCCGCCGGATCCGTCTTCGCGAACACCAGCGCGTGATCAGCGACCGTCGCGTACGAGATCCAGTTCTTCTGCCCGTTCAGCACGTACACGTCGCCTTCGCGACGCGCCGTCGAGCGCATCGCCGCGACATCCGAACCCGCGCCCGGCTCCGTCAACCCGAAGCACGCGAGCTTCTCGCCCTTCGCCTGCGGGGTGAGCCACCGCTGCTTCTGCTCCTCCGAGCCGTACTTCAGAAGCGACAGCGAGTTGAGCCCGACGTGCACCGAGATCAGCGTGCGGAACGCGGCCTCACCGCGCTCGATCTCCTCGCACGACAACGCCTCCGCGACGAAGTCGAGCCCGGCGCCGCCGTACTCCTCGGGGATCACGATGCCGAGGATCCCGAGCTCCGCCATGCCCTCGATCAGCTCCATGTCGAGCTTGTGATCGATGTCGTTCTGCACCGCCACCGGCAGCACGCGCTCGTCCACGAATGCGCGAACGGTGTCTTGGATCAGGCGCTGTTCGTCGGTCAGTCCGAAGTCCATCGGTCGTGGAGACTACCGGGTAGCATCTTGACTGATGAGTCAATCAACGCTCGCGAGCGGCATTTCGTTCGCGCTCACCGACGAGCAGCGTGAGCTTCGCGCGCTCGCGCGCGAGTTCGCCGAGAAGGAGATCCGCCCGAAGGCCGCCGCGTACGACGAGGCGTCGCAGCACCCCGCCGACGTGATTGCGAAAGCGCACGAGCTCGGCCTGATGAACCTGCACGTGCCCGACGAGTTCGGCGGCGTCGGCCTCTCCGCGTTCGACGGGATGCTCGTCGGCGAAGAGCTCAACTTCGGTTGCTCCGGCATTGGCACCTCGATCAGCGCGAACGGCCTCGGCGCAGGCCCTGTGATTCTCGCCGGCACACACGAGCAGCAGGCGAAGTGGCTGCCGCCGCTGCTCGAGTCGCCGCTCCTGTGCTCGTTCGGGCTCTCCGAGCCCGGCGCCGGTTCCGACGTCGCGCGCCTGAAGACGAGCGCCGAACGCCGCGGTGACGAGTACGTCCTCAACGGTTCGAAGACCTTCATCACCAACGCGGGGCACGCCGCGTGGGCGGTCATCTTCGCGAAGACCGACGCGAGCAAAGGACACCGCGGCATGTCTGCGTTCATCGTTCCGATGGACACGCCCGGCGTCACGATCGAGCAGCACCTCGACAAGATGGGGCAGCGCTCGACCGACACATCCGCGTTCGCGCTGCAGGACGTCGTCGTGCCCGCCGCAAACCGCCTCGGCGAGGAGGGTGACGGCTTCAAGATCGCGATGAAGACGCTCGACTTCACGCGCCCCGGAACTGCCGCCGGCGCGGTGGGCGTTGCGCAGGCCGCCTACGAGCTTGCCGTCGAATACGCGAAGGAGCGCGTCACGTTCGACGTTCCGATCGCGATGCATCAAGGGGTCAACTTCATGATCGCCGACATGGCGACCGAGATCGAGGCCGCGCGCCTGCTCACCTGGCAGGCTGCGTGGATGCTCGACCAGGGCGACCGCGCGACGCTCTACTCGTCGTTCGCCAAGCGCTTCGCCGCCGATACGGCGATGAAAGTCACGACCGACGCCGTGCAGGTATTTGGCGGCTATGGCTACATGAGGGAATATCCCGTCGAGAAGCTGATGCGCGATGCCAAGCTCTTCCAGATCTACGAAGGCACATCCCAGATCCAGCGTCTGGTGATCGCCAAAGAGATCTTCATGCCGCGTGATTGAGATCGACCTCTCGGGTCGCGTCGCCCTCGTCACGGGCGGCTCGCGCGGTCTCGGCCGCGCGGATGCGCTGACGCTCGCGCGAGCAGGCGCCGACGTCGTCATCGCCGACCTGCTCGTCGAGTCGGAGCTCTCCGAAGAAACGGACGCGTACGGCCCGCTCGCCGCGGTCGCGCGGCAGCAGGGCATGGTGCACACCGAGTCGACCGCCGACGAGATCCGTGCGATGGGACGCCGCGCGTTCGCTGTTCGCTGCGACGTCACGAACCGTGAAGACGTCGCGGCCGCCGTCGAGAAGACCTTGAGCGAGCTCGGCAGCGTCGACATCCTCGTCAACAACGCCGGCACGCTCGACCATGTCGGCCAATTCGGCGACCAGAGCCCGGAGCTGTGGGAGCGCGATCTTCACGTCAACTTGACCGGCGCGTTCAACTGCGCGCAGGCGGTGTGGCCGCACATGAAGGAACGCAAGTGGGGCCGCATCGTCAACATGGCATCCGTCGCGGGAACGCTCGGCGGCTTCGGCCAGGCGAGCTACTCGACGACGAAGGCGGGCCTGCTCGGACTGACGAAGACGCTTGCGATGGAAGGCGGCCGTCACGGCATCACGTGCAACGCCATCGTGCCCGGGATCATCGGCACCGAGGCGTTCCACATGGCGAACGCGGCGATGAACGAACGCATCGCAAACCGCACCGTCTTCAAGCGTCCAGGCGAGCCGCAGGACATCGCAAACGCGATCGCCTTCCTCTGCAGCGACCTCGCCTCGTACGTCACCGGCATCGAGTTGAACGTGTCGGGCGGCGTCGAATTGTTCGTTTTTTAGCGGCGCTACCATGCTGCGACGTTGGGGCGCCGTCTGGTTGTCGGAATCGCCGCGCTGCTTGCCGTTGTGGCCGTGGTGCTCGGTTTCGTGTTCGCGGGATCGGCGGCACGGCTCGCCGACGGCACGCAAATTGCGGGCGTCGATGTCGGCGGCCTGACCGCCAAGCAGGCGACGCAGAAGCTCGACGCGCGCTACGCCGCTGCATCCGCGACGCCCGGCACGTTCACCGCCGGCGGCAAGACGTTCCGCATCCCGGCGAAGGAGCTCAGCGTCCAGGTCGACTTCAAGCGCGCCGTCGCCGACGCGATGAGCCAGGGCGGCGGCTCGGGCGTCGTGCGCGGCTACCGGCGGCTCGCGCTCAAGTTCTCGCCGATCTCGATCGATCCACGGGTCGAGGTCTACGACGCTGCGGTCACGTACGAGGTGTCGCAAATCGCGCAAGCAGTCGACCGCCGCGAGCGAAACGCTGCGCTCGTGCGTCGCGGCCTGCACATCACCGTCTCTCCCGGCGAGCCTGGGGTCGTGGTCGACCAAGCCGCGGCGCGCACGGTCGTCGTCAACGCGTTGGCCTCGTTCGCCCGCACTCCCGTGGCTCTGCCGGTGACGCGCACCTCGCCGTCGATCAACGTCGATCGCCTGCTGCCGGCGCAGCGACTCGCGTCGCGCATCATCGCCGCGCCGGTCACGCTACGCCTCGGCAAAACACAGTGGAAGGTTCCCCGCTGGCGCCTCGCGACGCTGCTGCATCTTGGGCTGCAACTCTCGATCGCCGGTCCCGCCGCAGAGAAGTACTTCGCGCAGCTGCGCAAGCGCGTCAACGAACCGGCCCGCGATGCGACCTGGGCACCGGTCGCCGGCGGCAACGTGCGACTCGTCGCGGCGCAGCCCGGAACCGCGCTCGACATCGAGCGCTCAGCCGAGCTCGTGCTCGCAGCCGCCGAGCGCACGCAGAACCGCGTCGCAACGCTCGCGACGCAGCCGAGCGAACCGCAGCGGTCGACCGCGCAGGCGAAGGCGATGGGGATCACCGGCACGGTCGGCAGCTACGAGACGCTGTACAGCGGAGTGCCGAATCGCCTCCACAACGTGCAGCTCGTCGCACGGCTGATCGACGGCAAGCTGATCGCGCCGAACGAGACCTTCTCGTTCAACCGAGCGACGGGCGAACGCACGGCGGCGAAGGGCTTCCGCGTCGCGCCGGTGATCATCAACGGCGAGGTGACGACCGGCCTCGGAGGCGGGGTCTGCCAGGTCTCGACCACCGTGTTCAACGCCGCGTTTGAGGCGGGGCTGCCCATCACTGCGCGCACGAATCACGCGCTCTACATCTCGCACTACCCACTCGGGCGCGACGCGACCGTCGACTATCCCGACCTCGACCTGAAGTTCGTGAACGACACGGGCCACTGGCTGCTGCTGCGCACGTTCGTCGGCTCGGACTCGCTGTCCGTCGTGCTCTACGGCACGCCGGTGCACCGCCGCGTCGAAGCGACCGCGGCGCCGCTTGTCGTCACCGGCAAGCTGCCGGTGAAGAAGACGGTCGACGCGACGCTCAAGCCGAACGAGATCAAGGTCGACGATCCCGGTGTCCCGCCGCAGAAGACGTCCGTCGAGCGCAAGGTCTACAGCGAAAATGGAACGCTGCTCTCCGACCAGACCTGGTACTCGTCATACCGCGCGGAGCCGAAGCTCGAGCGCGTCGGGCCTAAACCGAAGCGGCCGAAAGCTCTTCCTGCAGCCAAGCAGGCACTCGGGTCGGCCTGAACGTCGCGC
>DASUKC010000059.1:0-13348 GCA_036278975.1 Gaiellaceae bacterium
CGGCCTGTTGCCGACGATGGAGACGACGCGCATCCGGCGCTACGATAGGCCGTTCTGCGGGCCGTTAGCTCAGCTGGTAGAGCAGGGGACTCTTAATCCCAAGGTCGAAGGTTCGAATCCTTCACGGCCCATCTCGCGCGCCTGAACGCACTCGCTCCCGCCCGGCAGAGCCGCGCTCCCGCCCGGCAGACGGCTCCGCATCGCCAGCGCCGCCCCGAACAACCGAACAGCTCTCGCTTACTATCGAGCGATGCCGGTACTCGGGATGGACCATGTCGGCGTCATCGTCGATGACCTCCAGGCGGCGGTCGCGTTCTTCGTGGCGCTCGGTCTCGAGCTCGACGGCAGCGGCACGATCGACGGCGAGTGGGTCGACCGCATCGTCGGGCTGGAAGGCGTCGCCAACGAGTTCGCCTACCTCCGGACTCCGGACGGCCAGGGCGCGCTCGAGCTGATCAAGTTCAACGCTCCGCCGGTGGAAGACGGCAATCCGGGCGCGCCCGCAAACACAACCGGCCTCCGGCATGTGGCGTTCGCGGTCGACGACATCGATGCGACCGTCGCCCGCCTGCAGACCCACGGCGCTGCGCTCGTCGGCGAGGTCGTGCAGTACGAGAGCAGCTATCGGCTCTGCTATCTCCGCGGCCCCGAAGGGATCATCGTCGAGCTCGCGCAGAAGATCGACTGAAACACGAGGGCCCGCCGCCGTCTTTGAACGGCAGAGCGGGCCCTCGAGTCGTCCCCGATCTGGAGCAGTCAGAAGGGACGAGAGCGAAGCTGGTCCCACGTGCTGCGAAGCAGCTCGGCCTCGACGGGCACGAGATCCTCGGGCTTCGGCTTGGGGGACGTGGCGCGGCGCGGGCCGATTCGGCGAGGCGCGGTCGAGTCCCAGGAAACGCGATTCATGCCTGCACCTCCTGTACGTGGTCGGCGGGCGCGGGCGTCCGCGCGCTGTAGACGTGGATGTCGCCGCTCACGGTGCGCACCTTGATGCGCACGAGCGGCGCGTTGCCCTGCGGCTCGTCACCGCTCAGGCCGAGGTCGGAGCGGGTGTCGCCGCTCACGGTGTTGCAGTCGAGATGTGCGCGTGTATTGCGGCTCAATCCGATGCCGACGTCGCCGGAGGCGGAGTTGACGGAGACGTCGCCGGTGCCGGTCGCCTCGACGGTGATGTCGCCGCTTGCGCTGTTCGCCTTGACGCTGCCGCCGACGGCGTCGACGGAGATGTCGCCGCTCGCGGTGTTCGCAGACACGTCGCCGCCGACGGTGCCGAGCTTCACGTCGCCCGACGCAGAGTTGACGTTCGCGCGGCCGCCGACGTTGCCGGCGGTGGTGTCGCCGGAGGCGCTGTTCGCGCTCAAGTCGCCGCTCACGTTGCGGAGCGAGACGTCGCCGGACGCCGTGTTGACCTGCGCGCGCGCCAAGTCGATCTCGGACTCGATGTCACCGGACTTCGTGCGTGCACGAAGCGACGAGCCGTCGACGCACTTGATCGTGCACGTGATGCCGCGGTTGCGGAAGTTGAACCAGCTGCCTTTCTTCTGGACCTGCACGAACACTTCGCGGCCGCGCAGCTCGACGGTTGCGTTGTCGACGAGCTCCTGGCTCTCGGCGTCATGCGCGACGAGGTCAACCTCGACGCTGCCGTCGATCCCGGGGACGACGACGATGTCGCCCGCTGTGAGCTCGACGTTCAGATCGACGGGGCCGTTGATGTCGAATGTCTTCTGCATGTTGACCTCCTAGCTTTGGACGTAGCCGGACAGACGCCGGCCGCCGTGGGTCGCGGGACGTGACTCCGCGGCGCGAGCGATTGCGCGCACGAGCCACGTGTTGGTGGAGACGCCTTCCCGGTCGGCAGCTCTCTCGACGGAGGCCTTGAGCGAATCGGGAAGACGCAAGGTGATCCGAGCCGAGAGCTCTTCACCGGACGGGGCCGCTTCCGCGCCTGCGTCGTCGACGAAGATCAGCTCCGGCTCCTGGCCGACAAGGCGCACCTCGATGTGGCCGCTCGGGAGCTTGGACGACAACTCGACCGCGGCCTGCGTCAGCAGGTCGAACACCTTGAGGCGAAGGTTGGAACCGAGGGCGTCGGAGAGGCGGCGGGCGATCTGGGCCGAGCGCTCGTCGCCGAGCGAGGCGATGCCCTGCAGGTCGTCCGTGAGCCCCTCGAGTACGATCGTCAGATTCATCGTGACAGCACTATGACATCATTGCTGATGTCTGTCAAGTGCCACTATGAATCTGGCTTGAACAAACGAAAGGCCCCGTTTCCGGGGCCTTTCGCGTTGAGTCCTGTCGTCCCGGCCTAGTAGCCCGGAGGCGGGCCACCTTCGTCGACGTAGGTCGTGCGGCGGCGCCCCCAGCCCGCGGGGCCACCCCAACTCGACCAGAACATCAGCGACAACAGCAAGCCGACGATCCCGACGATCATCAGGATCACGCCCACGGTGTGGATGTTGAGACCGGACACCGTTGCATCTACGGCCCACGTGAGGATCGCGCCGGCGGCGATCAGGATGAGGCTGACTCCGATACCCATGTCTGTAGCTCGAACCTCCTTTGGCTCGAAGTTGCAACGTTCGAAACGCACTTTCGGTTGCGTGGCCTCACACAGCGGCGTCCACTAGGCTTGGCTGCGGGTGCGTAAGGGTTCGATCATTCAGCTCGCGGCAATCGCGCTGGTCGCGGCTGCAATCTGCGTTGCGGTCGCGCTCGCGATTCCGTGGCTGCCGACACCGGCGGGCAAAGAGGCGCAGCGCATCGACTTCGTCTTCTGGTTCACGACCGCGATCGCGATCGGAGTGTTCGCCGTGGTCGTCGCCGTGATCACGTATTCGGTCTGGAAGTTCCGCGCAGGTCCGGACGACGACTCCGACGGTCCGCCGATCCATGGCCATACGACGGTCGAGATCGTGTGGACGGCAATTCCCGCTGTGCTCGTCACGGCGATCTCGATTGTGAGCGCGATCGTTCTCGCGCAGAACTCGAACGCGGGCTCCAACCCCGTGAAGGTGAGCGTGCTCGCGCGGCAGTTTGCGTGGTCGTTCACCTATTCGAACGGCAAGACGCTCGGGTATCTCGAGGTCCCGGTGAACCGCAAGGTCGAGCTCGACATCACGTCCGACGACGTGATCCATTCGTTCTGGGTCCCGCAGCTCGGGCAGAAGCAGGACGCGGTTCCGGGTGCGCACAACAAGCTCGTGATCACGCCGATCAAGCTCGGGACGTTCCCGGTGGTCTGCACCGAGCTCTGCGGTCTCGGGCACTCGTTGATGCGCAGCCACATCGACATCGTCAAGCAGTCGGATTTCGCGTCGTTCATGAAGAGTGGCGGCACCACGACGGGGCCGCCCGGGCTCGCGGTGTTCCAGAAGAACGGCTGCGCGAGTTGCCACACGCTGAAGGACGCGAGCGCAACCGGCACCATCGGCCCGGACCTCGACAAGCTCAAGCAGTACGCGACGCAGGCGCATCGCGGCTCTCTCGCCGCCTTCATCAAGGAGTCGATCGTGAACCCTGGCGCTTACGTCCAGTCGGGCTACCAGAACATCATGCCGCCGACCTTCGGCCAGCAGTTGTCGCCGAACGACCTCAACGACCTCGTGCAGTATTTGGCTGGGCAGGCGAAGTGAGATGACGACGTCCGCGCACACAGCAGAGATCGAGCACGCACACGTTGAGGCGCAGCCTCCGCGCGGCTGGCATCGCCTGACCGCGCCGGGCTGGCTGCGGGTTCTCTGGACGACGCCGCTCGGCTTCGGCGTCGGCGTCGGCCTGTCGGTGCTCATTCGCTGGGCTGCGCACTGGCATCCGCTCTTCCGTGGTCAGGTGATCACGACGGTCGAGCTGACGACGACGCCGCTCGGCTTCCTCGTCGGCCTCGGCGGGTTCGACTACTGGGCGCACTACGCGAGCGGGAAGGCGACGCGGCCTGAGGATCACTCGGGGCACGGCGCTCGGTCGTGGCGCGACTACTTCCGCGTCAACACCGACCACAAGGTGATCGGCATCCAGTACGTCGTCACCACGATCATTTTCTTCATGGTCGGCGGGCTGATGGCGATGCTGTTCCGCGCCGAGCTCGCGCGGCCGGGCGACCAGTTCTTCAATCCGCAGACGTTCAACGTGCTCGTGTCCGAGCACGCCGCGCTGATGATCTTCTTGTTCATCATCCCGGCGTTCGCAGGGCTCGGGAATTTCGTCATCCCGCTGATGCTCGGCGCCGCCGACATGGCGTTCCCGCGGCTCAACGCGCTGTCGTTCTGGCTGCTGCCGATCGCGGGGACGATGATCGTCGGCGGCATGATCACGCCGGGTGGCGGCCCGTCGGCGGGCTGGACCGCCTACGCCCCGCTGTCGGTACATCAGCCGCTCGGCCAGGTCTTCTTCAACATGGGCGTGCAGTGGGCGGGTGCGAGCTCGATCATGACCGCGCTCAACTTCCTGGTCACGATCATCACCATGCGTGCGCCGGGCATGACGTTCTGGCGGATGCCGCTGCTCGTGTGGGCGAACTTCACGACGTCGCTGCTCGTCGTCATCGCAACGCCGTTCATCGCGGGCTCGCAGTTCTTCGTGATGTTCGACCGCGTGCTGCACACGAACTTCTTCGAGTTCCAGAACGGCGGCTACGTGTTGGGGTACCAACACATCTTCTGGTTCTACTCGCACCCGGCGGTCTACATCATGATGCTGCCCGGCTTCGGGATCATCAGTGAAGTGATTGCGGTGATGAGCCGCAAGCCCGTGTTCGGCTACCGACTGATGGCGCTGAGCCTGATGGCGATTCTCGTGCTCGGTTTCAGCGTGTGGGCGCACCACATGTTCGTCGCCGGCATGGCGGGTTGGCTGCGCGTGCCGATGATGGTGACGAGCATGGTGATCGCGGTGCCAACCGGCATCAAGATCTTCAGCTGGTTAGCAACGATGTGGGAAGGGCGAATACGTTTCACGACGCCGATGTTGTTCTCGCTCGGTTTCCTGAGCATGTTCGTGATCGGCGGGCTGTCGGGCATCTATCTCGCGTCGGTGCCGATCGACATCCACGCGAGCGACACGTACTTCATCGTCGCGCACATCCACTACGTGCTGTTCGGCGGCTCCGTGTTCACCATCTTCGCCGGCATCTACTACTGGTTCCCGAAGATGACCGGACGGATGTACAGCGAGCGGCTCGGCAAGCTGCACTTCTGGCTGACGTTCATCGGCTTCAACCTCACGTTCTTCCCGATGCACTACATCGGGCTGCAGGGGATGCCGCGCCGCGTCGCCAACTACGCGCCGCGCTTCGCCGACATCAACCTCTTCATCTCGATCGCGTCGTTCGGGCTCGGCGCTTCGACGCTCGTGTTCCTCTACAACATGATCAGGTCGTGGCGTTACGGCGAAGCGGCTGCGCCGAACCCGTGGCGCGCGCTCACGCTCGAGTGGCAGGTGAGCTCGCCGCCGCCGATCTTCAACTTCGACGAGATCCCGCAGGTCGTCGGCAACCCGTACGAGTACGGCGTGCCGGGCGCGAAGCACGCGATCTTCGGCGCGCCTCTCCCAGAACCAGTCGGTGCCGACTGATGCACATCCTGGTCGTCGCCAACGAGACGGTTGCGTCGCCGACGCTGCTCGAGGCGGTGCGCGCCGAGGCACACGCGGAAGGCGATCGCGTCACCGTGATCGCGCCGGTGAACGAACCGAGCGCGGGGTACGTCGTCTACGAGAGCACGCGCCGCACGTCGGCGCGCAGGCGGCTCGACAAGACGCTCGAGTTTCTCCGCAACGCCGGCATCCCGGCGCAGGGTTTTGTCGTCGACACCGGCCCCGTGCAGGCGGTGAAGGACGCGCTCGCGCAGCTCGAGCCGAGCGTCGACGAGATCGTCGTCTCCACGCATCCGGAGGCGAGCTCGGGCTGGATGCGGCGCAACGTCGTCGAAGACATTCAGCGCGCCGCGGGCGACCGCGAGGTCAAGCACGTCGTCGCCGACGCTGCACTCGAAGGTGGCCCGGTCAACGTGCTCGTGCTCGCGAACCAGACCGTCGTCTCCGACGAGCTGCTCGACCGCATCCGTCAGCGCAACGCAGAAGGTCCGGCCAGCTTCTTGATCGTCGTGCCCGCGGGCGACGACGCCGATGCCGAGCTCGCCGCAGATCGCCGCCTTCGCCAGGCGCTGTCGGCGCTGCGCATGGAGGGCATCGACGCGCACGGCCAGATCGTGCACCCCGATCCGTACACCGCCGCGATGCAGGTGACGAAGGACGAGCGCATCGACGAGATTTTGGTCTCGACGTTCCCCGGTGAGAAGTCCGGTTGGCTGAGACAAGATCTGATCGGCCGGCTGCGCAAGGGCACCGGCTTGCCCGTGCAGCACGTCGTTTCCGACGTGAGTGTTCCGGCATGAGGCGTAGGCTTGACGGAGCCTCACAAAGAGCGGAAGCGCCGGCTTGGCCGGCGCTGGAGCGGGTATGAGCGCGGCCGCCGAAGCACACGACCATCACGGGCCGCCGCCGATCCACTACAGCTCGCGGGTCTCGCCGTCGGTGCTCGGCATGTTCCTCTTCATCGCGTCGGAGATCATGCTCTTCGGCTCGTTCTTCACGGTTTACTTCTTCGACCGTGTCGTGAATCACGGTGTCAACGGCCACTGGCCGCCACCGCAGTTTCACCGTCCGGTCTTCCTCGCGTTCATCAACACGCTGATCCTGGTGACGTCGTCGGGAACGATCCACTGGGCGACGACGTCGATCAAGAAGGGCAACCGCACGGGCATGAAGGCGGGCCTCGTGCTCACGTTCTTGATGGGCCTCAGCTTCCTGCTCACGCAGGTCGCCGAATACCACAGGCTCGGCTTCAACACCGGCGACACGTCCTTCGCCGCGACGTTCATCGGCCTGACGGGCCTGCATGCCGCACACGTCTTCGTCGGCCTGACGATTCTGTTGATCATGACTATTCGTGCGTTTCGTGGGCATTTCAGTCCTGAGCACCACCACGGCATCGAGATCGGCGGGATCTACTGGCATTTCGTCGACGTGATGTGGATCGTGGTGTTCGTGACCGTCTATCTGCTCTAACCCCATATGAAGAATCCGTTCCGCAGCGAGGGCGACGCGTTCCGCTTCCTGTGGCTCGTTATCGGGTACGGCGCGCTGATCGTCATTGGGTCGTGGATCAACACATGGCTCGGCCTCGCCGTGTTCGTCGTGCTGACCGCGCTCGCCGCGTGGTGGGGCGTGCTGCGCGGACGCGGCGAAGGGCCGGTCAAGCACGCGCCGGTGCCTGGCCCGGCCGACGAGCACCGCATCCTCGTCGTCGCGAATGAGACGGTCGGCGGGCCGGAGTTGATCACCGAGGTGCGCGGGCGCGCGCAGGGGCGGCGCGCCATCGTTTTTGTCGTCGCTCCCGCGCTGAACTCACCCTTGAAGACGTGGACGTCGGACGAGGACGGCGCGCGCGTGACCGCGCAGGAGCGGCTCGATGCGAGCCTCGTGTCGATGCGGTCGGTCGGCCTCGACGCCGCCGGTGAGATCGGCGACGGTGATCCTGTGCAGGCGCTGGAGGATGCGATCCGCACGTTCCGGCCCGATGAGGTGATCGTCTCTACACATCCGCCTGGCCGCTCGCTGTGGCTCGAGCGCGGGGTGGTCGAGCGTGCGCGCGAGCGCTTCGAAGTCCCGCTCACGCACGTCGTTGTCGATCTCGATGCCGACCGGCACTGACTTCGCCATCGAGCAGGTCGACCCGCTCAACTATTCGAGCGAGCTGCGCGACGTCCATCGCGCCGCTCTCGGGGTCGGCGCCGTGTCGGACGAATGGGCGCGCCGGCAGTTGCCGCGGCACACGCATCGCGACGACTTCGTCTTCCTGATCGCGCGCGACGGCGACGAGATCGCAGGCTTCGTCTACGGCTACACCGGCGCGTATGGGCAGTGGTGGACCGACAACGTCGCGCGGTCACTCACGGACGAGCAGTGCGCGCAATGGATCGATCCGCCGCACTACGAAGTTGTGGAGCTGCACGTCCGCCCGTCGCATCAGCGCAGCGGCATCGGCAGCGTCCTGCTTGCGCACCTGCTCAGCCGCCAGCCGCACGATCGTGCGCTGCTCTCGACACGCGCGGGCTCGGTGCAAGCGCGGCGCTTTTACGCGAAGAACGGCTGGACGGAGCTTGCGCCCGTCGACTTCGGGTCAGGCTTCGCGCCGTACCTCGTGCTCGGGAAGTTGCTCTCGAGTGGAGTGGACGGCGGCCCGAACGTTGTTCGCTAACTGAGGAACAGTCGGCGAACACGAGTGCGGAGCGCTAGCTTGGCGCGCAGTCGCTTCGGCGAATGACGCAGGTCGTTTCCGTAGCGCAGCGCTAGATGCCAGGGAACGGTCGCAGCCCAGACTCGTTTCTCTGCGCGAATGCGGCCCCAACCGCGGGCGTGGGCTGCACGCACGACGCGGCCCTCTCGGGTGAGGACGTAGGTGGCGTCCAGCAAGGTGAATCTGCGTTTCTTCTTGGGCTTGCCAAATAGCGACCTGTTGGCGTCGGTCTCCGGCCCGCCCCATGTTTTGCCGGTGCTCTGCGGGATGTGCGAGTAGTCGTGCAGCTGGTGAAGGACAATTGCCCTCTCGGACGCATCCACGAGTGGAATACGACGAGAACGAGCACGGTGGAGCATCCAATTGTCCCAGCCGCCGCGACCCACGACGAAAGGCGGCAGTGCCCAGTGGACTGACCGAGGAAAGGCGAAGTAGTCGATCGCGAGGTGGGAACGATCGTCGCCCGGGAGGAGGAACGCCTCATCTGGGGAGAGATCCGCGCGAATGTCCACGTCTCGGCAGCGACCGACCATCAGGAAACGACGCTTCTGCTGCGCAACGGTCGCAACGTCTGCACCGAACTCCGCCGGAAGGATGATGTCCGCATTGGCGTAGCAGAGGTTGCGGCTGCCGATCTCGGCGACGGCTTCGAACACGTGACTCAAGTAGGGAGTGCCGAACGCATTTCGCTCCACGTCGGGCACATGCGCAGCGCCCATCTCGGCTGCGGCGGCGGCCACGCCTTCTTCGTCGCCAAAGAGAACGACTTGGGTGTCGGCCAGCCGGGTCCAGCTCCGGAGCGCGTTGCGTTGGATCACGCCGATGTGACCCAGGAACGGCTTCGGGATCGAAAAGATCGTGAGCACAGCCGGATGCTAACCGGGCGTTGCCGCGCCTCCGTGTGCCGGCGTTCCGGAATGACGCCTGGCGCCTGTGGCAAAGTCGGGCTGATGGAGGACTGGCGCTTGATGGGACAAGAGCGGTTCCTCCACGGCGCATCCTTTCGGCACAAGTCCTACCGCGCGTACCGCACGGGCTGGGATCACGACCACTGCGAGTTCTGTACGCGCAAGTTGGTCGAAGCCGAGGCCCTCTCTGACTACCCGGACGCAGCGTCACTCGGTTACGCGGCAGTCGGTCGAGGACCGGGTGGCGAGGACGATTACTACTGGGTTTGCGACGACTGCTTCCCGGACTTTCGCGAGCAGTTCGAATGGACGGTGATCCAAGCCGAGGGTTAGTCGCCTTGGCTGCGCCAGCGTTCCGGAATGACGCCCGAGTGCGTCGGTGTTCACGAATGTCCCGAAGCGATGAGTTGATGCATTCGGTTCGGAGATGAGGCAAGCTGCAGCCGTGCACAAGATTGCCCTGTCGCTTCCGGCTCTCGGAATGATCGGCGTTCTCGTGCTCGTTGGATTGCGGCTCGGACCGTGGCTGCCCTTGGGCGTGACCGTTGCGACGGTGATGTTTCTCCTAGTGGGCCAGCACTTTGCGCGGCCGCCCCGCGATCTCGCAAGCGATTCGTGCGCCATCGAACGCTGGCGGGCCGAGCGCTTCGCGAGGTCGGGCCGATTCCTCGGAACCATGACAGGCGTCTGGCTGAGCCTCTCCGCCGTGCTGCTGACCCTGCTCATCGTCGTGGCACTGGTCAGCAGGTAGGCGGGCGCAACACTCAGCCTTGCGCGAGCGTGATTACGCCCTGAGCTGTTCTTACTTGCCGGCGACGCTTGAGACGTACTTCGCGACCGCTTTGATCTGCGCGGGCGTGAGGCGTCCCTTGAACGCCGGCATCGACGCGCCGCCGTTCGTCACCTGATGCTCGACCGTCGCCTCCGACGGCTTGAGCTGGTCGAGGTTCGGGCCGACGGTGCCGGTCGCGCCCGCGTCCTTCAGCGTGTGGCAGCCGGTGCAGCCGGCCGACGCGAAGACGTCCTTGCCGTTCGGTGCCGCGCCGCCCTGAGTGGTGGTTGTCGTCGCCTGCGTCGACGTCGTCGCCGACGGCGGCTTCTCGGCGGTGACGCCGCAGCTCGGGTTGCCCGCGCATTTCGCGATGTAGAGCGCGATGTCGTCGGCGTCCTGGCCGTGGTAGAGGTTCGCCGGCATCGGCGCCTCCGGGTACGCGATCTGACCGCGGACCAGATCCGCCATCGACTGGACCGAGAAGCCCTGCTGCTTGTCCGACGAGAACGCGTCGTCGAGGTTCGGCCCGACTGTTCCCGTCGAGCCTGCGTCGGCGAGCGTGTGGCACGAGGCGCACGAGGGCTGGCTCGGCGTCGCGCTCGCGAGGAACAACTCCTTGCCGTGCGCGGGATCACCCGTCGTCACCCGTCCAACTGCGCCGCACGCGCTCGCGAGGAGCGCGATGGCAGCAACCGCGATGAATGCGAGGAATGTGCGCAGGGTTCTTGAGAGCAGAGCTTTAGGAGGGAGAGGAGACGCTGTCGAGGGCGGCCACCGCGTCGTCGCGCGTCGCGTGGATCGCGAACACGCGGTCGAGCCCGGTGATCTCGAAGATCTTGGTGATGTTGCGGTCGCTGCAGACCAGCGACAGCTGGCCGTCGTTGGTGCGCAGCCGCTTCACGCCCCCGACGAGAACGCCGAGAGTCGTGGAGTCGATGAACGTCGTGTTGGTGAAGTCGACGATGACCTGCTTCCCGCCCTGCCCGATGACCTCGAGCAGCTGCTGCTTGAACTCGGGCGCGGTGTACAGGTCCACCTCGCCTGCCAGCGAGATGACGTAGGCATCGTCGGAGATCCGTTCAGTCTTGATGTCGAAGTTCATCGGTTTTCCCCCCGCTCGAAGTCGGGGGTGAGTCTACTTCTTGGCGGGTTCGAGTTGCTTCAGCACCGACTTGACCTGCGGGGCCAGCGGGTCGGTCGGGGCCAGCTTGAGGAACTTCTTGAAGGCGGCGATCGCGGTCGCGGTGTCGTTGGCCGCCTCGGCCGTCTGGCCGAGCTGGATCTGGACCGACGCGTCGGCGGGGGTCAGCTTCGCGAGCTTCTTGAACGTGTCCTCCGCCTGGGACTCGACCGAGGTGAGCTGGTTGATCGCGTCCTGCGTCGCCTGGTTCGCGGTGCCGGCGTTCGCGTTCGAGATCGGGTCGCTCAGCGCGCCTGTGGTGCTGGTGAACGCCTTGCCGAACGCCGTGCTCGACGAGGGCAAGAAGGCCGGCGCGAGGTTCGCCGTCGCCGACTGGACCTCCGCGTTCTGCGCCTGCGTGTTGTAGGTGTCGGCGAGCGTCGTGTACTCGGTCGCCAGCTCCTGCAGGCCTGTCGCGTCCTTCGGCTTCAGCGCCGTGTAGCGGACGAGCGCGCTGATCGCGTTCTGCGTGTCGTGCTTCGTCTCGTACGCGGTCGCGAGCGCGCGCCAGCTGGCTGCGTCGTTCGGGTTCTTGTCGACCTTCTTCTGCAGGCTCGAGATCGAGGGACCGCTCGTTCCGCCGCCGAAGTTGAACGCGTTCTGCAGCGCATCGGAGATGCCGTTCGAGCCGGAGCCGACGCCGAAGAGGACGAACCCGGCCCCGAAGACGACGGCGAGCAGGACGAACATCCACTTCGCGTGGACGCGAATGCGCGAGAAGAAGAGCTGCTCTTGCCATTGCGGCGGCTTTTTCTTCTTGGCCGCGCGTGCCGGCGCTGCTACCGCGGAGGCGGGGCGAGCATCCGGCCGCGGGCGGCGCTTGCGATGTTGCGTACCTCTCGCCACTCGTTGTCCTCTATCCGATACCTGGTTTGTCCGTTGACGACCGTTTCGAGCACCCGTTCGGGCGAACCGCCGAACACCACCGCCGCAGCCGGGTCCTCGACCGGATGGTATGGGCTCTCCGCGAGTGAGACGACCGCGAGATCGGCTCGTTTGCCGGGCGTCAGGGTACCCACCTCTCCGTCGATCTGCAGCGCCCGGGCCGCATCGATCGTGGCGAGGCGCAGGGCGTCGGCCGCCGACAGCGCGTCGGCCCGACGTTCGCGGGCGCGGGCCGCGTAGATCGCAGCCCGCATCTCCTCGAACATGTCGAACGAGGGGGCGGACGCCGGGGAGTCGGTGCCGAGCCCGACGCGGATGCCGGCGTCGCGCATTCCAGTGAGTGGAGCGACGCCGCAGCCGAGCAGTGCGTTCGAGCGCGGGCAGTGCGCGACGGGGACGTCGCGTTCGGCGAGCAGCGCCAGTTCGTGCGGCTCGAGGTCGACGCAGTGCGCGCAGAGCAAGCGCGGGCCGAGCACCGGCTCGAGCGTCGGCACCGCCCGCTTCCCGGTGGGCGGAACGACGATCGGCGACTCGGCGAACGGGCCTGCGCCGTGCTCGAGCCACTCGTTCTCGTTCGCGCTCTCCGACAGATGCGTGCCGACAGGGATGCCGAGCGACAGGCACCACTCGAACACCTCGACCGAGCAGAGATACGGCGAATGCGGCGAGATGCCGATCGTCACCAGCTCCGAGTGCGGGATGCGAGAAGAGAGCCGCGTGAAGCGCTCTTCGGCGTCCGCCGGCACGTGCGCAAAGACTTCCAGGTAGACGATCGCGCGCAGCCCGAACTCGGCGGCTGCGAGTGCCGCGTCGCCGGAGAAGCTGTAGTCCGCGGTGGTCGTGATGCCGGAGCGCAGCGAGTCGGCGGCGCCGCGACGCGCGACGGCGAGCATGTCGTCGGGCTCGAGCAGCGCCTTGCGCTGCGTGTGCAGCGTGATCCACGGGCCGAACGCGAGCCCGTCGCCGAAGCCCGCGTACACCGAGTACTCGAGGTGCGAGTGCGCGTTGACGAAGCCCGGGACGATCACCGCGTCGTTGTAGTGCCGGTCGCCGCGACCCTTTCCTACAGCGACGATGTTCGCGCCGTCGAACTCGACGTACCCGCCCTCGATCGGGGCGCCGTCGACCGGTGCCACCCAATCCGCAGAGATCCTCAACTGATTTGCCTAACCCTGGAGCGCGGCTTCGCGAGCGCGCGCGGAGCGTCGGTCGAGCATCACGCAGAGCCAGATCGAGCCTTCGTAGAGGAACCAGAGCGGGATCGTCTCGAAGAACGTCGTCACCGGATCGACGCCCGGCAGCGCGAC
>DASUKC010000060.1:0-9152 GCA_036278975.1 Gaiellaceae bacterium
GTCGATCTCCGTGATCGCGCGCTCCTGGTGCTCGGTGAGCGTGAACGGCAGCGTCTCGCGATACCGGGAGAGCAGCTCCCCGGGCCGGCCGAGCGGCGCCGCGACCGCATCGGTTGTGCGCAGGCGTGCCACGACGAGTTGCAGCGCGACCAGCTCGTCGAGTGCGAGCCGCCGTCGTGCCGCTTCCGCCTCGGCCAGGTCAGAAGGAAAGTGGAGCGCGGCAACCGCATCGCGCCGCAGCGCGAGCACCGGCTCGTCGGGCAGCGCGTCCTGGAACGCATCGACGTGCTGCGCGAGGGCAGCGCGCACGAGCTCGCGCAGTCGCGTGGCCGACACTTCTTCGCTCGCCGGGTACACCGGTGCGAAGTCGGCGGTGCGCTTCGCCTCACCGATGTCGTACGTCTTCGGCTCGAACCCGTAACGGCCGAGCTTGCCGCGCAGCCGCACCAGTGTGCCGGGCGTCAGCTTCTCGATCAGCCACGGCTGGTTGAAGAACGACGCGGTGATCGAGCCACCGCTCTCGTCGGTGACGAGTGCGCTGATGAGCGTGCGCCGCCCGCGCAGCGGTCGCGACTTGACGCCGGCTATTCGACCTTCGATCGCGACTTCGCCCTCGGACGTACCGAGTTGCGAGATCGAGATCGTGTCGACGGCGCTCTCGTACCGTCGCGGCGCATGGGAGAGCAGATCGCGGACGCTGCCGATGCCGAAGCCGCGCAGGCGCCGGGCCATGGTCGGCCCCACACCGGGCAGCGTCTGTACCTCAAGCCCGTCGAGGTATTGCGGTGGACGCCAGCCGCGCGGGCGCGGCCAGTCGCGCTGGACCACACCTGTGAAACCCGGATGCATGCGGGTCATTGTCGCCACCGGATGAGACTCTAGGACCCGGTCCGGACGGCATTAGTCCTCCCACCAGAACAAGCCGACCGTCCCGGGACCGGCATGGGTGCCGATGACCGCGCCGAGCTCGGTCGCGATCTCGATCTCCGCTTGCGGGCGCACCTCGCGAACCATCTTCTCCAGCGCGCGCATCCGTTCAGGCGCCGCCGCGTGTGCGATGCCGACCTTCAGCCGCGGCGAGTCGCTCGTCGTGGCCTGGAAGCGCTCCGCGAACTCCGCGAACGCCTTCGCATTGCCGCGCACGCGCTTGAGCGGAACGACTTCGCCGTCGATGATCGTGAGAATCGGCTTGACGTTCAGCAGGTTGCCGGCGAGCGCGGCGGCCCGGCCGATACGACCGCCCTTAGCCAGGTAATCGAGCGTGCTCACGGTGAAGAGCAAATGGTGCTCGCGACCGTAGCGGGCGACGACCTCGTCGATCTCCTCGTCCGTCGTGCCGCGCTCGAGCCGACGAAGCACAGCCAGCGCGAGCAGCGCAAGCGAGGCCGACACCGTGCGCGTATCGATGACCCGCACACGACCGCCAAGCTCGTCGGCTGCGGTCTGCGCGCTCGCGTATGTGCCGGAGAGCGTCGACGAGATCTGCAGCGACAGGATGTGCTCGTAGCGCTCGGCGAGCTCGCCGTAGACGGCGAGGAAGTCGGCAGGTGTCGGCTGCGACGTCGTCGGCAGCTGCGAGTCAGTCTGCAGACGTTCGTAGAACGCCGTGGGCGACAGGTCGACGTAGTCGCGAAAGCTCTCGTCGCCGAAACGCACGTACAGCGGCACTGTTCTTACGTTGGGATATCTCTGAGGGGCGTCGGGGAAGTCGGCGGTCGAATCGAGCACGACCGCGGTGTTCTCGAGCGTCAGCGTCACCCGCGGCCCGCTGCGACACGCACCGCTGCGATGATCTCGTCGAAGCCCTCCTCCTTCGTCAGACAGCGCGACACACCGGCGCGTGCGAGCTGGTCGACCTCGTCCTGCGTCACGGACGCGGTGAGGCACACGACATTCGTCTCCGGGCAGGCGTGACGCACGGCGCGCGTCGCCTCGGCGCCGTTCATGCCGGGCATCCGATAGTCCATCAGCACGACGTCGGGCTCATGCTCGAGGCACGCCCCGACCGCCTCGTTGCCGCTCGCCACGCTGCCGACGACGCTGATCTCCGGGCGCAGTTCGAAGAGGAGGTGCAACGTCTCGCGGAAGGTCGCGTTGTCCTCCACGATGAGCACGCGAATCGGAAGCCGCTGCGCCATGTGCGGAGAGACTATTCGGCGGACAGGAGGAGGACGTAATGCGGTTGGCCGCCCTCGTGCACTTCGAGCTCGACCTCGGGGTGATTCGCGGCCAGGTCGGCGAGCAGCAGCTCGATTGGCTGCGAGCCCTCGCCGAGCAACAAGGTGAGGATCGCGCGAGGCTCCTGCAGCAGTCGCTCGGCAACCGCGCGGGCCACCTCGTCGAAAGACGCCCCGCCCGCGACCGGCTCGCCGTCCTCGAGGCCGAGCCATTTCCCCTGCTCGACGGTGACGCCGTTGAGCTGGACGTCCCGCGAGGCGAGGGCGACCGCACCCGTTGCGACCGCGCCTATGGCCTCGTCCATCGCCCCGCCGTTGTCCTCGCAGCTCGAGCCGGCGTCGAAGGCGACGAGCGCGGCGAGCCCGGCCTGGAGGGAGCGCGACGGCACGACGCGCACCTGCTTCGCCGAGTTCGCGGCGGCCTGCTCCGCCGCCATGATCACGTTGCCGTTATTCGGCAGCAGCACCGCCTCGTCTGCGTTGACCGAATCGAGCGCGGCAACGAGATCGGCAGTCGAAGGGTTCATCGTCGTGCCGCCGTCGACGACGATCGCGCCGAGGCTCTCGAACAAGTCGTGGTTTCCGTGACCCGTCGATACCGCAACGGCTGCGCAACGCGCATCCGCCGGCACGGCGTGCAGCAGGCGCTCTTCGCGGCGCTGCGTCTGCTCGTGCATGTTCGCGATCTCGACACCTTCGACGACGCCTTGCAATGTGCCGAGCGACAGCGCGCGGCCGGGATCGTCGGTGTGCACGTGCACTTTGAGCGCGCTGCGGTCGCCGACGACGAGCAGGGAGTCGCCGATCTGCTCGAGCTCCGCTTCGAGCGCATCCGCGTCGAGGTTGTCGCCCTCGACGACGAACACCGTGCAATAGCGGTAGCGCGAGAGCTCCTGGTGGATCGCGTGAAGCGAGAGCGATTCCGCGTGCTCGGGCGCCGCCGTGATCGGCTCGCCCTCGACGACCGCGACGATGCCGCGCACGATCTCGACCAGACCTGCAGCACCTGCGTCGACGACACCTGCCTCGCGCAGCACCGGCAGCATCTCGCGCGTCTGCTCGACACATACGTCACCGGCCGCGACGATCGCCGGCAGGTCGGCGCCGGTCTCAGCGGCTTCCGCCATCGCACGGATCGCGGTGAGCATCGTTCCCTCGACCGGTTTCTTCACCGCGCGGTAGGCCGCGTCACTCGCCGATCGGAATGCGCGCGACACGTCGAGCGAAACGGCAAGCGCGTCGGTTGCGCCGCGCAGGATCTGCGACAGGATCACGCCGGAGTTGCCACGCGCGCCCATCAGCGCGGCGCGCGAGAGCTCGTGTGCGAGACCAGGGCGGTCGTCAGGGCCGTCCTTCGCCAGCGCCTCGGCGACTGCACGCACGGTCAGCGTGAGATTGGTGCCGGTGTCTCCGTCCGGCACCGGGTAGACGTTCAGGTCGTCGATGCGACCGCGGTTCGCTTCGATCGCCGCCACGGCGCCACCGACGAGCTCGCGGACGCGCGATCTCATCGCACGCTCTGGATGACAACCTCGACGGCCGCGACGGTGAGCCCCGTCAGCCGCTCGACCTCGTATGCGACCTGCGAGCGGATCGTCGCGGCGACCTCGGCGAGGTTGAGGCCGTGCTCGACCACGACGTGCAACTTGATGTGCAGCGCATCCGCGCCGCCGTCGACGCTGACGCCCTCGCGGCGCAGCATTCGCTTCACGCGAGTTCCGGCACTGAGCGCCACCACGCCGTAACAGCCGAGCGTCGACTCGGCGACGATCTCCGCCACGGCTTCGCGCGCGATCGTCAGCCGGCCGCGTTCAAGCGTAAGAGTCAGGTCGTCCGCCACGCCCGGATTAGACCGCAACCATGACCCGGCGGGTTACCCGTTGCGGGCCAGGAACGCGAGCAGGGCGGGCCAGACACGTTCGCGGCCGCGTTCGTCTGCCTTTGCGCCGAGATAACCCACCGCGCCGCCGGGGTCGTCGGGAACAAGCGCACCGACAAAGTGTCCCGCGTCGTGCGCCTCGAGCAGCCGATGCTCGTAACGATCCCTTGTCAGGTGCTTCATCGCGTCGCGCGAGTAATCGCAGGACGGCCAGGTGAAGTCGAGTCCTGCACAGGCGAAGAGGATGGGACCGCGGATGTGCTCGTCCGGGATGCGATCCGCTGCGAGTTCGACAATCCCTGGTGGGGCACGGAAGATGCCGGCGAACGCGATGGGCCGACCGTCGAGCGTCCAGGCAGGACCCGAGCAACGCCCCGGCGGAGCGACGTAGCACCCGCCTACGTAGTCGCTCGGAACGCTGGCGACAACACCATCGACGAGACCGGGGAAGTGGACCCCGAGCAGTTGTGCTGCTTCGCTACCGCGTGAGATGCCGAGCACGAAGACGTGGTGACGCGAAACCTGCGGCTGCCGGTCGAGCCAGCGGATGGCGCGCACGAAGTACTCGAGCGGGATGTTCTCGAGCTTCGACGGCAGGCCTGGCTCCTTGAAGTACGCGATCGCGAGCGCCGGGTAACCGCGGGCGGCCAAGCTCGCCGCGAGAGTGTCAGTCGTCAGCCCGCCCTCGGAGCCGCCGAACACGAGTAGGGCCGGCCGTTTCGCGTCACGCCGCGGCGCTGCGTAAAAACCAAAGAAACCGTCCCGCGCGACCGTTAACGACTTGTTCGTCGTCGAAACGGGTTCCTGTTCGCGCATGAATGTCGTGGTCAGCCGTGTTCGCCCCTGGGTTGCGACGACCCCGAATTTCGTCCGGGATCGCGACCACGCGTAGAACGGGTCGCCGCTCGCCGGCGTCATCGCCGCAATCGTGGTGGCGCCCGCGTGTACGACGCCGTGCCCGTCAGCGTTGTACGTCTGGTGGGACGTGAACACGCGGCCGTCGGCGTCCGTCGATGTAACAGTGATCGTCGCCGCCTCGTGCGGCTTCAACCCCGTCACGCGGATGTCGACCGGTGCCGTGCTCAGCGAAACACGCGGCGTGACAGAAATTGCGGGGCGGCGCGCGTGTCCGCCACAGCCTGCGGCGAGCAGCGCAAGCGCGAGAAAAGCTAGATGGCCTTGGTGACTTTGCCGGCCTTGAGGCACCGGGTGCACACGTAGGCGCGGGTCGGCGAGCCGTTCAGCAGGATGCGAACGCGCTGGAGATTCGGGTCAAAGCGGCGCTTGGTCGCCACCATCGAGTGGGACCGGTTGTTGCCGAATGACGGCTTCTTCCCGCAGATTGCGCAGACCTTGGACATGCCGCGCGGCAGTGTAGCGAAGGGCCAGCGTCAGTAGCGTGGCCCCGGCCGGGACCAAGAGGTACCAGGTCGAGAAGCCGCCGACGACGACCATGCTGACCGTCGCCACGGCCGCGCAGACGCGGACGACGCCGTCGGTGAAGCGGAACGCGGACGCGAGCGAGAGCACGTAGACGAGCACGAAGCAGGCGGACGTCGCCCGGACGAACACGCTCGTCGAGCCGACGCCGGCGGCGAGCCCGGCGAGCATCACCACGTACGCGACGTAGAACGCGAGCAACGGGCGGCGCGGCACGCTTCGCTCGGCGCCTCGCCCGAACCACGCGGGCAGGCTGCCTCCCTTCGCCAGCGTCGCGGCGAGCTTCGACATGCCGCCGATGTAGACGTTCATCGTTCCCGCGGTCAGCGCGACGGCGAGCACCGCGGTTGCATCGCGGCCGGCGCGCCCCAAGCCGACCGAGATCAGGTCGGCGAGTGGCACCCGCGAACCGCTGCCTGCGGTGACAGCGATCGTCGCAATGCCGAGACCGACATAGAGAACGGTGACGATGACGAACGCGAGGCCGATCGCTCTCGGGAGATCGCGCGACGGGTCGCGGAAGTCACCGGCGAGTTGCGCCATCGCCTCCCAGCCGACGAAGAGCCAAACGAGGATGCTCGCCGACGTGCCGATCGCCCACCAGCCATGCGGTGCGAACGGCGTCCAGTTGTGCGTCGCGCGCGACGGCAGCGCGACTGCGACCGAAACAGCGATCACGGCGACGAGGATCGCCGACAGCGCGAGCTGGACGCCCGACGACACACGCAGCCCGAGCGCATTCGCGCCGAGAACGACAGTGATGGTCACGAACGCGACGGCAACCGCAACCGTCTTGCCGCCGCCGGCGAGCGTCGAGACGTAGTAGCCGCCGATCAGCGCGACGGCCGGCGCGCCGAAGAGACCGGCGGTGAGGAACGTGCTGCCGGTCACCGCGGCGAAGGCGTCGCCGAATCCCTCCTGCACGTACGCGGTCACGCCTCCAGCGACGGGATGCCGCACGCCGAGCACGCCGAATGTAACGACGAGCGGTACCGAAAGCACGAGCAGCGCAGCCCACGCGACGATCGACGCCGGCCCTGCAGCTTGCGCCGCGAGCGACGGGACAAGCAGCACACCCGGCCCGATCAGGGCGCCGACATACAGCGCAGTACCGCGCGTTACTCCAAGCACTGTGTCACCCCAAGCATGGGAATATCTAACGCGGTGGCGCGGTCTTTATGCCCACAGCGATGCTTGGCGTTGAGCTTGTTGCTCGCGGTAACAGCTTGCTCAGCGAAGCACCAAGGTCCAATCCGCGTAACGTTGACCGCGAAGAATCACCACCCGCTCCTGCACCTGACCGGACGGAACGACCAACCGCCTCCAAACGAGCAGTGGTCCTATTGCGTGAAGGTTCGAACTGCTGCTGGTAAGCCCGTTCCTGCTCCGGTTGCTCTCCGTCTTCAGATCGTCAAGGGCGGAACTCCGGTGGGAGAGGTTGGCCTCGTCTCCCTCAAGAAGGGATACGACCATTGGTGCGGGTCGATTGGGGGCGAGTACAACGTGCTGGAGGCCGTCCCGCGTGGGAAACGATTGGCCTTCCAGGCGGTCGTGAAGACGATGGGCGTGACCGTCACGCGGAACTGGCCGATCGTCGTCCGCGTCGTGCGGTGACCGTCAGGCGCGCGAGGATGCCCGAAGCCGGGCAAACAAGTCGGCCATCTCGAGCGCGGAGCGAACCGCTTCGGCCGCCTTGTGGATGCGAGCTTCAGCCTGCTCGACGTCGTCGACGGTCAACACGCCGAACGCAACCGGCACGCCCGTTTCGATGCCCGCGAGCTGCAGGCCCGACGCGCATTCCGAGGCGACATAGTCGAAGTGCGGTGTCTCACCGCGGACGACCGCGCCGAGCGCGACGATGCACGCGTAGCGCCGCGTCTTCGCAAGCGCCATCGCCGCGAGCGGCAACTCGAACGCGCCGGGAACGGGAACGACGGTGATCGAGTCCTGCGGCACGCCGGCATCGGCAAGTGCCTTGAGCGCGTCGCCCAGCATCTGGTTCGTCACGCCGCCGTTGAAGCGCGACACGACGATGCCCACGGAGCGCTGTTTGCCGAGCGGCGTCCCTTCGAGCACCGTGTAGCCGTCCGGCACGTCGACCTCACCGCGCACGTGCTCCACCGACTCGGTCTCGGCCGCGACCTCGATGACGGCAGACGAGTCGGATTCGGGCCAGCTGGCGAACGGGTCATACGGAGCGGCCTCTTCTTCTTCGACCGGCGCGAGAGCCGCGGGCTCAGGCTCGGGCTCAGGCTCGGGCTCCGGCACTACCTCCGCGCTCGGCTCGTCGGCGTCGCTCAGCGGCCAGGGATCGTGCTCGTCGTCGTAGTCGCTCACTCGTCCTCCGGGGCGTCGAACTTCAGGTCTTGGTGATGCAGTCGATGGCCGAGCTTATCCCGCTTGGCGGCGAGATAGCGGGCGTTCTCCGAATTCGGCGGCACCTCGATCGGCACCTGCTCGACGACGTTCAGCCCAAAGCCGTCAAGACCCGTGAGCTTCTTCGGATTGTTCGTGAGGATGCGGATCGTCGTCAGGCCGAGGTCGGCGAGGATCTGGTTGCCGATGCCCCAGTCGCGCGCGTCGGCCGGAAAGCCGAGCTCGAGGTTCGCCTCGACGGTGTCGAGGCCGCGCTCCTGCAGCTCGTAGGCGCGAAGCTTGTTGAGCAGTCCGATGCCGCGTCCCTCCTGGGCCATGTAGAGCAGCACGCCGATTCCTTCGCGCTCGATCACCTGCAGCGCCTGCTCGAGCTGCTCGCCGCAGTCACAACGCAGCGAGTGGAACACGTCGCCGGTGAGGCATTCCGAGTGCACGCGCACGAGCACGTTCTCGGCGCCTTCGAGGTCGCCCTTCACGAGAGCGACGTGCGTCTTGCCGGTGAGCTTCTCGCGGAACGCGATCGCCTGGAACTCGCCGTATTCGGTCGGGAGGCGAACTGTCGCGCCGCGGTCGACGAGCTTCTCGTGACGGCGGCGGTACTCGACGAGGTCGGCGACGGTGATCATCTTCAGTCCGTGACGGTCGCCGTACGGGACGAGATCCGGCACGCGCGCCATCGTCCCGTCGTCGTTCATCACTTCGCACACGACGCCGGAAGGATTCAATCCGGCGAGCCGCGCGAGGTCGACAGCGGCTTCCGTTTGCCCCATGCGCTCGAGCACGCCGCCGGGCTTCGCGCGCAGCGGGAACACATGACCGGGCTGCACGAGATCGTGCGGCGTCGAGTCGGGATTGATCGCGACCTGAATCGTGCGGCTGCGATCGGCGGCGGAGATTCCGGTCGTCACGCCTTCGCGCGCTTCGACGGAAACCGTGAACGCGGTGCCGAGCGGCGCTTCGTTGTGCTCGGTCATCGGACGCAGACCGAGCTCGTCCGCACGCTCCTCTGTGAGACACAGACAGATGAGCCCGCGCGCGTGCGTCGCCATGAAGTTGATCGCGTCGGGCGTCGCGTACTGCGCAGCGATCACGAGGTCGCCCTCGTTCTCGCGGCCGGGATCGTCGACGACGATCACCATACGGCCTTCGCGAATCTCCTCGATCGCTTCCTCGACGGTCGCGAATACCTGAGTTGAAACCATCGTCAAAGGCTAGCCGGGAGCAGCTTTTCGAGGTATTTCGCCAGGACGTCGACCTCGAGATTGACTGCATCCTTCGGG
>DASUKC010000061.1:0-2275 GCA_036278975.1 Gaiellaceae bacterium
CGCTGCGTGTGCAGCGTGATCCACGGGCCGAACGCGAGCCCGTCGCCGAAGCCCGCGTACACCGAGTACTCGAGGTGCGAGTGCGCGTTGACGAAGCCCGGGACGATCACCGCGTCGGTGTAGTGGCGGTCGCCGCGGCCCTTTCCTACAGCGACGATGTTCGCGCCGTCGAACTCGACGTACCCGCCCTCGATCGGCGCCGCATCGAGCGGCAGCAACCAGTCGGCGGAGATCCTCAAGCCTGGAACGCCGCTTCGCGCGCCCGTGCCGAGCGTCGGTCGAGCATCACGCAGAGCCAGATCGAGCCTTCGTAGAGGAACCAGAGCGGGATCGTCTCGAAGAACGTCGTCACCGGATCGACGCCCGGCAGCGCGACACCGACGCACGCGACGATGAAGTAACCGAGTCGGCGGTTCTTGCGCAGCGTGCGCGTCTGCAACACACCGAGGCGCGTCAACCCGACGACGAACAGCGGCATCTCGAACACGAGCGCCATTGCGAGCAGCACCATCGTCGCGAAGGTGATGAACGGCTTCGCCTGAATCTGGATGTTGTAGACCGACGAGTCGAAGTGCGTGAGGAAGCGCGCCGCAGCCGGTAGCGCGACGAAGTAGCCGAACAAGATCCCGCTCACCATCAGCGCGGTCGCGAGGAGGACGAACATGCGCAGCATCCGCTCGCGCCCTTTCTCGAACGCCGGGATGAAGAACGCCCACGCTTGCCACAGCACGACGGGCAACGCGATCGCGAAGCCGAGATACAGGCTCAGCCATACGGAGGTCATGAACGGCTCGCCGATCGTCAGCGTCAGCAGGTGCCGATGGCCGCGCGGCAGTTGGTCGGTCAGCAGCCGAACGACGCGACGGTGAACGATGAACGCTGCGATCCAGCCGACCGTGACTGCGCCGATGCACACGAACAGCCGCTGTCGCAGCTCTTCCAGGTGCTCGACGAGCGTGGCCTCCTCGCCGTATTCCAGGCGACGCGGGAGGCGCATGACCGCTTAGCTGACCGGGTCGTTCTCGCGCGCGGGCGAGACAGGTTCCTGCGTGCTGCTCGGCAGCTCCGGCCTGGTGTGGCCGCTGATGGAGTCTTTGAACTCCCTCATGCCGGTGCCGAGCGAGCGGCCGATTTCCGGCATGCGCTTTGCGCCGAACAAGAGCAGTGCGAGGAGGAGCAGACCTGCGATCTCAAGTGGGCCGATATTCCCCATGTCCAGAGGGTAGCGCTTTCCGGTCGCTGAGGCTGCTGCCAGGCCCTCTTGGCTACCATCGACGGCAGATGGCAACGCTGGAGCTGAAGAACCTGCACGTCGCGCTCGAGGACGGAACCGAAATCGTCAAGGGCGTCGACCTGAGCATCTCGTCGGGCGAGGTCCACGCGATCATGGGACCGAACGGGTCGGGCAAGTCGACCCTGGCGTATGCGATCGCCGGCCATCCCGCGTACGAGATCACCGACGGGCAGATCCTCCTCGACGGACGCGACATCACCGAGGCCGCGGCGGACGAGCGCGCGCAGTCGGGTCTCTTCCTCGCGTTTCAGTATCCGCACGCGATCCCGGGCGTCACCGTTACGAACTTCTTGCGGCAAGCGGTCAACGCGGTGCGCAAGGCGAGAAACGGCGGCGTCGCGGATCCGATGCCGGTGCCGGAGTTCCGCAAGGAGCTGCTCGCGCAGATGGATCGACTCAAGGTTTCGCGCGAGCTTGCGTCGCGCTATCTCAACGACGGTTTTTCCGGCGGTGAGAAGAAGCGCGTCGAGATCCTGCAGATGGCGATCCTCAAGCCGAAGATCTCCGTGCTCGACGAGACCGACTCGGGTCTCGACATCGACGCGTTGAAGATCGTCGCGGGCGGCGTGCAGGAGCTCGTCGGCCCCGACATGGGTGCGCTCGTGATCACGCACTACCAGCGCATCCTCAACTACATCAAGCCGGACTTCGTGCACGTTTTCGTCGGCGGCACGATCGTCGAAGAAGGCGGGGCTGAGCTCGCCGAAAAGCTCGAGGCTTCCGGATACGAGGAATGGGAAGAGGTCACTGTATGACGCAGACCGAAACCGAGATTGTCCAGGGGATCGGCTCCGACTACGGAACGAAGTACGGCTTCTCGAACCCGGACGAGGCGAAGGACTACTTCTTCAAGTCCGGTCGCGGCCTCTCGCACGAGCTCGTCGAGGCGATCTCCGAGCACAAGAGCGAGCCGGACTGGATGCGCAAGTTCCGCCACAAGTCGCTCGACTACTTCCTCGCGCGGCCGATGCCCACGTGGGG
>DASUKC010000062.1:0-30384 GCA_036278975.1 Gaiellaceae bacterium
GGGAAGGCTCTGGACGATGCGGCAGTTCGCCGGCTACGGCACCGCCGAGGAGACCAACGCGCGCTTCCACTACCTGCTCGAGCACGGGCAGACGGGTCTGTCGACCGCATTCGACATGCCGACGCTGATGGGCTACGACTCGGACCACCCGCGCTCGCTCGGCGAGGTCGGGCGCGAAGGGGTGGCGATCGACTCGCTGGACGACATGGAGACCCTGTTCGGGGGGATCCCGCTGGGCGAGGTCTCGACCTCGATGACGATCAACTCGCCGGCCGCGATCCTGCTCGCGTTCTACGTGGCGGTCGGCGACGAGCAGGGCGTCCCGCGCGACCGGCTCCGGGGGACGGTGCAGACCGACATCCTCAAGGAGTACATCGCGCAGAAGGAGTACATCTTCCCGCCCGAGCCGTCGATGCGGCTGGTCGTGGACATGATCGAGTGGTGCGCGGCCGAGCTGCCGCGAATGCACCCGGTCTCGATCTCCGGGTACCACATCCGCGAGGCGGGCTCGACGGCGGCGCAGGAGCTCGCGTTCACGCTCGCCGACGGCTTCACCTACGTCGAGTGGGCGCTCGAGCGCGGCCTTGACGTCGACGACTTCGCGCCGCGGCTGTCCTTCTTCTTCAACGCGCACCTCGACTTCTTCGAGGAGATCGCGAAGTACCGCGCCGCGCGCCGCATCTGGGCGAACGTGATGCGCGACAAGTACGGCGCGAAGAATCCGCGCTCGCTGCTGATGCGTTTCCACTCGCAGACGGCCGGCGTTTCTCTCACGGCGCAGCAGCCGGAGATCAACATCGTGCGTACCGCCGTCGAAGCCCTTGCTGCGGTGCTTGGCGGCACGCAGTCGCTGCACACGAACTCGTTCGACGAAGCCCTCGCGCTGCCGACCGAAGATGCCGTGCGCATCGCGCTGCGCACGCAACAGGTGCTCGCGCACGAGACGGGTGTCGTCAATACGACCGACCCACTCGGCGGCTCGTACTTCGTCGAGGCGCTGACCGACGAGCTCGAGCGGCAGGCCTACGAGTACTTCGACCAGATCGAGCGCATCGGCGGTGTCGTCGCGGCCATCAAGGAGAACTTCTTCCAGCGCGAGATCGCGGAGGCGTCGTTCCGGTATCAGTCCGAGGTGGAACGCGGCGAGCGAATCGTCGTGGGCGTCAACCGCTTCCAGCTCGACGACGAGCCGGAGCTGGAGATCCTGAAGATCGATCCCGAGCTCGAGACGAAGCAGATCGAGCGCGTGCAGGCCCTTCGGGCTCGGCGCGACTCGGTCGCGGTCGAAAGCGCGCTCGCGCGCCTGAAAGACGATGCCGCGCATGAGAACCGCAACCTGATGCACCCGATCATGGACGCCTCGCGCGCCCACGTGACGATGGGCGAGATGTGCGACGCCTTCCGTGAGGTCTGGGGAATTTGGCGCGAGACCCCGGTCTTCTAGCGCTATTTCTCTTTAGACTGGCTGCCCGTGGGAGCCAAGATCAGAGTCGTCATCGCCAAGGCCGGCCTCGACGGTCACGACCGCGGCGCGAAGATCATCGCTCGCGCGTTGCGCGACGCCGGCATGGAGGTCATCTACACCGGCCTGCACCAGACGCCCGAGCAAATCGTCGAGACGACAATCCAGGAGGACGCCGACGCGGTCGGCATCTCGATTCTTTCGGGAGCGCACATGACCCTGGTGCCGAAGGTCGTCGAGCTGCTGCGCGAGCGTGGCGCCGAGGACGTCGTCGTGGTCGTCGGCGGCACAATTCCAGGTGACGACATCGTCGCGTTGAAAGAGCAAGGCGTCGCGGACGTCTTCACGCCCGGCGCACCGACCTCCGCGATCGTCGAGTTCCTGCAGAGTCGCGTTCCAGCATGAAGATCGCCGTCTGCGTCAAGGCGGTGCCCGATGCTGCGGGCGGACGCCACATCGATCCTGCAACGAAGCGCCTCGACCGCTCCGGCGAGCTGACGCTCTCCGAGTTCGACGCGTACGCGGTCGAAGAGGGGTTGAAGCTCGGTGAGGGCGGCGAAGTAGTAGTCGTCTCCATGGGGCCGGAGCGCGCGCTCGATGCGCTGCGCAAGGCGCTCGCGATGGGCGCCGACCGCGCCGTTTTGGTTTCGGGCGACGAGCTCGCCGGCTCCGACCTGCTCGGCACCGCTGCCGCGTTGGCGAGCGCCCTCGAGCAGGAATCGCCCGACCTCGTGCTGTTCGGCCAGCAGTCTGCGGACGGCGGCGGCGCCTGCTTGTGGGCCGCGGTCGCGGAGCATCTGAAGCGGCCGGCGATCTCGCAGGTCAGCGAGCTCACCGTGAGTGGTGACTCACTAACCGGCAAGCGCCAGACGGAATTCGGCTACGACACGATTCGCGCGCCGCTGCCGGCGGTCGTCGCCGTGTCGGATGCGATCAACACGCCGCGCTACCCGTCGCTCAAGGGGATCATGGGCGCGAAGAAGAAGCCGCAGGAAACGGTGTCGGCCGAGGCGGTTGCAGCAGGCACGGAGGTGCTCGCGCTCAACCCGCCGCCGTCGCGCGGCGAGTCGGTCAAGGTCGAGGACGAAGGCAGCGCCGCCGAGAAGATCGTCGAGTTCCTGGCAGAGAAGCGGCTCGTATGAAGGCGCTCGTCTTCCTCGAGCATCACGAGGGCGCGGTGCAGAAGGGCTCGCTCGGCGCGCTCGCGAAGGCTGCATCGGTCGGCGATGCGCACGGCGTCGTGATCGGCTCCGGCGTGCGTGACGCCGTTGAGGATGTGGGCACGACCGTTTGGGTCGCGGACGACCCGCGCCTTGCGGCGCCGCTGCCGCAGCCGCGCGTCGACGTGATTGCGAAGCTCGTGCGCGACGAAGGCTACGACACTGTGCTCTTTGCGCAGTCTGTGTTGGCGGCCGACGTCGCGGCAGGTCTCGCGGCGCGTCTCGGCGCCGGTCTCAACTGGGGCCTTGTCGACTTCGACGGCACGAAAGGCAGCGCGCCACAGCTGCAGGACACGGTCGTCGTCGATGTTGGTTGGACGTCGCCCGTGCGCATCGGCGTGTTCCGCGCAGGGGCGCTCGATGCGACTGCGCTTTCAGGCTCGACAGAGGTGCGCGACGCCACAGTCGAGCTCGAGGAGTTCTCGACGCTCGCGGAGATGGTCGAGCAGGCGCACGCAGAGCAGCACGGCCCGTCGATCGAAGACGCCGACGTGATCGTCGCCGGCGGCCGCGGCCTCGGCGAGCCGGCCAACTTCGCGCTGTGCGAAGAGCTGGCGAAGGCATTGGGGGGAGCGGTTGCCGCGACACGCGCGGTCGTCGATGCAGGCTGGTACCCGTACGCCGCGCAAGTGGGGCAGACCGGCAAGACGGTTGCGCCGAAGCTGTACGTCGCGGTCGGGATCTCCGGCGCGATCCAGCACAAGGTCGGTATGCAGGGCTCGGGTGTGATCGTCGCGATCAATAAGGACGCGAACGCGCCGATTTTCGAGTTCGCTGACCTCGGCGTCGTCGGCGACCTGCATGCGATCGTGCCGAAGCTGACCGAGCTCGTACGCGCGCGGCGCGGATCGTGAGCGTTCGTCCCGCCGACTACCCGGCGCCTTGGTCGGCGTCGGATGCAATTGCGCCTCCGACCGACCCGGCCGACGAACGCATCGACGTTGGTGTCGCGATCGTTGGTGCAGGTCCCGCGGGTTTGGCCGCGGCGATTCGTCTCGGCCAGCTGATGGAGGAAGATCCCGCTACGGCTGAGCGGCTCGGCGAGGTTCCCGTTGCGGTGCTCGAGAAGGGCAAGGCGCCCGGCTCGCATCTTCTTTCCGGCGCGGTGGTGAATCCGCGTGCGCTGCAGGTGTTGTTCCGCGGGCGAAAGCGTGTCGACGAGATGCCGTTCGCGGGGATGGTGCACGGCGAGTCGGTGCTGTTCCTGACGAAGCGGCGGGCGATTCCGATCCCGACGCCGCCGACGATGGTGAACGACCGCAACTTCGTCGTGTCGCTTTCGCAGCTTGGGCGCTGGCTGTCCGAGGAGGCGGAGTCTCTGGGTGCGACCGTCTTGCCTGAGACGGCGGCGTCGCAGCTGCTCGTCGACGGCGGTCGCGTCGTCGGTGTGCGCACGGGCGATCGCGGTCGCGGTCGCGGCGGGGAAGAGCAGGCGAACTTCGAGCCGGGCTCGGATATCGCCGCGCGCGTGACGATTCTCGCCGAGGGAACGCAGGGCACGCTCACGAGTGCAGCGCTTTCTCGGTTCGGTCTCGCGTCGGAGCAGCCGCAGGTGTGGGCGCTCGGCGTGAAGGAGGTGTGGCGTGTTGCGAAGCCGCTCGACCGTGTCATTCACACGATGGGGTGGCCGCTGCGGGCGGGGCGCAAGTACCGCGAGTTCGGCGGCTCGTTCATCTATCCGGTCGGCGACGACATGGTCACGATCGGGATGGTCGTCGGGCTCGACTACCGCGACACGGCGTTGTCGGTGCACGACCTGTTGCAGGAGTTGAAGACGCATCCGGCGGTGCGGCGGATTCTCGAGGGCGGCGAGCGGTTGCAGTGGGGCGCGAAGACGATTCCGGAGGGCGGGTTCGTTGCGCTGCCACGGAAGTTCCATGCGCCGGGGTTGCTGTTGTGCGGCGACGGCGTGGGTCTTGTCAACGTGCCGGCGCTGAAGGGAATCCATTACGCGGTCGAGTCGGGGCGGCTCGCGGCGGAGGCGGCTTGGCGTTCGTTCGCGCGTGGCGCGTCGTCGCGGTCTGCGCTTTCGTCGTACGACGACTCGCTGCGGAAGTCGTGGCTGTGGAACGACCTGCGCGAGGTGCGGAACATGAGGCAGGCGTTTGGCCGCGGGTTCTACGTCGGCGGCGCGCTGGTGAGCGCGATGACGGCGACGAAGGGGAAGTTCCCGCCGCGCGATTTGCCCACGGAGCGCGACGCGGAGCAATCGCTGATCTCGACCTCACGCGCGTCGTCGTATCCGGCGGCGGACGGGAAGCTGACGTTCGACAAGCTCTCGAGCGTCTTTGCGTCAGGCAATCGCACGCGTGACGATCAGCCGAACCACATTCGCATCGCGCATCACGTGCCGCGCGAGGTGGCGGAGCTGTGGGCGAACATGTGCCCGGCCCACGTGTACGAGGTGCCGGATGGTTCCGTCGGCGCGGACGGCTTGGTCGAGGTGCAGATCGCCCCCTCGAACTGCGTCCAGTGCGGTGCCATCACCGCCAAAGGCGGCCGCTTGACCCCGCCCGAGGGCGGCAGCGGCCCCGAGTACACACTCACGTAACGCGCCGGGCGCAGGTTCGTCACGGCGGCTGCCGCCGTGCACCGCTCGCGTCGCTCGGCGGCGGCGCCTCGCAAAACGCCACGAATGCTTCGACGGCAACGGCCGGCACGGGATCGAAAAGCCCCAGCAACTCGTCTCGCGCGAAGCGTGGAAACGACAGGGCCAGCCCGATCGACGCGCGGTAGCTCGTCCACGCATGAGCTTCTAGCGGGCCTCGCGCCCCGGCGCGGCGTGGGTTCTGAACGACGTAGCGGATAGCGTTGAGGAGGTGCTTCTCGTCGAGATACTCGCTCCAGTAGCGCTTTCCGAAGAGATGATTGATGCGGCTGTGCGCTCGGTTGAAGTGCAGCGAATACGCGCCGTTGAGCTCGCACATCCCGCGTGAAAGTCCGTTCTCCGTCACTCGTATGACAAGGTGGTAATGGTTGCGCATCAAGCAGTACGCCAGAATCTCCCAGTGATGTTTCTCCGCGACTTGATTGACGAGCTCGAGAAAGCGTCGGCGGTCGGCATGGGACAGGTAGATCCGCTGCTTGTTGTTTCCGCGTGTAACGACGTGGTGGTACCCAGCTCGCTCGTCACGGGGCTTGTGTGCGGACACCGTCGCACGGTACGGCGCGTCACGAGGTACCGCGGTGCGGCGTTACGCATTCGCTGCGATCGCGCGACGCTTCCGTTGCAGCGGCTGCCGCCGAGGGTGTCCGTTTCCGCCGAGTGATCACTTCCGTCGACAACGAACGCGTGAAGGACGTCGTGCGGCTGCGGCGGGGGAGAGAGCGGCGGGGGAGCGGCCTCTTCATCGCCGAAGGTGTGCGCGAAGTCGAACGCGCACGCGAGGCGGGCCTCGTCATCCGCGAGACGTTCGTCGCGCCGGAGCTGCTCCCGCAATGGACACACCCGCACACCGAAGTGAGCGCGCGCGTGCTCGCGAAGATGGCGTACCGGCCCGAGCCCGAAGGGGTGCTCGCGATCGTCGAAGCACCGCAGCGAACGCTTCCCGCCGACGCGACACTCCTCCTCGTCGCCGTCGGGATCGAAAAGCCCGGCAACCTCGGCGCGATGGCGCGCACAGCGGACGCCGCCGGGGCTGACGCGCTGATCATGGCCGACGCTCGCAGCGACCCATGGAACCCGAACGCGATCCGCGCATCCACCGGCGCCGTGTTCACGTTGCCGATCGTCGAGACAACACGCGACGACATTGCGAAGCTCCCACAGAGAAGAGTCGCCGCGGTCGTCGGCGGGCGCACCGCGTACACCGACGCCGACCTCACGCAGCCGACGGCGCTCATCGTCGGCGCCGAAGACACTGGGCTCGACGAGAAGTGGCGCGCGATCGCCGACGATGAAGTCGCGATTCCGGTCAAGGGCAACACCGCCGACAGCCTCAACGCATCGGCCGCGGCCGCCGTGCTCCTGTATGAGACTCTGCGGCAACGTGGTTGACGCACTTCCCACCAGAGACGACGTCGAACGCGCGCGTACGCGCATTGCCGCGCGCGTCCACCGCACCCCGCTGCTGTCGAGCCGCACGCTCGGCGCCCTACTCAAATGCGAGCTCTTCCAGCGCACCGGCAGCTTCAAAGTGCGCGGCGCGCTCAACCGGCTCGACTCGCTGACACCGGAGGAGAAACAGCGTGGCGTGATCGCGATCAGCGCCGGCAACCACGCACAGGCCGTCGCGTACGCTGCCGCCACCGAGAACGTCGACGCACTCGTCGTGATGTGGCAAGGCGCGTCCGCGCAGAAGATCGAAGCGACGCGCGCCTATGGCGCGACCGTCGACCTCGAAGCGACCAACCCCGGCGAAGCATTCGACCGCCTCGCCGAGTTGCAAGAGCAAACCGGCCGCACGCTCGTCCATCCCTTCAACTGTCCGTTCGTGATCCCCGGCGCGGGCACGGTCGGTCTCGAGATCGAGGAAGACGCACCCGACGCCGACGCGGTGATCGTCGCAGTCGGAGGCGGCGGCCTTGTCTCCGGCCTCCAGACCGCGATCGGCGCGACAACGCGGGTGATCGCCGTCGAACCCGAGACGAGCCAGGCGCTCCACGCCGGCATCGCCGCAAACGAATCCACACCGGTGACGCCGACGTCGATCGCCGACGGCCTCAACGCGCCCTTTGCAGGTGACCTGCCAATCCAGATCTGCAAAAACCTCGAGCGCCACCTCGTCAGCGAGGACGAGATCAAGGACGCCTTCCGCCTCGTCTACGCACGCACGAAGCTGGCGGTCGAGCCGGCAGCGGCCGCCGCGGTCGCCGCCTGGCGAAGCGGCAGGATCGAAGCCCACAACCCGGTGATCGTGCTCTCGGGCGGCAACGTGGCCGGCGAAACCGCCGCTGCTATCCTGGCCGGTCGATGAAGGCCGAGATCCATCCCGAGTACGTCCTCGCGACCGTGCACTGCAGCTGCGGGAACACGTTCACCACGCGTTCGACGAAGCCTGAGCTGCACGTCGAGATTTGCTCGAACTGCCACCCGTTCTACACCGGCAAGCAGAAGCTGGTCGACACGGGCGGTCGCGTCGAGCGTTTCCAGCGGCGGCTCGAGAAGGCCGAGCGCGCCTCGCGCGCATAGTTCCATGGCGGGGGCCGTCGGAGGCCAAGCCGTTCTCGAGGGCGTGATGATGCGCGGGCCGCGGCACTGGGCGGTCGCTTGCCGCACGCCCGCAGGCGAAATCGCACACGTTGCGCGGCCCATCGATCCGCTGATGGCGCGTCACTGGACGCTGCGCCTCCCGATCGTGCGTGGCGTCGTCGCGCTGGGCGAGAGCATGAGCGTCGGCTTCCGCGCGCTGAGCGTCAGCGCGAGTTATGCCGCGCAAGAAGAAGAGGAAGGGGACGGCGAGCCGGCGGAGATCGGGCGCTGGGCGCTCTTCTTTGCGTTTGCGGTCGCGATCGGCTTCGCGGTGATGATGTTCAAGGTCGGCCCTGCGCTGCTCGCCGACCTGCTCCCGATCTCGAACGGCGGCTGGTTCGTGCTCGTCGAGGGGATCATTCGCGTTTGCGTCTTCGTCGCGTATCTCGTCCTGCTCTCGTTCATCCCGTCGCTGCGGCGTGTGTTCCAGTACCACGCCGCCGAGCACAAGGCGATCAACGCGTACGAGGCCGGAGAAGAATTGACACCGGAAAACGCACAGCGGTTCTCGCTGATCCACCCGCGCTGCGGCACAGCGTTCCTGCTGTGGGTGATGGTGATCGGCGTGTTCGTGTTTGCGCTCTTCGGCCGCCCCGCGTGGTACTGGCTGATCGTGTCGCGTGTCGCGCTCCTGCCGGTGATCGCGGGCATTGCGTACGAGCTGATCCGCTTCGCCGGCAAGCACGCCGACAACAGATTCCTGATGGGGCTGCTTTCGCCCGGCCTGTGGCTGCAGCGGCTGACGACGCGCGAGCCTTCGCTCGACCAGCTCGAGGTGTCCATCCGCGCGCTGCGGGAAGTGCTCGAACTCGAGGGCCGGCTACAGCCGGCCGACCGACGTGTGGAGGTGATGGCATGAGCACGGAACGCAAGGCAGAGGTGACGTGGAACGGCGATCTGATGAGCGGCAACGGCACGATTACCGCCGTGACGAGCGGCGCGTTCGGCCCGCTCGACGTGACGTGGTTGTCGCGCGCGGAAGCGCCGGCCGGCAAGACGAGCCCCGAAGAGTTGATCGCCGCCGCCTGGGCCGCGTGCTACTCGATGGCGCTTTCGCACGCGCTTGCGCAAGCCGGCACGCCGTCCGAGAAGCTCGAGACGTCCGCGACCGTGACCTTCCAGCCGGGAGAGGGCATCGTGAAGGGCGCGCTCACCGTCAACGCGACCGTTCCGGGAATCGAAGCTCCCGCGTTCGACCAGGCTGCCGAGAACGCGAAGAAGAACTGTCCCGTCTCGCAGGCGCTTGCGGGCATCCCGGAGGTCACGCTCGAAGCGTCACTCGCGGGTTAAGTGGCGCTCGAGGACCTCGTTACCGAGCTCGAGCGCTCCTACGCCGAGCTGCAGGACCGGATGGCCGACCCGGCCGTCTACAACGACCACCGCGAAGCGGCGGACGTCGGCCGCCGCCTGAAGTCGCTCGAGCTGCCGCACAAACTTGCGAAGGCGTGGCTTCAGGCGCGCAGCGATCTCGCGGCGGCGCGCGGCGACGACGAGTTGCAAGAGATGGTCGCCGACTACGAGGCCGACGCCGCTCGCCTTGAGGAAGAGCTCCGCCTGTCGCTCGCCGAGCGCGATCCGGCCGACGAGAAGGACGTGATCGTCGAGGTGCGCGGCGGCGAAGGCGGGGAGGAGGGCCGCCTGTGGGCCGACGACCTCGCGCGCATCCTGCAGCGCTACGCCGAACGCCGCGGCTTCAAGTGGGAGCGGCTCGACGAAGGCACGTTCGCTGTGAAAGGCGACGGTGCGTACTCGGTCTTCAAGTACGAGGGCGGCACGCATCGCGTGCAGCGCGTGCCGGAGACGGAGTCACAGGGCCGCATCCACACGTCGACCGCGACCGTCGCCGTGATGCCGGAGGCTGAGGACGTCGACGTGAACATCGAGGAGAGCGACCTGAAGATCGACGTCTTCCGCTCGTCCGGTCCCGGCGGCCAGTCGGTCAACACGACCGACTCAGCCGTGCGCATCACGCACATGCCCACCGGGATCGTCGTCGCGATGCAGGACGAGCGCTCGCAGTTGCAAAACCGCGAGAAGGCGATGCGCGTGCTGCGCGCACGCATTTTCGAAGCGGAGCGCGAGCGCCAAGCGGCGGAACAGGCAGCGGCACGCAGCGCGCAGGTCGGTCGCGGCGAGCGCGCCGAGAAGATCCGCACCTACAACTTCCCGCAGAACCGCGTCACCGACCATCGCGTGAAGGTGAACGTGCCGCTCGAGCAGGTGACGACCGGCGCGCTCGAAGACTTCACCGACGCGCTGACGTCGGAAGAGCGTCGTCAAGCACTCGAGAACGCCGCCATTTGACGCTCGCCGAGGTGCTGCGCGGCGCGACGGATTATCTTGCCGAGAAGGGAGTAGCGAGCCCGCGCGTCGATGCAGAGCTCCTGCTTGCGCATGCGCTCGGCCTGCAACGCATCGAGCTGTACACGCAGCACGATCGGCAGCTGACGAGCGACGAACGCGACCGCGCACGCGAGCTCGTGCGACGGCGCGGCACACGCGAACCGCTCGCGTACGTGCTCGGGTCGTGGGGCTTTCGCCGAATCGAGTTGCAGACCGACAGGCGCGCGCTTGTGCCGCGGCCCGAAACGGAGATCGTTGTCGAGCGTGTGCTCGCGCTGATCAAGGAGTTGCCTGAACCGCGCGTGTGCGACGTCGGCACGGGGACAGGTGCGATCGCGCTGTCGATCGCCCACGAGCATTCCGGCGCGCGGGTAACCGCGACCGATCTCTCGGCCGATGCGCTGGCGCTTGCGAAAGAGAATGCAGACAGGCTCGGCTTGCTTGTCGATTTCAGACAGGCCGATCTCGTCGTGGACGGCGGTTACGACGTTGTCGTGTCGAACCCGCCCTACGTGGAGGACGCAGAGCTCGCTGCGCTCGAGCCGGAAGTGCGCGACTGGGAACCGCGGGAGGCGCTTGTCGACCAAGGGCAGACGCAACGTCTCATCGACGAGAAAGCGGGGCGGTGGCTCGTGCTCGAGGTGCATGAAGACAAGGCATTCGACGTCGCGGCCGCGCTGCGGAACGCCGGGTACGCCGACGTGCTGATCACCGACGACCTCGCCGGAAAGCCGCGTGTCGTGGAGGGCATGTGGACGCAATAGATGCATTGCGCGCGGGCAAGGTGGTGCTGCTTCCGACCGACACGGTGTATGGCCTCGCTGCGCGCGCGGACGAACAGGGCGCGAATGCGGTCTACGCGGTGAAGGGACGTGCCGCGCGGCAGCCGACCGCGCTCGTCGCCGCAACCGTCGACGATCTGCTGCGCGCAATCCCTGAGCTCGAGCTACCGCATGACATGGTTCCCGGCGCGTACACGCTCGTCGTCGCGAACCCGGCGCGGCGTTTTCCGTGGCTCGCCGGCGAGACGCCGGAGAAGATCGGCGTCCGTGTGCCGAACCTGACGGGCGAAGCGCGGCGAGCAGTCGAAGCGG
The DNA here is from genome assembly GCA_036278975.1 of Gaiellaceae bacterium. Classification (GTDB taxonomy): domain Bacteria; phylum Actinomycetota; class Thermoleophilia; order Gaiellales; family Gaiellaceae; genus PALSA-600. Next base: position 11,311 of record DASUKC010000062.1, read on the forward strand.
TCGGCGTCGTTCTCGCCACAAGCGCGAACGAGCCCGGCGAGCCCCCAGCGACGAGCCTCGACGAGGTGCCGGCGCGCATCCGTGGCGCTGTCGCCGCGGAGATCGACGCGGGCCGCCTGCCCGGCACGGCCTCGACCGTGATCGACCTGACCACGCCGGAGCCGACGATCCTGCGGGAGGGCGCGATCCCGGCTGCCGAAGCGCTTAGTACGATCAGTGCATGGCAGTCGCGCAGCAGACCTTCGACGAGCTGAAGACCGCCGGGCTCGACGACGTCGACCCGGAAATCGCCGCGCTGCTCACGAAAGAGCTCGAGCGCCAGCGCGGCCAGATCGAGCTGATTGCGTCCGAGAATTTCACGTGGCCAAGCGTGCTCGAGGCCGTCGGCTCCGTGCCGACGAACAAGTACGCCGAGGGGTATCCGGGCAAGCGGTACTACGGCGGCTGCGAGGTGGTCGACGAGATAGAAGAGCTCGCCCGGTCGCGCGCGAAGGAGCTGTTCGGCGCCGAGCATGCGAACGTGCAGCCCCACGCCGGCGCGCAGGCGAACATGGCCGTCTACTTCGCGATGCTGAAGCCGGGCGACAAAGTGCTTGGCCTGTCGCTCGACCACGGCGGCCACCTCACGCACGGGCTGAAGGTCAACTTCTCCGGCCGTCTGTACGAGTTCCACCACTACGGCGTGTCGCGCGAGACGATGCGGGTCGACTACGACGAGATTCTCGCGCAGGCGAAAGAAGTGCAGCCGAAGATGATCGTCTGTGGGGGCTCTGCGTATCCGCGCACGGTCGAGGCCGACAAGTTCCGCGAGATCGCCGACGAGGTCGGCGCACTGCTGATGTGCGACATGGCGCACTTCGCGGGCCTCGTCGCTGCCGGGATCCACCCAAGCCCGGTTCCGTATTGCGACTTCGTCACTTCGACGACGCACAAGACGCTCGCCGGCCCGCGCGCCGGCTTCGTGCTCTGCCGCGAAGAGCACGCTGTCAAATTGGATCGCGCCAATTTCCCCGGCATGCAGGGCGGCCCGCTGATGCACACGATCGCGGCGAAGGCTGCGTGCTTCAAGATCGCGATGAGCGAAGCGTTCCGCGACTACCAGACGCAAGTGCGCACCAACGCCGACACGCTCGCGAGCGGGCTCGTCGACGGCGGCTTCGACGTTCTCACCGGCGGCACCGACACGCATCTCGTGCAGCTGGATCTCAGAGACACGGAGTGGACTGGCCTCGCCGCGCAGGAGCGGCTCGAGGAGTGCAAGCTCACCGCGAATCGCAACACGGTGCCGTTCGACGAGCTGCCGCCTATGGTGGCGAGCGGTGTGCGGCTCGGCACCCCCGCAGCAACGATGCGCGGCTTCGACGAGCACGACTTCGCGGAGGTCGCGTCGATCATCGTCGACGCACTGCAGGACGAGGCCGACGTCGCCGCGCTGTGCTCGCGCGCCGAAACGCTCTGCGACAAGCGCCCGCTCTATCCGGGCTTCCGCGGATACACGAAGTACTAGTGCCGGTCACTGAAGTACGTCATCCGCTCGTGCAGCACAAGCTGTCGTACCTGCGTGACAAGGAAACGCCGACGGTCCTGTTCCGTCAGCTCGTCGAAGAGGTGACATTGCTGCTCACCTACGAAGCGACGAAGGACCTGCCGACCGAGGACGTGACGATCGAGACGCCGCTCGAGGTCGCGCCGTTCCCGCGCGTCTCCGGCAAGAAGGTTGCGGTCTGCCCGATCCTGCGCGCAGGCCTCGGCATGCTCGACGGCGTGCTGTCGCTGATCTCCGGTGCGCGCGTCGGCTTCATCGGTCTCTACCGCGACGAAGAGACGTTGCAGCCGGTCGAGTACTACGTGAAGCTGCCGGCCGATGTCGCAGAGCGCGATGTGATCCTGCTCGACCCGATGCTCGCGACCGGCAACTCGACCGCGCACGCGGTGCAGGTGGTGAAGGACGCGGGCGCGTCGAGCGTGCGGCTGATCGCGATCATCGCCGCGCCCGAAGGCGTCGAGCGCGTGCTCGAGGCAGCGCCCGACGTGCAGATCGTGGTTGCGGCGATCGACCGCGGCCTCAACGAGCGTGGCTACATCGTTCCGGGTCTTGGGGACGCGGGAGATCGCCTCTACGGCACGAAGTAGGGAAGCCGATGGTCTGGCAGCAGTTCACCCATCACCTCCAGGTGCTCTGGGCTGCGCTGGTTGCCCTCGGAATCGTGATCGTGCTCACTCCGGCAGTCGGATCGGCCGCGGTGAGGCTTCGGCTCGTTCGTCCGACAGAGGACGGCCGCGACCGTTCAGAGATCCCGCGCCTCGGCGGGCTCGCGTTGTTCTTCGCCGTGCTCGCGCCGTCGCTTGCGTTCCTTCCGTTGGGCGGAGAGCTGCGGGGAGTCGTCTTGGGCGCGACGGCCGCAACGATTGTCGGCGCGATCGACGACTTCCGCCGCCTGAATTGGTGGCAGAAGCTCTCGGGCCAGGTGTTCGCCGCCGCGATTCCGACCGGCTTCGGGGTTTACCTGCACACGTTCACGTTCTTCACCGGCCGCCTCGCCCTCCCGTCGTGGCTCGGCGTCGGCATCACGATCGTCGGGATCGTCGCGCTGATGAACATGGTCAACTTCCTCGACGGGCTCGACGGGCTCGCCGCAGGCGTGTGCGCGATCTCCGGTCTTGCGTTCGCAGTGATCGAGCTGTCGCTCGGACGCATCCCGGCCGCCGTGCTCGCCGCCGCGGTTTTCGGCGCGTGCCTCGGCTTCCTGCGCCACAACTTCTATCCCGCGCGCATCTTCATGGGCGACTCCGGCGCATTGCTGCTCGGCTTCACGCTCGCCGCGATCTCCGTGCAGGGCCTCTTGAAGACGGCAGCGTTGGCGACGCTCGTGCTGCCGCTGCTCGTGCTCGCGGTGCCCGTGCTCGACACGTCGTTCGTGATCGCGAAGCGCCTGCGCGCGGGGGAGCCGATCTACGCCGCCGATGCGCGTCACCTCCATCACCGCTTCATGCGGCTCGGGTTCTCGCAGCGCCGCGCCGTCGTCTATCTCTGGGGGTGGTGCGCAACGCTCGCGATCGCAGCGCTCGCGACGCATTTCGCGCCGCCGCGCCATCACGGCGACTGGAACGTGCCGCACCTGGTAATCGACGCCGGCGCGGCGCTGCTCGCCGTCTCCTTCTCCCTCTATGTCGTGCTGCTGCTCGAGATCGTGAAGCTGCGGACGCGGCAGCCGAGAGTTACAAACCGGCGAAAAGCGGCTTGATCATTGGCATCCCGGTGTCACAAGCCGGATGCTATTCTCGCGCCGGGTGCAGGCCTCTCCGCGTGATTCATTCCAGCCCGTAGCAGCGGGCGGGCTGCTTATTTCTGCCGTCGGCGTTTGCGCCGGCGCGGGTGCGCTCGTGGGTTGGGCCGCAGGCTCGACCGGGCTCGGCGCGCTCGGCGGCGTCGTCGTGGGGATTCCAGTCGGGGTGGCAACCGTGTACCGTCGCTTCCGGGGCTATTTCACGTGAGAAGCGCGCTCCTGTCGACGCCTCGCCCGGCCCCTGGCCGGCGTGCGCCTGCGCTCGCGGGTGCCGGCGTCGTCGTGATTGCGCTCCCGGTGGTGCTCGCCGGCGGCTTCCCGATCTCAGGCTGGGTGCTCGCCGCAGTCCTCTGGGCAGCGGCCGAGGCGCTCGGCATCTGGCTCGGGCGGATCCCGACCGGCGCCGACAACCTGGGCCGTTCGGGTCTCGTTGCAGTCGGCATGGCGTTCCGCGGCATCGGCGTGATGGTCGTGCTGCTCGCCGTAACCGTCGGCAACCGCGGCGCCGGCGTCACCGCGCTGATCGTTTACCTGCTCGCCTACTCACTCTCGCTGCTCGTCTCGCTCAGCGAGTACTTCGGAGGTGAGCCGCACAAATGAGCATGCTCGCGGAAGCTTTCAATCCGGCGAACGAGTTCGAGCTCAAGCAGTGGGTTGCGATTCACCTCGGGCCGCTCGACTTGTCGATCAACAAGGCTGTCGCGTATCTCGCGCTGTGCGCTCTGCTGACGATGCTGCTCGGCATCTTCACGATGCGCAGCCGCCTCGCATTGCTGCCGAGCAAGCGACAGACGATCGGTGAGGCTCTCTACGAGCTTGCTCAGGTGCAGATCGCGGAGCAGGGTTTGCCGTCGAAGGCGATCGGGCTGTGGTTCCCGTACGTCGCCTCGCTCTTCCTCTTCGTCTGGATGATGAACCTCGTCGGGTTCATCCCGCTGCCGCTCACCGGCGAGAAGTACCACGGCGTGCCGACCTGGGGGATCTACGCGGTCACGTCGCAGCTGTCGGTGACGCTCGTCCTTGCGCTATTCAGCGTTGTCTTCACGCACGTCGAGGGCGTGCGCTGGAACGGGATCAAGTACTTCAAGTCGTTCGTTCCCGCCGGTGTGCCGAAGGCAGGCGTCGCGCCGATGGCCGTTCTCGAGACGATCTCGCACGTCTTCCGAGTGGTCAGCCTGAGTGTCCGTCTCTACGCGAACATGCTTGCCGGGCACATGCTGATCCTCGTGTCGATCGGCCTGCTGTTCATCCTGAGCGGAATCACGTTCTGGGTCGCCGTGCCGATCTCACTCGGGATCGGTTTCGTCTTCTACATCTTCGAGGTGGTCATCGTCGTGACCATCCAAGCGTTCATCTTTGCAATCCTCACCGCCATCTACATCGGCTCGGCGATCGAGCCGGACCACTAAGGAGGAACCACCCGTGCACCTCGTTCTTGGAGCAACAGAAACCCTGAAGGCCGCGAAGGCGCTCGGTTTCGGTCTCGGCATGGGCCTCGGCTCGCTCGGCGCCGGCATCGGCATCGGCACGGTCTTCGGCTCGATGATCCAGTCGGTCGCCCGCCAGCCCGAGCTGCGCGGCGAGCTGCAAGGGATCATGTGGCTTGGCTTCGCGCTCACCGAGGCCGTCGTGTTCTATGGCCTGGTCGGCGGCTTCCTCGGCTACGTGCTGGTCTCGTAATGACGCTTGCGTTCGTCCTCGGGGCATCGAGCCCCCTGACCAAGATCATTCCCGGCCTGATGATCTGGACGATCGTCTTCTTCGTCGCGGTCCTGATCGTGCTGAAGCGCTACGCGTTCGGCCCGATCCAGAAGACGATCGACGAACGGCGCGAGCGCATCAGGCAGGCGATCGAAGAAGCGGATCACGCCCGCAGCGAAGCTCGCAACCTGCTCGAAGAGCACCGCAAGCTCGTCGGCCAGGCGAAGTCGGACGCCGAGGAGATCCTCGCGGAGGCACGGAAGGACGCCGACAAGGCGCGCGACCGTGTCCGCGACGAGACCGAAGCCGACCGGCAGCGCAGGCTCGAGGAGACGCGGCGCCAGATCGAGTCGGCGACGACGCAGGCGCTGGGTGAAATCCGGAGCGAAGTCGGAAAACTGAGTCTGCTGGCCGCCGAGAAGATCACCCGCAAGTCGCTTGGCGACGCCGACCAGCAGCGACTGATCGACGAGGCACTCGCAGAGCTCGACTTCTCGCAGCTCGAAGGGAGCACAAAATAGGAGCTGCGCATCGCATCTATGCGAAAGCGCTGTTCGAAGCGGCGCAGGCGCAGAAGAAGCTCACCATCGTGCACGAGCAGGTGCAGCAGCTGCGTGACGCAGTCGCCGACGTCGGCGAGCTCCGTGCGCTGCTCGACAACCCCGAGGTCGAGTTGCGCGTGAAGGGTGACGTGCTCGCCAAGGTCGCCGCCGGCGCCGACGAGCTCGTCGTCAACTTCGTGCGCGTGATCGCCGAGAAGGGTCGCGCTGCCGAGCTGCCGCAGATCGTCGACGAGCTCGACTCACTTGTCGCTGCAGAAGAAAAGGTGCTCGATGTCGAGCTCACCACCGCCCAGGAACTGACGGACGAATTTTTCAAGAGTGTCGTCGATCGCATCGAGCAGGCGTCTGGCCGCAAGGTCCAGGCGTCGCGCAGCGTCGACCCGAATCTGATCGGAGGCATCGTCCTCCAAGCTGGATCGATGAGGCTCGACGCAAGCGTGCGCGGACGCCTCGAACGACTTCGCCAAGAACTCGCAACCGCAAGGAGCTGACCGACCCGATGAAGCTGCGTCCCGAAGAGATCACCTCGATCCTGCGCGAGCAGATCGAGCGGTTCGATGTCGAGACCGACCTCGCCGAGGTCGGCACCGTCCTGCAGGTCGGCGACGGCATCGCCCGCATCCACGGCCTCGAGAACTGTCTCGCGCTCGAGATGCTCGAGCTCGACCACGGCGTCGTTGGCCTCGCGTTCAACCTCGAAGAGGACAACGTCGGCGCCGCACTGTTCGGCGAGTGGGAGCAGGTGAAGGAAGGCGAGCCCGTGCGCCGCACCGGCAAGGTCGCGTCCGTGCCCGTCGGCGAGGGCCTGCTTGGCCGTGTCGTCGACCCGCTCGGCAATCCCCTCGACGGCCAAGGCCCGCTGCAGACGTCCGAGACCCGCCCGCTCGAGTGGAAGGCGCCGGGCGTCATCAAGCGCCAGCCGGTGAAGGAGCCGTTGCAGACCGGCATCAAGGCGATCGACTCGATGACGAACGTCGGCCGTGGCCAGCGCGAGCTGATCATCGGCGACCGTTCGACCGGCAAGACCGCGATCGCGATCGACACGATCCTGAACCAGCACGACCAGAACGTGAAGTGCTTCTACGTCGCGATCGGCCAGAAGGCGTCGACCGTCGCGCAGGTGTACGAGCGGCTGCGCGAAGCGGGCGCGATGGAGTACACGACGATCATCACCGCCGGCGCAGCGGAAGCCGCGCCGATCAAGTGGATGGCGCCGTTCGCCGGTTGTGCGATGGCCGAGTACTTCCTCTACAAGGGCGAGCACGCACTCGTCATCTACGACGACCTGACGAAGCAGGCTGATGCTTACAGGCAGCTATCGCTGCTCCTCAGGCGCCCGCCGGGCCGCGAAGCGTTCCCGGGCGACGTCTTCTATCTGCACTCCCGGCTGCTCGAACGCGCGTGCAAGCTCTCAGACGACGAGGGCGGCGGCTCGCTCACCGCGCTGCCGATCATCGAGACGCAGGCTGGTGACATCTCGGCCTACATCCCGACGAACGTCATCTCGATCACCGACGGGCAGATCTTCTTGCAGTCCGACCTCTTCTTCTCGGGCGTTCGCCCGGCTGTGAACGTCGGCACGTCGGTGTCGCGCGTCGGTTCGTCTGCGCAGACGAAGGCGATGAAGAAGGTCGCCGGCCGCCTGCGTCTCGACCTGGCCCAGTACAGGGAGCTCGAAGCCTTCGCGCAGTTCGGTTCCGAGCTCGACCAGGCGACGCAGCGTTCGCTGAACCGCGGCGAGAAGATGGTCGCCACGCTCAACCAGCCGCAGTACCAGCCGTGGCCGATGGAAGAGCAGGCGGTCGCGCTCTACGCCGGCGTCAACGGCTTCCTCGACGAGCTGCCGACCGAGGACGTGTCGCGCTTCCAGGACGAGCTGCGCGAGCACCTGCGCTCGGAAGGCTCGATCTACAAGGCGATCAAGGAGTCGGGCGACCTTGCAGACGACGTCACCGAGAAGCTGAACGGCGAGATCGAGAAGCTGAAGAGCCGCTTCGCGACGACTGAGGAGAAGGCGGCATAGCAAGCACCCAGGATCTGAAGCGGCGCGTCCGCTCGATCACCAACACGCGCAAGGTCACGAAGGCGATGGAGCTCGTCGCGTCAGCGCGTCTCCGCCGCTCTCAGCTGCGCATCGAGGCGATGCGTCCGTACGCGGACCGGATGCTCGAGCTGATGGCCGGCGTGTCGGAAGCTGCGGGCTCCGTGAGGTTGCCGCTGCTCGAGCGCCGCGAGACCGTGAAGACGGTGGCGATCGTTCCGATCACCGCCGACCGCGGCCTGGCCGGCGGCTTCAACGCGCAGGTGATCCGCCGTTCGCTTGCACTCCAGCGCGAGCACCGTGGCGAAGGGCGCGAAGTCGTGTGGTTCAGCACGGGGCGGAAGGCTGCGTCGACGCTGCGCTTCCGGCGTTTGTCGGTGACGCAGTCGTGGACCGGCTTCAGCGAGCGGCCGGCGTACAGCGACGCGCAAGCTGTCGCACATGCCGTCTCCGAGGCGTATGTGAACGGCGACGTCGACGCGGTCTACGTCGTCTACAACGCGTTCGTCTCGGCGCTCACCCAGAAGGTGACCGTGAGCGAGCTGCTCCCGGTTCCGCAGGACCTGCTCGAGCAGAAAGAAGAGGAGCAGAAGCAGGACCGCGAGTACTCGCCGGATTTCATCTATGAGCCGGAGCCCGAGGAGATCCTCGCGCGGCTGCTCCCGGTCTACGTCGAGACAGAGCTCTACCGCGCGTTGCTCGAGTCGGCTGCGTCCGAGCAGGGCGCGCGCATGACTGCGATGCGCAACGCCTCGAAGGCGGCGGGGGAGCTGATCGACAGCCTCACCCTGGCGATGAACCGCGCCCGCCAGGCCGAGATCACCCAGGAGATCCTGGAAGTGGTCGCCGGCGCGGATGCCCTAACCGGCTAGGCGGCCCTGGTCGCGCTCGGCTCCCAGCCGGCGAAGCCGGCTTCCGCCGATCGCTGACGACGCTGGACACTGCAGGATCCGTCGCCCTCGGGCCTTGCCCGTGCCGTATGCACTGTGCCGCGGCCCTCGGGCTCGGCTCCTTTGCCAGCGTCGCCCCAGAGCGGCCTAGCTCTGCCGCCCTGGTCGCGCTCAGCTCCCAGCCGGCGAAGCCGGCTTCCGCCGATCGCTGCCGCCCAACTCTCTTAGCGATGGGACTCTTCGTACGCGAGGTACGCGCGCTTGGTGCGCCGCCTCGCGCGCACCCACGCGCCCGCGGGGATCGTGATGGCGAGGGCGCCGGCGGCGGCAATTGCGGCGAACAGCCAGAAGCCGCGAATGCGCGCGTTGCTATTGCCGGCCGGGCTGCCGCCACCACCCGGGCCGTAGTCGGCCGGGCCGCTGATCGAGCAGTCTGCCGTGCCGCAGCTTCCGCGCTTGTTGGTCCCGGTCCGAATCACCGCGGTCGAATAGAAGAGGTCGACCACCCATCGGCCGTGCAGGCGTTGCACGTCGACGGTCGCGGCAGTCTCGTCGTACGCGCTGCCTGGCTTCGGGTGCATGACGATCGTGCCGACCGCGTGCCCGGGAGACACGAGGTGGCCTTCCCATGCATCGTGGAAGTCGTTGCCGGCGATCGGGAACGCCTCGACGGTCACGCCGGTGCCGTTGACCCACGCCGCGCGCGTCGTTCCGCCGCGTAGGTCATGGCCCGCCAGCGTCCAGCCGTCGGCCAGGTCGCGGCGCAGAACGACGTCCTTCACGAAGCGGTCGATCAGGTTGCCGATCGCAGTCCGGTCCTGAGGCGTCAGCCGTGGGTTCGCCGCGGGTGCAGTTGCCGTCACGGCGACGCAGGTGACGACCGCGAGCGCGAGCGCGAGGGCGACCGCCCGGAGGTTCAGCGGCCGGGCTGCGTTGGGATCGGTGGCGTCCAACGCGGGACCCAGGCGTTCACGTACCAGCGTCCGCCACTCTTGATCAGGTCTGCGAAGAACGTGTGCGGGCTGTTCTTGTTGTCCGGCGAGCCCGGCGTGACGAGGAAGGCCTGGATCTTTGCACTGGTCGCGTACGAGTTGATGACCTTGAGCGTGATCTTGGTCTTGCTGTTGATCTCGAAGGGCACGACGGCGATCGCCCCGGCCGAGAACTGCTTCCGAGTCATGCCCTGGCGGATCTCCGGGCCTGCCATGTCGTAGGCGACGTTCAGGTTCTTCCGCGCGACCGCCGTGTGGATGAACCGGAGAACCATCGGCTTGACGCTCGCATCGAGCTTCACCGTCGCCGGGTCCTTCGGGACGGTGTACGTGACGCCCCAGCCGTTCTTGGCATTCGGCAGGCCGTTGCTGCCGTAGAACGCGTTGTAGACGAGCAGCCCGGCGAGGGCGGCAGCGGCCAGCGCGACGATCGGCAGCGTGAACCGCCAGAACTGTTGGCGCCGCCAGAAGGGCGGACGGCCGGTGGAGATTGTGCCCGAGTGCAAAGTCATAAAAGGCCCGGCACTATAGACGAGCGCGCCTCGGTTTGGTTAGTTGCCGGGCGTCGGTCCGAACCCGGCTGTTTACAAACTTTTTTCCAGCTCTATAGTCCTACGTCGAGAATGAGTCTCCAGGAGCAGCAGGACACCACCTTCGCGGTCCCGCTCGGCCCCAGCGACGTTCCGGTCACCGAGGAGCTCGAGAGCATCCATGCGCTCGGCTACTGGGAGTCGGTCTGGCGGACGTTCAAGCGTGACAAGGTCGCGATCGGCGGCGGGATCACGATCATCTTCCTCGTGCTGCTGTGCTTCGTCGGCGGCCCGCTCTTTGCCTGGTGGCTCGGACACGGTCCGTACAAGCCCTTCGACGGCGGTCTCAACAACGCGGCGCTGCCGCTCGGCCCGTGGTCGCACTTCTCGAACGCGCCCTATGTCGGCGCGGTCGGGCACTTCGGGACCGTGTTCTTCCCGCTCGGCGCCGACGGTGCCGAAGGACGCGACGAATTCCTCCGTCTGCTCTACGGCGGACAGACGTCGCTCGAGGTGGCCGTCTTCGCCACGCTCGTGTCGATCGCCTTTGGCGTCGTGCTCGGCGCGACCGCCGGCTATTTCGGCGGGCTCGTCGACATGGTCATCTCGCGCGTCACCGAGCTCGTCATGGCGTTCCCGGTGATCCTCTTCGTGATCGCGCTCTCCGCAGTCGCCGGCCCGCAGCTGAACGGCATCACCCTCGGGTTCCTGCCGCACGGCGTGTTCACGATCACACTCGTCCTGTCGGTGTTCGGCTGGTTCTATCCGGCACGTATCGCACGCGCGCAGGTGCTCTCCCTACGTGAGAAGGAGTTCATCGAAGCCGCGCGGATGGTCGGGTCGAGCGACGCGCGAATCATCCGGTCGCACCTGCTGCCGCATCTCGTCGCGCCGATGATCGTGCTGGCGACGATCTCGGTCGGTCAGAACGTGCTGGCCGAAGCGGGGCTGTCGTTCCTCGGCATCGGCATCCAGGACCCGACCGCCAGCTGGGGCAACCTGCTCGAGCAGGCGCCGCAGTTCTATCTCCAGGTTCCGTGGCTGATGTTGTGGCCCGGCATCGCAGTGCTCATCACGACGCTTTCGTTCAACTTGCTGGGTGACGGCTTGCGCGACGCGTTCGACCCGCGCACCGCCCATTAGATGTACGGCCCCCTAACCAACGAATCACCGAATCGTCTCACTGACGAGACAAGCCGGGCCCAGTAGCCCGGGGATCCCCGAAAGGAGCAGGATGCGTAAAAGGCTGTGGTTCACAGCTCCGATGAGCCTGATCGGTGTGGCAGCTCTTGCAGCTGTCCTCGCCGTGACGGCCGGCGCGAGCACCACTGCCAGGACAGCGGGCGGAACGCTTCAGCTCGCTGTTGCTGCTACCGACGTCGACTAGTCCGATCCGGCCCTCGCCTATGGCGTGCTCTCGTGGCAGATCGAGTACGAGACGTGTGCGAAGCTCATCGACTATTCGGACGCGGGTGGTAAGGCGAGCACGGAACTGTCGCCTGCGGCCGCTTCCGGTCTGCCGGTGATCTCCGCCGACGGTAAGACCTACACGTTCACGATCAAGTCGGGCATCAAGTTCAACGACGGGGCTTCGGTCACCGCGCAGAGCTTCGTTGACGCGATGAATCGTGACGCGAACCCCTCGATGAACTCGCCTGTGAATGCGTTCATGAGCGACGTCGTCGGTTGGGACAACGTTGTCAACAAGAAGGCCTCGAAGATCGCTGGTGTCACGGCGAAGGGGAGCAAGCTGACGATCAAGCTCACGCAGCGTGACGGCGGCATGCTCGACAAGCTCGCGATGCCGTTCTTCTGCGCCATCGAGTTGAGCAAGACCCCGGTGGACCCGCAGGGCGTCAACACGCTCCCGGGTGCCGGCCCGTACTACATCGCCAGCCGCACCGTGGGCTCGCAGATCGTGCTGAAGGCCAACCCGTACTACAAGGGCACCCGCCCGCACCGGTCTTCGACGATCGTCATGACGATGAACACGAACGCGCAGCAGACGTACCTGCAGGTTTCAGACGGCACGTACGCTGCTGACCCGTCCGGTCTCGACAACCCGTCTGCGGCAGCTCAGTTGGAGCAGCAGTACGGAGTCAACAAGAGCCGGTTCTTCGTCCACCCGACGCCTGAGACGGACTACATCGCGTTGAACACCACTCGCCCTGCTTTCTCGAGTGCTGCAACGCGCAAGGCGGTCAACTACGCAATCGACCGGCCGGCGCTTCTTCGCGTCCGTGGCAAGCTGGGTGGTAAGCGCACGACCGAGATCCTTCCGCAGTCGCTGACTGGTGGGGTCTACAACCAGAAGCTGTACCCGATCGCCGGCGCCGTTCCGGCCAAGGCGAAGGCGCTTTCCAGCAGCTGCGGGAACGTCAACCTGTGGTACGCGACCGGTCCGGTCGGCACGCCGCAGGCGGGCATCCTGAAGTACAACCTCGAGCAGATGGGGTGCAACGTCACCGCCAAGTCGTTCGTGGGCTATGCGATCTACACGGCCTCGGGCGTCAAGGGCACTGACATGGACGCCATGTTCGCCGGTTGGTACCAGGACTACGCGGATGGTTACGACTTCTTCCACATCCTGTTGGACGGTCGCACCATCCAGGCATCGAACAACAACAACCTCGCGTACTTCAACAACGCGTCGGTTAATGCGAAGATCGATGCTGCAAACGCACAGTCCGGTGCTGCTCGCTCGAAGGCATGGGGCAACCTCGACATCTACACGATGAAGAACTTCGCTCCGTGGGCTCCGATCGACAACCGGAACATCCGTGACTTCATCGGCCCGAAGACCGCTGGGTATCTGTACAGCCCGGCGTGGGGCTCGATGGACCTCGGCGCCCTCTACTTGAAGTAACGAGGGTCTGAGGAGACAAGAAACAGGAACGAAGTGGGCGCCGGCTCCGGCCGGCGCCCACACATCTCTTCCCTAAGAAATCGAAACAGTGATCCGTTACATCATCCGCCGTCTTATCTGGGCAGTTGGCCTGTTCCTCGCGGTCACGCTGATCGGCTTCGTCCTCTTCTATTTGATCCCGGCCGACCCCGCGAAGTTCGCGTGCGGTCGCGCATGTACCCAAGTCATGGTCGATCGCGTCGCGCACTACCTCGGCACCGACCGGCCCGTCTACATCCAGTACCTGCGCTTCCTGGGCCGTCTGATGCCGCTGAGCTTGCATCACGGCCTGCACCTCAAGTCGCCGGACCTTGGCCAGTCGTTCGTGAACCGGCAGAGCGTCAACAGCATCGTCGCCAACGCCGCGCCGCAGACTGCGTCGCTCGTGCTCGGCGGCATGGTGGTCTGGCTCATGATCGCCGTGCCGGTAGGCGTCCTGAGCGCGCTTCGGCCGCGCTCGGTGCTCGATCGCCTGTCGATGACCGGTGTGCTGATCGGTATCTCCGCACACCCGGTCTGGCTCGGCCTGATCTTCTCCTACTTCGTCGGCTACCGGTGGCACATCACCCCGATCGCGAACTACGCGAACTTCTTCCACCCGTTGTACGGACAGCCGGGAGGGCCGCTGCAGTGGGCCTACCACCTGATACTTCCGTGGCTGACGTTCTCGATCCTGTTCGCAGCGGTCTACGTCCGAATGATCCGCGCGAACGTGATGGAGACGATGAACGAGGACTACGTGAGAACCGCGCGCGCGAAAGGCGCGCCCGAGTCGCGCGTGATGTTCCAGCACATTCTTCGGAATGCGATGCTTCCGGTCGTGACCATGCTCGGCATGGACGTCGGTCTCGCGCTCGGCGGCGCCGTGTTCACGGAGACCGTGTACTCATTGCAGGGGCTCGGCTATCGGACGATCTCTGCGCTGAACAACTACGACAGCCCGACGGTGCTTGGCATCCTGGTGTTCTCAACGACTGCAATCATCGTCATGAACTTGGTTGTCGACTTGCTATACGCATGGATCGATCCTCGAATCCGTCTCAGCTGAGCGAAAGGGAAACGGACCCCCACTAATGGCCCTCCTTGAAGTCAAGGATCTGAAGACGTACTTCTCGACCGGCGACGGCGTCGTGAAGGCGGTCGACGGCGTCAGCTTCTCGATAGAGAAGGGTGAGACGCTCGGCATCGTCGGCGAGTCCGGTTCCGGAAAGAGCGTGACCTGCCTCACGATCATGGGGCTGAACGCCAAGCGGAACACGATCAGCTCTGGACAGGCGCTCTTCAAAGGTGAGGATCTGCTCACGGCGAAGCCGAGCCGGCTGCGCGAGCTGCGCGGGAACGAGATCGCGATGATCTTCCAGGACCCGATGACCAGCCTGAACCCGGTGCACGCCGTCGGCAAGCAGCTCGTCGAGGCAGTGCAGTTGCATTCCGACCTGTCGAAGCAGCAGGCGCGCGGCCGTGCGCTCGAGCTCTTGAAGCAGGTCGGGATTCCGCGCGCCGACCGGCGTATCGACGACTACCCCCATCAGTTCTCGGGCGGCATGCGGCAGCGCGTGATGATCGCAATGTCGCTGATCAACAACCCCGACCTGTTGATCGCCGACGAGCCGACGACCGCGCTCGACGTGACGACCCAGGCGCAGATCCTCGCGCTCATCGAACGCCTTCAGGCCGAGTACAACAGTGCGGTGATCATGATCACGCACGACCTGGGAGTCGTCGCGGAGATCGCCGACGACATCGTCGTCATGTATGCGGCGGAGGTCGTCGAAGGTGGAAGCGTCGACGACATCTTCCACAGCCCGCACCATCCGTACACGTGGGGTCTCATGGGATCGCTGCCCCGCCTGAACGCCGACGTCGAGCGTCTCGCGCAGATCTCCGGCCAGCCGCCGTCGCTGCTTCGTCCTCCGTCCGGTTGTCGCTTCCATCCGCGCTGCCCGTACGTGATGGACATCTGCCGCACCGTCGACCCTGAGCTCAAGCCCACTCCGGGTGACGCTGCGCACCTCCAGGCGTGCCACCTCGACGAGGCGACGAAGGAGCAGGAAGCTGCTCGTCTGCTCGGAGCAGTTTCGGGGGTGTCGTCATGACGAACGCGCAGTCAGAGATGGTGCTCGATTCGCAGACCTCGGGCGACGAGCTGCTCGTCGTCGAGGATCTGAAGAAGCACTTCCCGATCACGCGCGGCATCATCTTCCAGAAGCAGACCGCGGCTGTTCAGGCGGTCGACGGCGTCTCCTTCAGCGTTCGCGAGGGCGAGACGCTCGGCGTCGTCGGCGAGTCCGGCTGCGGCAAGTCGACCATGGCGCGCTGCCTGCTCAAGCTGCTCGAGCCGACGAGCGGGCGCATCGTCTACCGCGGTCGCGACATCACGAGGCTTTCGCGCTCCGAGATGCGGCCATATCGCCGCGAGATGATGATGATCTTCCAGGACCCGTACGCGTCACTGAACCCGCGCAAGCGCGTCGGCTTCATCGTCGCGGAGGCGCTTCAGGTGCACAAGATCGGAACGCCAGCCGAGGTGAAGCGCCGCGTGCAGGAGTTGCTCGAGGTCGTCGGTCTGAACCCCGAGCACTACAACCGCTTCCCGCACGAGTTCTCCGGTGGACAGCGGCAGCGCATCGGGATCGCACGCGCGCTCGCGGTCAATCCGAAGCTCATCGTCTGCGACGAACCGGTGTCGGCGCTCGACGTCTCGGTGCAGGCACAGATCCTGAACCTGCTCAAGGATCTGCAGAGCGAGTTCGGCCTCACCTACATCTTCATCGCACACGACCTCAACGTCGTGCGTTACATCTCCGATCGCGTGCTCGTGATGTACCTCGGGCAGATCGTCGAGTCGGCCACGCGCAACGAGCTGTACACCGACCCGAAGCACCCATATACGGGTGCCCTGCTGTCGGCGGTGCCGGTCCCCGACCCCGCAGTCGGCCGCGACCGGAAGCGGATCGTCCTCGAAGGCGACGTTCCGAGTCCGATCAACCCGCCGTCTGCGTGCCGCTTCCACACACGGTGCCCGCGCTTTGTCGAAGGGCACTGCGATGTGGAGATGCCCGAGCTCGTTTCGCGCGCGGGCATGCCGTCCAGTCACTTGGCCCGGTGTCACTACCCGCTCGAGCGCTGGCCGCTCAGCGAGGAAGAGATGCGCCGCGGCCGGGCCGTACCGGCGTAAGTCATGTTGCTCGGCGCGTTGCGCCGGTTCGGAGCGGTGGTCGGCGTCTGCGCCGGCGGCGCCGCAGCCCTCGGGTTGCTGATCGCCCTTGCGGCGAAGGAGGATGTTCGGCGCGGCTTGGCCCTCGGCTTCTACGCGGTGGGTGCGTTCCTGCTCGGTCTCGGCGTCCTGCTGGCGGTGCGGCCGCCGGTTCGCAGCAAGGGAGACGCGGGTTTCATCGGTTTGGGCCGCTGGATGGGGGGAAGCGTTCGTTGGGCTACGGCCGACGAGCACCGCGAAGCCTTGAACCTGCCTGCGCTGCTGATCAGCGTCGGCGTGATCCTGGTCGTGCTGGGCGTCGCCGTGGACGATCGCCACAGCAGTAATCACTAACTTTTGACGTCGGTGTCGTCTTAGTAGAGGACATGCGCGGTAGGGAGAGCCGGTGTGATCGGAGTCGGCGCCTGGTTTCGTTGGAACTGGACGGCGCTCTGTCGGAGTTCGAGAGATTTGCCGTCAGGCGGCACCTCGGGCGTTGCGCCGCGTGCCAAAGCTTCGCCTCGGATCTCAACGGGCTGACGACGCTCCTTCGCGAGGCGCCGCTGGTTCCGCTGCCGCATCCGCTGCGGCTCGATTTGCCGCGCCGGCTGCGGCCCTACCTGCTCGCCGCTTCGGGCTCGCTGGCGGCGGCTGCCGCCGCTGCGGCGGCCGCGGTCGTCATCACCGGCTTCGGCTCGGGCGCTCCGGCGACGCACATCACCGTCGAGACCGCCAGGGGCGACCTCGCCGCCATGCGGCTGATGCGCGCACACCAGTTGCGGCCCGTCGCCACAGGGTTCAACTCGCTGCGCCGCGTCGTCGAAGTCGATTAAGGAGGGCTTGGCGGAATAGCCGCGATGCCGCGGATGGTGCGCTGGAAAACGCGGCGCGCTGCGGCGTCCTCGGTCGCGTCCGTAGCGCTGCTACGTCCGCTCCCTGCGTCCTTGCATCGCATCCGCCCAGCGCATCCCCGCGACGGGCGCTATCCCGCCAAACCCTCCTGACGTCACATACTCCCCAAGACGTAACGTTCTCCCCGAGAGGGAGGTCTGTTCACCGATGATGGCGGGACCCGTCAGCTCGTATGTCTGACGCCTTGATCAGGTCGACCGTGTGTCGGCAGGTCTGAGGCGCGCCGAGCTCCGCTGGGGCATCGAAAAGAAGCCGGGTTCGGGTAACCTCCGGCTGCGCGGCTGGCTGAGACGCATCACGCACCGGCGCCGTGCCTCGTCCCCCGCACTCGCACAGGAGCAGTAGTGGCAGACACAACCGGTCGGTTGCTCGAGATCAAGGGCGTCGTTGTCGACGCCGTCTTCCCCGGCGACCTGCCGGCGATCAATTCCGCGCTTCGCATCACGCGTCCCGACGGCGGCGTGCTGATTGCAGAAGTGCAGCAGCATTTGGGCGACGATCGCGTGCGCGCGGTCGCGATGGACGCGACCGACGGCATCCCGCGCGGGGCGAAGGTCGAAGACACAGGCGGGCCGATCAGCGTGCCCGTCGGCGAAGTGACGCTCGGCCGGGTGTGGAACGTGCTCGGCGAGCCGGTAGACGAGAAGGACGCACCGAAGGACGCGGAGCGCTGGTCGATTCACCGCGACCCGCCGGACTTCGCCGACCTCACGCCGAAGATCGAGATCTTCGAGACGGGCATCAAGGTCATCGACCTGATCGCGCCGTACGTGCGCGGCGGCAAGATCGGCCTCTTCGGCGGCGCCGGCGTCGGCAAGACGGTGCTGATCCAGGAGCTGATCCACAACATCGCGTTGCAGCACTCCGGCGTGTCGGTCTTCTCCGGTGTCGGCGAGCGCACGCGCGAGGGCAACGACCTGCTGCTCGAGATGTCGGAGTCCGGCGTGCTCGACAAGGTGGCGCTCGTCTACGGCCAGATGAACGAGCCGCCGGGTGCGCGCCTGCGCGTCGGCCTCTCCGGCCTGACGATGGCGGAGTACTTCCGCGACCAGGGCCAGGACGTGCTGCTCTTCATCGACAACATCTTCCGCTTCGTGCAGGCGGGTTCCGAGGTGTCGGCCCTGCTGGGCCGCATGCCGAGCGCCGTCGGCTACCAGCCGACGCTCGCGACGGAGATGGGTCAGCTGCAGGAGCGCATCACCTCGACGAACAAAGGCGCGGTCACGTCGGTGCAGGCGATCTACGTGCCGGCCGACGACCTCACCGACCCGGCGCCGGCGCAGACGTTTGCGCACCTCGACGCCACGACGACGCTCTCGCGCGCGATCGTCGAGCAGGGCATCTACCCGGCGGTCGACCCGCTGGACTCGGTCTCCCGCGCGCTGCAGCCGGGCATCGTCTCGGACGAGCACTACGCCGTCGCGACCGGCGTGCAGCAGGTGCTCCAGCGGTACAAGGACCTGCAGGACATCATCGCGATCCTCGGCATCGAGGAGCTGTCCGACGAGGACCGCCTCACGGTGACGCGCGCACGCAAGATCCAGCGCTTCCTGTCGCAGCCGAACTTCGTCGCCGAGCAGTTCACCGGCACGCCCGGCCAGTACGTCAAGCTCGAGGACACGATCCGCGGCTTCCGCGAGATCCTCGACGGCCAGCACGACGACCTGCCCGAGCAGGCGTTCTACATGGTCGGCCCGATCGAGGGCGCGGTGGAGCGGGCGAAGCAGATGGCCAACGCGTAAGTGGCAGACCATCGGAAGTTCAGCGTGTCGCTGGTGACGCCGGAGGGTCCGGCGTACGAGGGCGACGCCGAGATGATCATCGTCCCGGGCCAGTCGGGTGAGATCGGCGTGCTCGCGCGGCACGCGCCGCTGATCGCGACGCTGAAGGCCGGCTCGACGCGTGTGCATCCCGGCGACGGCGGGGCGGTACTCGAGTTCGCGACAGGCCCCGGTTTCTTCCAGGTGCTCGAGGATCGCGCGATCGCGCTCGTCGACGACGCTGTCGATGCGTCGAAGATCGACGATGCGCGTGCCCGCGAGCAGCTCGAAGCTGCG
>DASUKC010000063.1:0-8461 GCA_036278975.1 Gaiellaceae bacterium
GCGGCCCATTTCGAGCACACCGTCGCGGTCACCGCAGAAGGCCCGAGAATCCTGACTTTGGGGGCCAAAGTCCTGGTACCATGAGCCTTCGCGCTGCGAGGCGTTTGCCCGCGCGCAGTCTTTCTATGTCAATTTGAACCAAGAAGAGGGGAACGAGTCTGGCGAGCAAGGAAGACAAGATCGAGGTCGAAGGCGAGATCACCGAGGCGCTGCCGAGCACAATGTTCCGCGTCAAGCTCGATGGTGGTCACGATGTCCTCGCGACGATCTCGGGAAAGATGCGCAAGCACTACATCCGCATCCTTCCCGGCGACAAGGTCAAGGTGGAGCTCTCTCCGTACGACCTGACCCGCGGTCGAATCACCTACCGCCACCGCAACTAACCATGAAAGTGCGTCCTTCCGTCAAGCCGATGTGCGAGCGCTGCCGCGTGATCAAGCGGCACGGCCGGACCATGGTCATTTGCACGAACCCTCGTCACAAGCAGAGGCAGGGGTAACGAACTAGATGGCACGCATCGCAGGGGTCAACCTTCCGAATCAGAAGCGGCTCGAGATCGGGCTCACGTACATCTACGGGATCGGCCAGCCGACCTCGCTCAAGATCTGCGCCGCGCTCGGCCTCTCGCCCGACACGAAAGTGCGCGACCTGACGGAAGAAGAAGTCGCGAAGCTGCGTGACTTCATCGACCAGAACGAGCAGGTCGAGGGTGACCTCCGCCGCGAGCGCACGCAGGCGATCAAGCGCCTGCAGGAGATCGGCTCGTACCGCGGCATGCGCCATCGCCGCAACTTGCCGGTGCACGGCCAGCGCACGAAGACGAACGCGCGCACACGCAAGGGCCCGAAGAAGACTGTGGGCCGCGGCAAGAAGGCTGCGAAGTAATGGCGCCTCCTCGTCGTGCCACTGCGACGCGCGGTCGCACTCGCCGCCGTGTCCGCAAGAACATCGCCATCGGTCAGGCGCACATCAAGACGTCGTTCAACAACACGATCGTCGCGCTCACCGACAAGGAAGGCAACGTCATCGTGTGGGAGTCGGCCGGCTCCGCGGGCTTCAAGGGCTCGCGCAAGTCGACGCCGTTTGCCGCACAGGTGACGGCCGATGCCGCTGCACGCAAGGGCATGGAGCACGGCCTGCAGAAGGTCGAAGTCTTCGTGAAAGGCCCGGGCTCAGGTCGCGAGACCGCGATCCGCTCGCTGCAGGCTGCCGGCCTCGAGATTCTCGGCGTGAAGGATGTGTCGCCGCAGGCGCATAACGGCGTCCGCCAGAAGAAGCGGAGGCGCGTCTAATGGCTCGCGATCGTTCGCCGAAGTGCAAGCAGTGCCGCCGCGAAGGGATGAAGCTGTTCCTCAAGGGTGAGCGCTGCCTTACCGAGAAGTGCGCGATCGAGCGCCGCTCGTATCCGCCGGGTGAGCACGGCCGCGGCCGCATCAAGCAGAGCGAGTACCTGCTGCAGTTGCGCGAGAAGCAGAAGGCCCGTCGCTACTACGGCCTGCTCGAGAACCAGTTCCGCACGTATTACGAGAAGGCGAACAAGCAGGGCGGCGTGACCGGCGAGACGCTGCTGCAGATGCTCGAGACGCGGCTCGACAACGTCGTGTATCGCCTCGGCTTCGCGGCGTCGCGCGCGCAGGCTCGCCAGCTCGTGCGTCACGGCCACTTCTTCGTGAACGGCCGTCGCGTGAACATTCCGAGCTTCCAGGTGAAGCCGGATGATGTGATCACCCTCAAGACCGGTTCGAGCGCGGAGCAGCTGGTGCGCGACGCGACCGACCTGACCGCTGCCGTTGCCCCGTGGCTACAGGCCGACCACGACGGGCTCACCGGCACGGTTCTCAAGTGGCCCGAGCGTGCGGAAATCGACACGCCCGTTTCTGAACAGCTCATTGTCGAGCTGTACTCGAAGTAGAAAGAGAGAGGATCTCAGTGGCTGTACGTAGTTCTGTATTGACGGACTTCCAGGTCCCGAAGATCACGCACGAAGAAATCGAGGAGAACCACGGCGTGTTCGCCATCGAGCCGCTCGACCGCGGCTTCGGCTACACGTTCGGCAACTCGCTTCGTCGCGTCCTGCTGTCGTCGCTCGAAGGTGCTGCGGTTACGTCGGTGAAGATCGAGGGCGTCGCCCACGAGTTCACGACGCTGCCCGGTGTCCGCGAGGACGTCACCGACATCATCCTCAACCTCAAGCAGCTCGTGTGCATCCTGCACGGCGAGTCGCCGGAGGTCGAAGTGCGGCTCACCAAGCGCGGCGAAGGCATCGTCACGGCCGCCGACATCGAGGCGCCCGCCGACCTCGAGATCCTCAACCCGGACCTCGAGATCGCGAACCTCTCGTCGAAGGGCCGCCTGGAGATCACGCTCACGATCGGCCGCGGTCGCGGCTACGTGCCGGCCGAGGGCAACCGCGGCCAGGCGCACACGATCGGCGTCATCCCGGTCGACTCGATGTTCTCGCCGATCAACCGCGTCTCGTACGACGTGGAGGCAGCGCGTGTCGGTCAGCGCACCGACTACGACAAGCTCATCCTCGACGTCACGACCAACGGCGCGATCGAGCCGAAGGAAGCGATTGCGCAGGCGGCCGAGATCCTGATCCGCCAGCTCGCGATCTTCACGGACCTCGAAAAGATGGAGGGCTTCGGCGAGTCGGCGCTGCCGACGGTCGATGGTGGCAATGACACCGTGGCGGTCTCGCTCGCGGGCGGGATGGAGAACTTCCCGATCGAAGAGCTCGAGCTCGGCGTTCGCTCGTACAACTGCCTGAAGCGCGTCGGCATCGAGACGATCGGCGACCTGGTCACGAAGACCGAGTCGGAGCTCGCCGCGATCCCGAACTTCGGCAAGAAGTCGATCGAAGAGGTCAAGGAGACGCTGGCGCAGCACGGTCTGTCGTTGCGCGGCGGCTCGATCTCGTCGAACGGGGAGATCTAAGCCTCGATGCGTCACCAGCGCGCAGGGAAGAAGCTCGGTCGCGATTCAGCGCATCGCAAGGCGCTGTATTCGAACCTTGCCGGTGCGCTGATCGAGCACGGCCGGATTCGCACGACCGTCACCAAGGCGAAGGCAGTCAAGCCCATTGCCGAGCAGATGATCACGCTCGGCCGCCGCGGCGACCTTCATGCACGCCGGCAGGCGACGGCGTTCCTGCGCTCGCGCGACATCGTGCACCTGCTGTTCGCCGAGGTCGCACCGCGGTTCAAGGATCGCCCGGGCGGCTACACGCGGATCACGAAGATCGGCCCGCGCCTCGGCGACGCCGCCGAGATGGCGTACCTCGAGCTCGTCGACGAGGAGTACGTCGCGCAGCTTCGCGAGGAGCGGCAGACAGCGGTTGCGGTCGAAGAGCCGGAGACCGAGGACTCGGTTGTCGAAGACGAGCCCGAGGAGTCCGACGACGAGGACGCCGAAGGCGACGAGTCCGAAGACGATGAGGCGGACGAGCCGTCCGAAGAGGACAGCGCGGCGGCGGAAGCCGCCGAGCCCGTCGCCGAAGCCGAAGAACCCCAGCCCGAGTAAGTTCTCCTGCTCTGAGAACGCCGCGTCCTACACGGACGTGGCGGGTTGAGACACGTCCGCGCGGGCCGGCCGCGGACTTGGAAGCGGCGGTACCGAACAGAGAGACTGTGAGTCGACGGCCCCTTCCCCAGTGACCGAGACTCCGTTCATCCCAGTTGCTGCTCCGGACCTCAGCGCGCTCGAGGAGCAGTACGTCCTCGATGCGGTCAGAAGTACGTGGATCTCGTCGTCTGGGCCGTACGTCGGGCGGTTCGAGGCCGAGTTCGCCGAGTTGTGCGGGACGGACAATGCCGTCGGGGTGTGTAACGGAACGGCCGCTCTGCACCTCGCGTTGCTCGCACTCGGCGCCGGGCCGGGAGATGAGGTCCTCGTTCCGTCCTTGACCTTTATCGCGACAGCGAACGCCGTTCGATACGTGGGCGCGGAGCCCGTGTTCGTCGACATCTCACCCGAGACGTGGTGCATCGATCCGAGCAAGCTCGAGGATCGCATCACGCCGAGGACTCGCGGCATCATCGCCGTTCATCTCTACGGGCATCCGGCAGACATGGACAGCGTGAACCGGGTCGCAGCGACGCACGGGCTCTGGGTCGTCGAGGATGCTGCAGAGGCTCATCTCGCTGCGTACAAGGGTCGCCCGGTCGGCGGTCTGGCGACGATCGGGACGTTCTCGTTCTACGGCAACAAGATCCTGTCGTCAGGCGAAGGCGGCGCCCTGACCCTTTCGGATCCGCAACTGACGCGCCGCAGCCGGATGCTTTGCGGTCAGGGAGTCGATCCTGTGCGGCGGTACTTCTTCCCCGTCACGGGCTACAACTTCCGGATCTCCAACGTCGCGTGCGCGTTTCTGTGCGCTCAGCTTGCACGGGCTGCCGAAATCGTCGAGCGCCGCCGGGAGATCTACCGCCGGTACGACGAGTCATTGGTGGGGATTCCGGGACTCGGGTTTCAGCCCGTCGCGGAGTGGGCGCATCCGGCTCCATGGCTCTACTGCCTCACCGTGGACAGGGACACGTTCGGAATCTCGCGAGACGAGCTTGTCGACCGACTCGCACGCGAGGGCATCGACTCTCGGCCGTTCTTCATCCCGCTGCACACGTTGCCGCCGTTTCGAGAGGCGTCGAACGCGCGAGGCGATCAGCTCGCCGTCACGGAGCGAGTCGCCGGCGCGGGCCTGAACCTCCCGACGCACTCGTCGATGACGGACGCGGACGTCGCGCGAGTCGCCGATGTCATTCGGGGCGGCCGGTGAGCCCGGACGGCGCCCTCGAGATCGTCCCTCTCGGGAGAAGGCACGTGAAGGCTCTCGCAACGTTCTTCGCGGCACTCGTTGCCGCCGGAGACAACCGTGTCTTCCATCCGCACCCGCTGACGCGGCAGGAAGCCGAGGAGCGTTGCGGATACGCCGGGCTGGACTTGTACTACGTCCTGGGAGCAGCGGACCGCGTTCTCGCCTACGGGATGCTGCGCGGCTGGGACGCCGGGTTCGAGGTGCCGAGCCTTGGGCTTGCGGTCGATCCCCAGGCGCGCGGCTGCGGCTTCGGTCGCCTGCTGCTCGACTTCCTCCACACGGCCGCGGCCCGGCGGGGAGCCGAGTCGGTTCGGTTGAAGGTCGATCGAGACAACGAACCTGCCCGCCGCCTCTACGAGCGCGCCGGCTACACGCTCCTCGACGGCCCTGCGAACGAGCTCGTCGGCGTGCTGCGAGTTCGGCGATGAGGGTCTGCATCAACGCCTGGCTCAAAGGCGGAAAGTCCGGCGGGGTGGAATCGGTCGCCGCCGGGCTGGCGTACGGGCTTTCGTCTCTCACCGACGGGGACGACGAGTACCTCTTTCTCGTGAACGGCGATGCTTACGACTGGCTGAGGGTGCACCTCTCGAACGGCTGTCGCGCAGTGCCGGTCGAGCGTCCGGGCGTGGCGGCTCCGGCGAGCTTCCGGCGCCGAGCCTCGGCAGTCCCGGTCTCGGACGGGACGGTCGAGGGATTCGGCGCGGACGTCGTCCACTTCCCTTTCCAGTCGGGGTTTCTGACGTCGATACCGAGCATCTTCCAGCCTCACGACCTCCAGCACGTACACCTACCCGGCAACTTCACGCCCGCCGCGCGCGTCGCGCGTGAGCGCCGTTACCGAACGCTGTGCCGCCAAGCCGCCGCCGTGGTCGTCGGCACGCGCCGGGTGAAGGACGATCTGCTCGCCCACTACCGGCTCCCAGGCGACCGCATCCACGTGATCGCCCTCGCGCCGACGTACGAGCTCTACGCGGGCGGTGCGGGTCCGGCGCCGCCATCCGGTGCGACCGCCGTTGGGGACTTCGTGCTCTATCCGGCGCAGACGTGGCCGCACAAGAATCACGTCCGCCTCCTCCGCGCGCTCGCGCTGCTCCGAGACCGACATGACCTGGTCGTGCCCCTGGTTGCGACAGGTCGCAAGACCCCCTACTTCGCCGAGACGATCGAGCCCGTCATCCGGGAGCTCCGGCTCGAGAGCCAGGTGGACTTCCGCGGCTTCGTCCAGACGGACGAGCTGCAGCGCCTGCACGAACAGGCACGTGCGGTTGTGGTGCCGACGACCTTCGAGGCGGCGTCGTTCCCTGTGTGGGACGCGTTTCTCAGCGGAGTGCCCGTTGCCTGCTCCGCGGTTACCTCGCTACCCGAGCAGGCAGGCGATGCCGCGATCCTGTTCGATCCCTACGACCCCGGGCACATTGCCGATGCGGTCCGGCGCGTCTGGCTCGACGACCGCCTGCGGGTCGAGCTCGTCACGAAGGGGAAGAGGAGGGTCGAGCGGCTCTCCTGGCAGGAGACGGCCCGCCGCTTCCGCGCTCTCTATCGTCACGTTGCGAATGCGCCTCTCGGCGACGGCGACGCGGAGCTTCTTGCCGAAGCGCCGCTGCTGTGACGTGAGGGCCTAGCCCTGGCTGCCGATCAACGCGCCGACGATCGCGATCACGGCGCCGCCGATCGACACGGCGAGCAGGCTGCGTACGAAGCTCGTCTCGAAGAACTTCCAGCGGATGATCGCGAGCCCGACCAGCTCGAAGGCGACGACGATCCCAGCTGCGACCACGGCCGCGTGGTAGTTCGTGATCAGGAACGGCAGCGTGTGCAGGATGCCGCCGGCAAACGTGCCAACGCCGGTGATCGCCCCGCGCTGCGTTGGGCTACCGCGCCCGGTGAGCTCGCCGGTGTCGGACAGCCCCTCCGAGAACGCCATCGAGATCGCCGCGCCGATCGAGGTCGCCAGACCGGCAATGAATGCGGTGTGCGGGCGATGCGTGTAGAACGCGATGCCGAAGATGGGTGCGAGCGTCGAGAGGGAACCGTCGATCAGGCCGACCATCGCCGGCTGGACGCGCTGAAGCAGGAAGTGGTGCTCTTCGGACATGAGTAGAGTATATCGAACGGATGCCAAGTGACTAGAGCATCAGGCATGCCTTACAACTCGCCGCAGGAGCACCTGACGTGCGGCTGAAGCTAACCGTCGAGTACGACGGCACCGCCTTCCGCGGTTGGGCGCGCCAGCCGGGCGAGCGAACCGTCGAGGGCGTCGTCCGAGCCGCGCTCGAGGCCGTCTACGGCCGCTTCGACGCGCTTGCCGTCGCCGGCCGCACCGACACCGGCGTGCACGCACTGGCGAATGTCATGTCCGTCGACATCGACGGCGGCCCGCCGCTCGAGCGGGCAGTGCAGGCGCTCAATACGGCACTGCCGCCGGATGTCGCGATCGTCGCCGCCGAGGAAGCCGGCCCTGCCTTCCACGCCCGCTTCGACGCGGTCGCCCGCTCGTACCGCTACCGCATCCTGCGCCGCCGCGAGCGCGACCCGTTCGAGGTCGCGCGCGCCGTCTGGCATCCCCGTCCCCTCGACCTCGCACGCCTCAGCGAGCAGGCCGAAATGCTGCTCGGAGAGCACGACTTCCGCGCGTTTACGCCGACGGAGACCCACCACGACGCCTTCAGCCGCGTCGTCGAGTCGGCCGGCTGGCGCGAGCTCGACGAGAACATCGTCGCCTTCGAGATCACGGCCGACTCGTTCCTGCGGCACATGGTGCGAACGCTCGTCGGCACGATGCTCGAAGGGCGTGAAATTGCCCCGTTGCTCGCCGGGCGGCCGAGAATGGAGGCTGGAGCGACCGCCCCGCCGCACGGCCTGTACCTCACCTCAGTTCGATACAAGTAACCCGTGCGTTTCTCTGTGGTCCTGTTCGACCTCGACGGCACGGTCGTCGATTCCGGCGGAATCATCCTCGCCTCGATGCGCCACGCAACGCGCACGGTGCTGGCGCGCGAATACACCGATGCCGAGCTGCTCGCGAACGTCGGCGGCCCGGGGCTCGAAGCGCAGTTTCGCGTGCTCGACGAGGACCGCGTCGACGAGCTCGTCTCCGTCTACCGCGCACACAACGAGCCGCTGCACGACACGCTCGAGGCGTGTGACGGGATGGAGGACTTGCTTGCGACGCTGAAGCACCAGGGACGCCGGCTCGGCGTCGTCACCGCGAAGCGCCGCACGACGGTCGAGCTCGCGTTCGCGCGAATCCCGCTCGCGCACAACTTCGACACGCTCGTCGGCGGCGACGAGACGCTGCACCACAAACCGCATCCGGAGCCGCTGCTGCTCGCGCTGGACAGGCTTGCCGCGAGCCCGGACGAAGCTGCGTACGTCGGCGACTCGCCATACGACATGCAGGCCGCAAAGGCTGCAGGCATGTTCGCGATCGGTGTGACGTGGGGGCGCATCCACGATCGCGGCGCGCTCAGCGACGCAGACGTGATCGTCGACACTGCAGAAGAGCTGCTTGCCGAACTCTGACGCAGCGCGCGTCGAAGAGCTGCGCGGCCTGCTGAATCGCTGGCTGCACGAGTACCACGTGCTCGACGACCCGTCCGTCGACGATGCGACCTACGACCGCGCGTTCGACGAGTTGATCGCACTCGA
>DASUKC010000064.1:0-7430 GCA_036278975.1 Gaiellaceae bacterium
CGAGGTGTTGTCGAGGTGCATGGACGCCATCACGTTCATCAGCATCCCGGACGCGAAGAAGCGGGCGATCCGCTCCTCGTCCAACCCCGAGACGCGTTCCACGTAGGTGACGAGGTCGCCGTATCCCTGCTGCACGACCGCGCAGACCGCCGGGTCGTCGCAGGCTGCGTACGACTGCATCTGCGCGCGAAGGAAGGTGCGATTCGTGGCCAGCAGCGTGCCGTAGGCCTCGCCAATCGCGCGCAGCGCGTCGTCGCCCCGCTTGCCCTCGGCCGACCGCTGGAAGAGCTCGAGCGTCTGCCGGAAGCAGCGGGCGGTGACCGCCATATACAGCTCCTTCTTCGTTCCGAAGAGGCGGAAGACGTACGGCTGCGAGATGCCGGCGAGCTTGGCGATCTCCTCCGTGGAGCCGCCGTGCAGGCCCTTCTCGGCGAAGACCGCGAACGCGGCATCGAGCACCTGCTCGCGCCGGTCTTCCTTCGATTGCCGTTCTGCCACCGTCACGCGACCTATGTTAGTGAGTACTCACTGCGTTGTCAAGGTCCGGTCGTACAACTCGACGAGCTGGCCGGCGATGACGTCGATGTCGTGGAGCCGCTCGGCGTAGGCGCGGGAGGCGGCACCCACGGAGCGGCGCAGCGCGGCGTCGGCCACGAGCGGCCGCAGCGCCTCGCGCAGCGTGTCGGCGGTCGCGGACCGGATCGGCACCTCCACGCCGTAGGCCTCCTCGGTGCGGCGCACGGCCTCGTCGTGCAGGAACGTGACGATCGGCTTCCCCAGCGCGAGGCACTCGATCGCGAACACGCCATACCAGCCGGCGTTCAGCTGGTCGACGACGATGTCGGCGTTACGGAAGCGCGCGAATGCTTCCTCGTGCGGGAGCCCTTCGACGATCTCGAGATCCGCGTCGAGCCCCTCGCACGCCGCGACCACGTGCTCGGTTCCCTTGCGCCGCCGCGACGACGGCGCGTGCAGGATCACCGGCCGTTTGCGATCGCCGGGAATCGCCGGCTCGATGCGCGACACCTCGACGCCCGGCAGCACGACGTCCGCATGCGGCACCCAGCGGATCGCGTCGTAGCTGCCGACGATCTCCGCATCGGCGGCGAGACCGTATGCAAGTTGCTCGCGCGTCTTGCCGCGGATGTCCGAGCCGAGGTAGTGGTAGATCCCCTTCTTGCCGAGCGCGTGCAAGATCCGGAACTGCACCGACTTCGGCACCATCGTGACGCTCGAATAGAAGTGGAAGATGTCGTAGCGCGGCAGCAGCTTCATGAACGCGCGCCATTGCGTCAGCTGCTTGCGCATAAGCCCGCCTTTGCGATCCAGCGACCAGTCGGCCTCGTGATGCAGCTTGTAACGCTCGAACACGACGAGCTGCGCATCGACTCCACGCCGGCGCAGCGCCTCGACGTTCGCCCATGGGATGCCGGCGGTGTTGACGGGGCAGTGCAGAACGCGCATTAGGAAAGGTCGAGCCGGTTCGCCGCGAAGTAGTCGAAGCGGTTCCGTTGGTCTGCGTCGAGGTACGCCA
Organism: Gaiellaceae bacterium; assembly: GCA_036278975.1. Classification (GTDB taxonomy): domain Bacteria; phylum Actinomycetota; class Thermoleophilia; order Gaiellales; family Gaiellaceae; genus PALSA-600. Next base: position 1,535 of record DASUKC010000064.1, read on the forward strand.
GCATCTTCTCGCGCATCGTCGCACCGTCGAACACCCAGATCTCCGGGTGCACGAGCAGCTGCAGCCACTCGAACGCCCCCGCGCGCAGCTCGTCGACGGGACAGCCGCTTCGCCAATGGCGGTTCGAGTCGGATCGATAGTGAGTTGCGTCGAACCATGGCTCCTGCATCACGTTGACGGCGCCTTCGACCGGCTTGCTCATCCACTCCTGCTCCGGGGTGTGCCATGCGAACACCGGGTCGAATCGTGCGTCGAGGGTTGCATCGGGATAGAGGCCGTGCAGGCCGACCGCGTGACCGAGCTCGCGCAAACGCTCAATCGCGCGCTGCCCGACGCGGCCGTCGAGGTTGTAGAAGTCGCTGCGCGTCATCAGGAAATACGTCGCGGTGACCCCGCGCTCCCGTTCCAGCTCAGCCATCTCCAACGCCGCCTCGAGCGACATGTCGACGTCATGACGCAGGAAGAGATCGCCTTTTGCCGGCTCATGGTCGAACTGCGCGAAGCGATAGCTCGAGGCCGCATCGAGCAGCTCGCCGTAATGCTTAACCGTGAAGCACTCGTGGCTCACTCGATCTCAACATCCACGAGCGCTGCGGCTTCCTCCGAAAGACGCAGCGCGTCGGGCCCCGTGTCGCCGAGGGCGATCACGTAACCGCGACGGTCGCCGTCGCGCTGCACAGGGCGAATCGTCTCACCGGGGACGATGTAACTGTCTGCCGCAACAACGCCCGGCGCAGCGAGCACGCGCGCGAGGTTCGCCGGCGACTTCACCTTGCCGACCGGAAGCGGGCCGGGCTGCGCAGTGAAGAAACGAATCGACACCGGCTGCCGGAACTTCGGCGCAGCCAGCTCGTCCGTCACCTCTTCGCCGAGCGCGAACCGCAACGCGACCTCGACCAGGTCGACGCCGACCGCATGCCACACGAGGTCGGCCATCTGGCCGCCGGGAATGCGCGCGGCGACCTCGATCATCAGGATGCGGCCGTCGGGGTGCGCGATCAGTTGCGGGAAGATGATCCCCGTGCTCAAGCCGAGCGCCTCGGCGGTGCGGTCGATCATCTCTTCCGCACGCGCGGTGCCGTCGTGGTCGAGCGCGGCGGGGTACGCGTGGATCCAGCCAACCGCGAAGCCGGGGCCGGGCGGCCGGTGGCGGTCTGACAGCGTGAGGTGCGTCACGACGCCGTCGCGCACGATCGCCATCGAGTTCATCTCCGTGCCTTCGACGAACTCTTCGACGATCACCTCGCCGGTGCGCGACAGCTCGAGCGACTGCGGGAAGAGCTCGTCGAGCTGGTCGACCGAGTCGAGACGGAACACGCCGCGCTGGCCGCCGGAGTCGGCCGGCTTGATCACGAGTGGAAAGCGGACGTGCTCGCACGCGTCATGAGCCTCTTCAAGCGTCGAAGCAGAAGAAAATCGCGGCTGCGGGATGCCGGCCGCTTCGAGCCGGCGGCGCATCACGACCTTGTTCGTCAGCCCGACCGCGACATCGACGCCGATGCCCGGCAGGCCAAGAGCCTCTGCGACGCTCGCGACGGCGACGACTGCGCGATCCGACGTGATCGTGAGCACGCCGTCGGGCTGCACGCGCTGCGCGAACTCGATCGCTTTCGGGATCTCGACGAAGTTGACGGCCTCGGCGATATCGGCGTCCGGAAACGCGACCGCATCGGGGTTGCCATCAATAGCGGCCACCCGAAGTCCCAAAGCAGCAGCGCGGCGGATCGCCGCGCGCTGGTGACGCCCGGCGCCGAGGAAGAGAACGGTCTTCATGAGGCCGCGGGACTGTAACCGGCGACCAAAAGCTGCACGCCGTCTTCGAGCGAGACGTTGGGACGCCAGCCAAGCGACTCGAGGCGTGTGTCGGCATACGGCTCCGCGCTCGTCGGGCCGTACGGCGGCTCGATCTCTTCGATCAGGCCCTCGGGCGCGTCCGTCAGCGCGCATACGAGCCGCGCGAGATCGAACATCGACGTCGGCTCGCGGTCGTTTCCAATCGTCACCGTGCCGGGCGTGCAGTTCTCCACGAGCAGGGCGATCGCGCGCGCGGCGTCGCCGACCCAGCACCACGAGCGTACGGAGCCACGGTGAACCGTGATCGGGTCGCGCCGCAGCGCCTGCGCGATCATCGTGGTGATCGCACCGCGGGCGGGACCGTATGGGTACGCGAGACGGAGCAGGGTCGCGCCCGGCACGAAGAAGAGCGCAGCCTCTTCGCTCCAGCGCTTCGCCGCCGCGTACAGAGAGGTCGCACCGATCGAGGTCGTCGAGCCATGCAAGAGCCGTGCGTCATGCGACGCACACGCCGCAGCGACGAGCGCCGTTGCGTCGACGTTGTCGCGCACCGTCTCGGCGACCCCTGGCTTCGCAACCGCTGCAGCGAGGTGCACGACGACGTCGGGCGCATGCTTGTCGAGCAGGCGATCCGCAACGCCGTCGGCAGCGAGGTCACCGTCGCGGCGCGTCAGGCCGACCACGTCGTGGTCGAGCTCTTTCAGCAGCGCGGTGCCGACGAGCCCCGTCGACCCCGTAACGAGAACCTTCACGCCAGGGCGGGTCTGCGCGCGCGGTACCACGCGATCGTCTGCGCAAGACCGTCGTCGAGCTCGACGATCGGCTCCCACCCGAGCACAGTGCGTGCCTTCTCGACATTGGGGATGCGCAATTCGACGTCGACGTAGTCCTTCGGCACGAAGACGATGTCGGTGGGGGCATCCATCAGCCGCTTGATGCGCTGCGCGAGATCGAAGATCGTGACCGACGAGCGCGGGTTGCCGATGTTGAACGCCTGCCCGACGGCGGCGGGATGCTCGAGACACAACAGCACGCCGGACACCATGTCGGTGACATACGTCCACGCTCTGATCTGCGCGCCGTCGCCGTGAATGGTCAGGTTGTTACCGGAAAGCACGTCTTCGATGAACGCGCGGATTGCGCCGCCGCCGGTTTGCCCGGGGCCGTAGACGTTGAACGGGTGAACGGTCACTGTCGGGAGCTGCAGCTCGTCGTGGTACGCGTGCGCCATGTGCTCGCCGGCGAGCTTCGACACCGCGTACGTCCAGCGCGCCTCACCGACCGAGCCGATCGTCGACACATGACCCTCGGTGACGTTCGCCGCATGCGTGCCGAACACCTCGCTCGTCGAGAAGTCGACGAAGCGCTCGAGCGTGTCGTTCGTCGCGAGTGCAGCCTCGAGGGCGTTGTACGTGCCGATCACGTTCACACGCATCACGCGCACGGGGCTCTCGAGCACCGTGGCCACACCGGCGATCGCCGCGCAGTGCACGAAGTGCGTCGCGCCCTTCGCCGCCTCGCGCAGCGCAGCAGCGTCGAGGACGTTGCCCTCGACCAGCTTGAAGTTCGGATGGCCGCCGAGCTCCGTGCCCGAGAGCACGTCGCGGTGCAGGTTGTCGAAGGCGACGACCTCGTTTCGCTCGACCAGCTCGTGAGCGAGGGTCGTGCCGATGAAACCGGCGCCGCCGGTGATAAAGACCCGTTTGCCCTCCAACATCCGCTGAAGGGTAGCTTCGGCTGGAGCCAAGTAGCATCGCTCGCGTGTCCGACACGCACAAGGTCGCGATGCGCAGGCGGCTCGCCGAGGCGGGCGTGCCGCAGCCGCGTTTCGCGGCCGTACGGGCGCTGTCGGAGCGGCGCCGCGCGCTCGACAAGGTCGGGCTCCCGGCCGTCCTCAAGCCCGCCAACGCCGGCGGCCAGCGCGGCCTCTTCCGCGTCGATTCGATCGACGACGTCGATGCGCATCTGCACGAGGCGCTCGCCGCCTCCCCGACCGAGGAAGCGATCCTCGAGGAATACGTCCCGGGGAAGGAAGTCCTTGCGGTCGTCGCCGGAAACAAGGTGGTCACGCTGTCGGACCGGCTGACCGATCCTTTCGGAGTCGCGTCGGCGCACATCTATCCGGCAGCGATGTACGGGATGCAGCAGGACGAGACCGAACGGCTCGCGTTGCGCGCGGTCTCGGCGCTCCGTTTGTCGAGCGGCACCGCGGTCGTCGAGCTGATCGCGGCCGGGGACGGGCGCATCGTCGTGATCGGCTGCTCCCCCGACGTGCCGCCGGTAATCGCCGACCTCATTCAGTACTCGCAGCCGGCTGCCGTGCGCTTCCTGACCCTGCCGCCCGGCCGGGTGACGCGCGTCGGCTCGCTCGACACGCTCCTCGCCTTCCCAGGCGTCGTCAGGGCCGACGTGCTCGTACGGCCGGGCGACACGATCTACCCCGTGCGGACGGGCGCAGACAGGCACGGTTACGTGATGGCTGTCGCCGATACGAACATCGAGGCCCTGGAGCGCGCCGAGGCGGCTGCCAGGCTGGTGGACGTGGAGGTCGCGTGAAGCCGATCACGGTGATGGTCACCGCCTCGGGCGCGCCGGGATCGGCGCGCCTTCTGCGCGCGCTGCGCGAGAACGGCGAGCGCGAAGTGCGTCTCGTCGGCACCGACATGAGCCCGCAATCGGTCGGTCGCCATCTCTGCGACGCATTCCATGTCGTTCCCGCGGGTGCAAGCGAAGGCTTCGCGGACGCGATGCTCGACGTTGCGAAGAGCGAGAACGCGGACGTCGTGCTGCCGCAGTCGTCGCACGACCTCGAGGGGCTGGCGGAGCATGTCGCGAACTTCCCGATGCCGGTGCTCGTCTCGTCGCCGGACACGATCCACCGTTCGAACGACAAGGCCGAGACATACGAGCTCCTGCACCGGATCGGCGTTCCCGCGCCCGCATTCCGCCGCGTGAGCGGCGCGGCGCAGGTAGAGGCGGCGGCGCGCGAGCTCGGCTACCCCGATCGGCCCGTGTGTTTCAAGCCGGTGTTCTCGTCAGGGTCGCGCGGCTTCCGCATTCTCGACCCCACCGTCGACCGCGCGCACCAGCTGCTGTACGAGCGCCCCGGCTCGGTTGCGATGCGGCTCGAGGAAGCCGTCGAGTTGCTGCCCGCCGACGGCGTCGATCTCCTGGTGATGGAGCTCGCGACCGGCGGCGAGCGCACGATCGACGGCATCGGCGACGGCACGCGCATCGTGCTCGGCCATCCGAAGACGCGCGAGGCAATGCGCGCCGGGCTCGCGATGTACTTCGTCACGCTCGACGACCCCGAGCTGATGCGCATCGGCAACCTGATCGTCGGCGAGCTGAGAATCGACCATTTCTTCAACATCCAGCTCGTCGGCGACATGGTGATCGAGGTCAACCCGCGCATCTCGACCGTCGTGTTCCAGGACGATCTCAACCTTCCCTATCTGGGCGTGAAGCGCGCACTCGGCGAGATCTCCGACGACGAGCTGCACTCGCTCGCGTCGCGCGTACGACCGGGTCGAACGGCGTTGCGCTACTTCGACCAGCTCGAGTTCGACACGTGAGTCTCGCGCAGCAGATGAAGCGGCTCGCGCGGCACTCCGCGATCTACGGAGTCGGCGGGCTCGTCTCCCGCATCCTCGCGACGATCCTGCTGCCGCTCTACACGCACTACCTGCCGCCGCGGTCGTACGGCCAAGTCGAGATCGTGACGGCGGCGACAGCGGTGCTCGCGATCGTCCTGCAGCTCGGCATCGCGAACGCGTTCTTCCGCTTCTACTTCGACACGAAAGAACCGGCCGCGCGGCTGACCGTCGTGCGCACGTCGTTCTGGTTCGTGATGACGATGTCGACGTTCGGCCTCATCCTCGGCGTCGCCTTCGCAGGCCCGATCGGGCATTGGATCGGTCTTGGTCACGACCCGACGCTGGTGCGTGCCGGCGCCGTCGGGCTCTGGGCGCAGACGAACTACCAGCAGCTGACGAACCTCTTCCGCGCCGAGGAGCGCTCGACGTCGTACGCGATCGCGAGCGTCGCGAACGTGCTGATCACCGTCGCCGCGATGGTCGTGTTCGTCGCCGTCTTCCACTGG
>DASUKC010000065.1:0-39074 GCA_036278975.1 Gaiellaceae bacterium
TCGATCTCCTGCTCAGCGCGCTGTGACCACGACGGTCCCATCGGGATCGTCCGCACCGCGGTACGCATAGACGACGTACGTCTTCTCGATCTGCGCGTCGATCAGCGTCGCGCCTTGCGGCACACGCGCGACGACCTTGTCACGGCCGGTCGCGTAGTTGAGCTCGTGCACCGCCGTCGGCGTGAAGTAGACGGCCGCACCGGTGTCGGCATCGAGTAGCGGCAGCGCGCCCGGCGCGATGGGCCACGAGCGTAGAAAGTTGCCGCCGAGCTTACGAACGTCGATGCGCGCCGAGCCGCTGCGCATCACCAGCACCGTTCCGTCGACCATCGCCGCCGCGCGCGCGGCCGCGTTCGCGACGTTGCCGTAGCGCGCACCATGCGCGTGCCACATCGAGATCGCCCCGTCGGCGCCGACCGACACGGCATGCTCCTTGTCGTCGAGCCCGAGCGGCAGCACCGCGCCTGTCGCCTGCCACAACGTTCTCTTGTTGCCGCTGATCACGCCGCCGGTCAACGTCCCGCCGGCACCGCGTGTGTAGTCGCCGAAGAGGCGCAGCCAGTTCGTCGCCACGACCGGCCCGAGGAACGGACCGGCGTCAGGCGTGATGTTCGAGACGCGTGCGAGCACGACCTCACGCTCGGTGGGGGACGCCTTCACGGCGAGCGCGTTCGACCCGTTGCGCACGATCCACAGCGCCTTGACGATCGCGTTGCCGATCGGGCGCGTGCCTTCACGCACCCAGAAATGCCCGCCGAACCGACACGTTGCACCGCCCGCCGGGGTGAGAACGCGGCTTCGCCCGCCGCCAGACGGCACGAGCACGACCTCGGGGCATCCGGTCTTCGTCGTCGGGTCCTCGGCGAGCACGAGCCAGAGCCGGTCGGCCGCGAACGCGACGATGCGGTGGCCGGGCAGCGGCGCGAACGGCGCGCTCGCCGTGGCCGAGTTCCCCGCCGAAACGCACACGAGCGCGACGGCGGCAGCGACGGTTAGCGCGCGAAGCGCAGCCACACGTTCCACGCCGCAAGCCCGAGCGCGTCGCGCTCCGCTACGGGCAGCGCCGGGTCGTACAAGCTGGTCAAGAAGCCTTCGTTTCCCCACGAGAACACCTCGCCTTTCGCCGTCGCAGCGTACGCGGCATCAAGCCTGACGGTGTGGTTGGACGCTCTTGGGTAGGAAAAAGGAACAGTGCCGACCCAGCCGTACGACTCGTTGTTGTTGACGCTCTTGAACGGCGGCACTATCGCGGACGCTGCGACGATCGCGTTCGCCGGCGAGAGCTTCGGGTCGAGTGTGTCGACTTCGCCTTCCGCTCGGCCGAACTCGGCGCCCGCTTGCACACCGGTTCCAGCGAACAGCCAAGGCAGCGCCTTCAGCGCACCGGCGGACACGTGGTACCGAACCGACATCGCGCGTGGCCAGCAGCACGTGACGAACCCTGTTGCGGCAAGCGAGAAGTCGGACTGCGTCGGCGTGCGGTAGCGATACGTCAGACGCGTGATCGTCGACGCGCCGACCTTCACCTGGCCGTAGAACGGATTGCCAGACATGAAATAGAGGCGGCCGCCGGTGTTGCGATATGTCAGCAGGTTGTTGTACGTCTTCTGTTCGTAGTACTCGGTGTGACCCGGGAACACGATCAGCTGATATTTGCGGAGAGTGTCGAGAGACAGGCGGCCGAGCTCGATGTCGGTGACGAACTGCGCCGGTTCCGGATGCGTCTTGCGCCAGAGCGCAAACGCCTGCTGGTCCTGCGGATCGGCCTCACGCCCGTTGCGCGGCGCCTCTTGCCGGTACGTCTCGAACGGGCCGAGCAACGGGACGACAGGGTTGAGCGGATGCGCATACCAGCTGTCGACCTGGCCGTCGCGATTCGTATCCGCATCGTTATAGGCGCGCCACGTCATATACGGGAAGACGACGAGCGCGGTTCCGTGCTCGGGTGCAGTCATCGCCTGGGCCGCGTGCACGACGAGCGGGTACTGCGCGTACACGCCGCCGCTCGCGACGTGCACGATCCAGAGACCGCCGTCGACCTTCGGAACCGTGTATCGCACGGTTCCAGCAGCGGGAACGGTGACCGCGCCGACGCCGGGACCGAGCGGGCTCGAGGCTGGACGAAGGTCGATCGTGAACGGGCCATGCCGGTCGGTCTTGATCACTACTGGCACCGCCTGGCCGGGCTGCACTCCGACATCAGCCGGCACATATGCGTCGAGCACGCGCGCGTGTGCCATCACCTTCTCGTCGGAGCAATGCGTCGTGCCGGCGACGCAGGCGTCGAGGATGAACGACGCGTCGGGCGCGATGTGGCCGTTTGCGAGACGACCGTCCCATCTGAGCGTCGCCGTACCGTCGACCGCGGTCTTTCTGTCGACGACGAAGCGTCTCATGCTCGACTCTGGACGCACGTTGAGCTCGAGCGGCGTCCCTGCCTTCGCGACGACGCGCACGCGCACGCGGTCGTTCAGGCCGTTGCCGTCAGGCGAGAACGTGACACGGAGATAGTCGTGCCACGGCGTGTCGCGCGTGTCGCTGTGCGGAGCGGCACCCACAATCGTGAGCGTCGGCGGTGCGGCGCGCAGCGTCACCGGCGCAACGAGGAACAGCGTGACGCAGAGGCCCGCCGCGACGAGGTGCGGTTTCACTTCAGTGAAGCGTGTCTTCCAGGATGGCTTCGGTGCCGACGCGTTTCGGCTCGCGCACCATCGAACCGAGCCGCGTGACGACGCCGAGCGTGTCGCCTTCCGCGACGAGCCGTTCGAGCTCGCCCAGTGCTTCGTCGAGCCAGTCGTGGTCGATCATCGGACGCGCGGCTCGCATGATCTTCGGGTGCGAGGTCGGCCCGACGGTCTCGCCGTCGTTCCACAGCACCTCGTGCAGCTTCTCGCCCGCGCGTGCGCCGGTGAACACGATCGGGATCTCCGCCTCGTCCTTGCCGGAGAGCCGGATCATCTGCTTCGCAAGGTCGAGGATCTTCACCGGCTCGCCCATGTCGAGCACGTACACCTGGCCGCGCCGACCCATCGAGCCGGCCTGCACGATGAGCGACGAAGCCTCCGGGATCGTCATGAAGTAACGCGTCATCTCCGGGTTCGTCACCGTGACCGGGCCGCCACGCTCGATCTGGCGGCGGAAGATCGGGATCACCGAGCCGGATGAGCCGAGCACGTTGCCGAAACGAACGGCAACGAAGCGTGACTCGACTTCCTCACGCACCGCGAACGCCTCGACGATCCACTCGCACACCGCCTTCGACTGGCCCATCAGGTTCTTCGGGTTCGCGGCTTTGTCGGTCGACACGAGCACGAAGCGCTGCACGCCGAACTCGAGCGCGACGTCGGCGAGCGTGTGCGTGGCAAGGATGTTGTTCGAGACCGCCTCGAGCGGGTTCGCCTCGAGCATTCCGACGTGCTTGTACGCGGCTGCGTGGAAGATCACGTCGGGGCGATAGCGCTCGAAGATCTGGCGCATCTTCGCGCGGTCGCCGCAGTCGCCGAGCACCGGGATCGCGGCCGCGAAGTCGCGCTCGTCGACGAGCTCGCGCTCGATCTCGAACAGCGGCGACTCGCCCTTGTCGACGAGCACGAGCCGCGCGACGCCGAGCCGTGCGAGTTGGCGGCAGAGCTCGGAACCGATCGAGCCGCCCGCACCGGTGACGAGCACGGTCCGATCCCGGACATAGTTCGAAGCAGAGTCGAGCCGCACCTCGACCTGTTCTCTGCCGAGCACGTCTTCCACCTGCACCGGGCGGATCTGGCCGGCGAGATCGACGTCGCCGGAGATCAGCTCGTAGAGGCCCGGCAGCGTCTTGACGGGAATGTTGTCGGCGCGGCACGCCTCGACGATCTGCTGGCGGGTCTCGCCGGCGGCGGAGGGAATCGCGATCAGCACCTCGTCCGGGCGGTTGTCGCGCAGGATGTGGCGCAGCTCGTCTGTCGTGCCGAGCACGCGGACGCCGTGCACGCGCAGGTTCTTCTTGCGCGGATCGTCGTCGACGAGGCCGATCGGCGTGTAGCGAAGCTGCGGGTTGCGCTGCATCTCGCGGATCAGCAGCTGCCCCGCGTCGCCAGCGCCGATGATCAGTACCTCCTTGCCGCGCGCGACGAGGCTGAGCCCCTGTGGCCGCTCGATCAGGCTGCGCGCGAGCAGGCGCGTGCCGGCGACGAAAGCGAGCAGCAGGAGGTAGTCGAGCGCCGGGATGCGGTGCGGCAGCCGCGACGTGTGCGAGGGCGCGAAGGCGTAGAGCGCGAGGAACGTCAGCGCCGACGCGACGGTGACGCCGCGGAACGCACCCCACATGTCGCGCGTCGAGACGTAACGCCACCAGCGGTCGTAGAAGCCGAAGAGCAGGAACGTCGCGAGCGTGATCGCGATGACCTCGGCCATCACCTGCCAGTCGAGGAAGTGCTGGTAGTAGACCGGGACCTTCTTGTCGAAGCTGAGGAAGAACGTCAGCCGCCACGCGGCTGCGATCAGGAACGCGTCGAAGACGAGCTGCCAGATCCGGTGCCGATTGACCGGCAGGCGCATGATCAGGAGGCGACGAGCTGCGACGCGCGCCGGAGCACCGACGCGACTTCGCCCTGCTGCTCTTCGGAAACGCCGGCCCAGAGCGGCAGGCACAAGTTCTCGCGCGCGGCCTTCTCCGTCTCCGGGAAATCGCCTTCGCTGTAGCCGAGGTAACGCAGCGCAGGCTGAAGATGCAGCGGCGTCGTGTAGAAGGCGGCGTGACCGATGTCGGCATCTTTCAAAGACGCAGCCAGGCGGTCACGCTCCTGAGAACGCACGGCATACATGTGGTAGACGTGACCGGGCTCATCCTGCGGACAGTCGACGATGCCGGACAGCAGTTCTACGTAACGTGCGGCGGCTTCACGCCGCAGCCGCGTCCATTCGTCGAGGTGCCGCAGGAAGATGCGCAGCGCCGCCGCCTGAATCGCGTCGAGCCGCGAGTTGTAACCGACGTAGAGGAAGTCTTTCTTCGCGAGCGAGCCGTGGAAGCGCAGCATCTTCACGCGCTCGACCAAGTCGTCGTCGTTCAGCGCGATCAGGCCGCCGTCGCCGAGCGCGAACAGGTTCTTGGACGGGAAGAACGAGAACGTCGACGCGATGCTGGTCGCGATACCGGGCGAACCGAATGCCTGCGCGGCGTCTTCGATGATCGGCACGCCGAACGCACGCAGCTCTTCGATCGGCGCGGGCCGGCCAAAGAGATGCACCGGCATGATCGCCTTCGTGCGTGGCGTGATGCGCTTCTCGACATCCGCGGGGTCGAGGTTCAACGTGGCCGGATCGATCTCTGCGAACACGGGCGTTGCGCCGCGCCGCGCGATCGACTCTGCAGTCGCGTAGAACGTGAACGCCGGGCAGATGACTTCGTCACCCGGGCCGATCTCCATCGCGTCGAGGATGATCACGAGCGCGTCGGTGCCGTTGGCGACGCCGAGGCTGTTCTTCGTGCCGAGATAGTCGGCGGCCTCGCGCTCGAACGCCTCGACCTCGGGGCCGAAGATGAAGCGGCCGGTCTCCAGCGCCTGCGCGAACGCGTCCTTCAGCTCGGGGATGAGCGGCGCGTACTGCGCCTTGACGTCAACGTGTGGAATCGACATGAAACGGCTTAGATCGTAGCGCGAGCCTGTTTCGAAGACCTGCGTCTCACAACTAGATACGTCGCCAATGCCACGATTCCCGCCACGACGGCGTATTCCGCGTAGCGGAAGCCGTGATCGAAGCTCTTGTAGCCCGTGCCGACACCCCAGCCGATGCCGGCGAGCGACAGGCACCAGACCGCGTTTCCGGCCAGCGTCAGGAGGTTGTAACGGGCGAACGGCATCTCGAAGACGCCCGCCGGGATGGAGATGAACGAGCGCGCAACCGGCGTGACCCTCCCGACCAGGACGGCCCGGTCGTCCCAGCGCTCGAACCAGCGGTCGGCCCGGTCGAGCCGCTCCGGAGTGAGGTGGAACCAGCGGCCGCGCCGCTCGAGTAGCGGCCGGCCGCCGCGATCGCCGATCGTCCAGCCGCCGATCGCGCCGCACTGGTAGCCGAGGAGACCGGCCGCGACCACGGCCACATACGCTCCGAACCCGGAGGTGTGCGCGCCGAGCACGTCGACCCGGTGCGTCAGCGCACCCGAGGCGAGCGCCCCGCCGTAGACCATCACCAGCTCGCTTGCCGCAGGGAACACGGCATCGATCGCCATCAGCACGAAAACGGCAACGACACCGTAGTGCGCGAGGAACGAAGTCACGGCCGCGCAGGGTACAGCGCTTTGTCTGAGAGCAGGCTGAGCGGTGTCCGGTACCAGGTACGTACCAGGGACGTGTCAGGTACGTGACGAACCGTCCACAGGCCGAGAGCCGGTAGGTTTTGCGAAGTGAGCACGGTCGAGACCGGCACCCGGACTGAGCTCGTCGAAGAGCTGATGGAGCGTTTCCCGCACGTGCCCTGCGAGGCTGTGCTCAAGGAAGACCTCTTGCGCAGCGGCATCGCCTTCGACGCGTCGGCGCTCACCGACAACCTCGACGGGGAGATCAAACCGAAGTCGTACTTCATCTTCTCGTTCGACCAGAAGCCGCTCGCGCAGCTCGGAGAGGCCGCGAAGCGCCGACCGCCGGAAGAGATCGCGTTGACCGGCGGGCCGTACGGACTACGCCGCACGATCGTCAGCGTGCGCATGAACCCCGACTCGCCGTATCGCGTCGATCGCCGCGAGGACGGGACGCTTCGCATCACGCTCGACGATGGTGAGCTCGCCGACGTCGCGCTGCCGCAGATGCCCGAGTACTACCGCCATCCGCTCGCGAACGGGAAGACGGTGATGGAGACGGCGCCGACGATCCAGTGGGGTTACCTCATCTATCTCACCGTGCTGCGCCTCTGTCAGTACTTCGGCGCGAAAGAGGAGTGCCAGTACTGCGACATCAACCACAACTGGCGGCAGCACAAGAAAGAAGGCCGCCCGTACACCGGCGTGAAGCCGGTGGCGGACGTGCTCGAAGCGCTCGCGTTGATCGATAAGTACGACGTCGAGCGCACGAGCCAGGCGTACACGCTCACCGGCGGCTCGGTGACGAGCCGCGTCGACGGGCTCGAGGAAGCCGACTTCTACGGGCGCTACGCGCAGGCGATCGAAGAGCGCTTCCCCGGACGCTGGATCGGCAAGGTGGTCGCGCAGGCACTGCCGCGCGCCGACGTGCAGCGCTACAAGGACTACGGCATCTCGATCTACCACCCGAACTACGAGGTGTGGGACAAGCGCCTCTTCGAGATCATCTGCCCGGGCAAGGAGCGCTACGTCGGACGCGAGGAGTGGCACCGCCGCATCCTCGACGCGGCCGAGGTGTTCGGGCCGCGCAACGTGATCCCGAACTTCGTCGCCGGCGTCGAGATGGCAAAGCCGTTCGGGTTCGCGACGATCGACGAGGCAATCGCGTCGACCGAAGAGGGTCTCGACTTCTTCATGTCGCGCGGCATCACGCCGCGCTTCACCAACTGGTGTCCCGAGCCGACGACGCCGCTTGGCCGCGACAACCCGGAGGGCGCGCCGCTCGAGTACCACATCCGTTTGCTCGAGACCTACCGCGCGACGATGGAGCGGCACGGCCTGGAGCCGCCGCCCGGCTACGGCCCACCCGGCCCCGGCCACGCGGTGTTCTCGGTGAGCGCGTTCATGGACTCGCTCGAGGTTGCAGCGTGAGCCTCTCTGCAATCGAGGCGAGGCTGCTCGACGGCGGGCGGATCGACGCGAACGAGGCTGCGCTGCTGTGGCGTCACGCGAGCGACGAGGACATCCAGAGTCTCGCGCAGATCGTGCGTGCGCGTTACCACGAGCCCGACGAGGCGACGTACATGGTTATGCGCATCATCAACTACACGAACGTCTGCGTCGCGCAGTGCGACTACTGCGCGTTCTACGTCCTACCGAACCAGGAGGGCGGCTACGTCCTCTCGCGCGACGAGGTGTTCGCGAAAATCGACGACCTCGTCGACACCGGCGGCGACCTTGTCGGTTTTAACGGTGGCTTCAACCCGAAGCTGCCGCTCGATTTCTACTGCGACCTCTTCGCGGCGGTACGAGAGAGATACGGCGACAGTGTCGAGTTCTACGCGCTGACGATCGCCGAGTTCGTCTACCTCGCAGATCGCGCAGAGCTCTCGTACGCCGATGCGGCCGCGCGGCTGCGCGACGCCGGAGTCCACTGGATCACGGGCGGCGGCAGCGAGATCCTCACCGAGGACTTCCGCGCGCGGCATGCCAAGTTCAAGTACACGGTCGCCGACTACTTCGAGGCGCAGCGGGCGATCGTCGAGAGCGGGATGCGCACGACGGCGACGATGGTGATCGGCTTCGACGAGACGCTTGACGAGCGGCTCGAGCATCTGCAGCGCACACGCGACTTCCAGGACGAGACGGGTGGGTTGTTCTCGTTCCTCTGCTGGACGTACAAGCCGTACGGCACCGCATTCGGTGGACGCGAGATCGAGCCGCGCGAATACTGGCGACACATCGCGCTCAGCCGCATCTTCCTCGACAACGTCAAGCACATCCGCACCTCTGTCCTGACGCAGAACGAAGAGGCCTTCCGCGCGCTCGACTTCGGCGCCGACGACTTCGACCTTCCGATCGAAGACGAAGTGACACAGAAGGCGGGAGCGCGCATCGAGCTCGATCTCGACGGCCTCCTCGCGGTGCCCCGTTCGCTGGGCTATTCCGTCCGGTACCGCCGGGCCGAGCGGCCTACCCCGCTCGAGGTCTAGACCCCGTCGCCAAATCTGGCTACGCTCACGGCGTCGGCTGGAGAGGGAAGAGGTTTATGCGGCACGCTCTGCTCGTGATCGTCTGCTTGGGGACGCTGCTCAGCGCCGCAGTTGGCGCGAGCGCGGCGTCGCACACACACCACCGCAACCCCAGCGGGATCGTGCCGCCGAGTCCGCATAACAACCCCCTGGCCGCCAGGAGCGTCCAGGGAAGCGGCGACCTGACGTACCACGGCGGCCCCGTGATGCACACGAACACGACGTACGCGATCTACTGGGTTCCGTCGGGCTTCTCGTACAACAACCACGACTCGACGTACGAGAGCACGATCAACCAGTTCTTCAGCGATGTCGCCGCCGACAGCGGGTTGAGCTCAAACGTGTACGCCACCGACACGCAGTACTACGACACGGTCGGCGGCGGCACGCACCACATCACGTACAGCTCCTCGTTCGCCGGGTCGACGGTCGTGACGACGGCATTCCCGGCCAGTGGCTGCCACGACGAGATCGACAGCGTCTGCCTCACGGACGACCAGCTTCAGACCGAGATCCAGTCGGTCGTCAGTGCGCAACATTGGCCGCAGAACATGACGACGCAGTACTTTCTCTTCACGCCGAAGAACGTCGGCAGCTGTTTCGATGCTTCGGGCGATGTGTGCGCGTACAGCTTCTACTGCGCGTACCACAACTACTTCAACACCAGCGACGGCCCAATCATCTATGCAAACCAGCCGTGGACGGCGAACTGGCCGAGCCGCAGCTCGCGCGCGTGCGACGAAGGCCAATATCCGAACTCGAGCGACGCCGACCCGACGATCAACGTGACCAGCCACGAGCACAACGAGGCAATCACGGATCCCGACACCACGACCGGCTGGTACGACCGGGCCGGCTACGAGAACGGGGACAAATGCGCCTGGACGTTCGGCAGCGTCTCCGGAAGCAACGGTCGCCTCTACAACGAGACGATCAACGGGCACCACTACTTCCTCCAGGAGGAGTACAACAACGCCGCCCACAACTGCGTCCAGAGCCTCCCTGCCGCGCCGGAGAATGTCGCCGCCCCGGCCATCACCGGCACGGCGACGGTCGGCCAGACTCTGACGGCGACAGCCGGAACCTGGAACAACTCTCCGACCAAGTACACGTACGCGTGGCAGCGCTGTAATTCGAGCGGGAACAACTGCTCGACCAGCTCGACGTCGGGATCCACGTCCACGTCCGCGACCTACGCACTCAAGTCGGGCGACGACGCGTACACGATTCGCGTCAGTGTCGTGGCGAAGAACGGCGTCGGTTCGAGCGCCGCTGCACAGAGCGCAGCGACGAACGTCGTCAACGGCGAGCCGGTCTATACAACCGGTGTGTCACTGACCGGCACGGCGACCGTCGGCCAAACGCTCACTGCCCATGCCGGCTCGTGGAGTCCCGCCCCCACGAAGTTCAGCTATGCCTGGCAGCGCTGCGACTCGGGCGGCGCGAACTGCACGACGTTCAAGACCGTCTCCGCTACCAGCGGGACGGCGCCGACCTACAAGCTCGTCTCGGCCGACGACCGAAAGACGCTCCGAGTGACCGTGACCGCCACGAACAGCGCGGGAACGAGCCTCCCGCAGCAGAGCTCTGCGACCGGCGTGGTCAACGGTGAGCCGATCAACACGGCGGCGCCGACGATCACAGGAGCCACGACCGTCGGCCAGAAGCTGACGGCCGATGTTGGGTCCTGGAGCCCCGCCGCGACCAAGTACACCTACACGTGGCAGCGCTGCGACTCGAGCGGCAATAACTGCTCGCAGATCTCGGGCGCCTCGAAGGCGACCTACAAACTCGGCGGGGCCGACCATGGGCACAGGATCCGCGTGACGGTAACGGCGAAGAACAACGCGGGTTCGAGCGACCCGAAGCAGTCCGCGGCGACGAGCCTCGTCCCCTAAGCTTGCGGCCATGTGCCGCAACATCAGAACGCTTTACAACTTCGAGCCATCAACCACGAACGACGAGGTGCGCGCCGCCGCGGAGCAGTACGTTCGCAAGGTGAGCGGGATGACCAAGCCGTCGAAGGCGAACGAAGCCGCCTTCACGCGGGCCGTGCACGAGATCGCGCACATCACCGAGCACCTGCTGGCCGACCTCGTGACGACCGCACCGCCGAAGAACCGCGAGACGGAAGCGGCGAAGCGCCGCGCCCGCGCCGCGATTCGCTACGGCGCAGTTTCTTAGGAAGCGCTGATTGCCTGAGGGTTTGCGACGAAGCGGAGCTCGGGGACTTCCTCGAGCTCCCCGACGTCGCGCGCCATCTCGAGGAACGTGTACAGCCCCGCGCGCTCGCGCGGGCCGAACCGATACCGAAGCTTCTCGAAGTAGCGCGCGAGGAAGCCTGCGGGATAGCCGTAGCGCTCTGACGACTCGAACGCGAGCTGTTCCGGCTCGGCGCGCGCCGCACGCACGCTGTCGACGAGCGCCTCCTCCAACGTAACGAGATCCGGATGCGTCGGCTCCGGTGCGGCCCACACCGCAAAGACCATCGGCAGCCCGGTGCGCTCGAGCCACAGACGGCCGAGGTCGTGATGCGGGGTCGGATCCTCGAATGCAGACCGCAACGCCGCATCGCCGATCAGCAGCTTCGCCTCTGCCTCCTCACCGAGGGGCACCTGTTCGGCGTCGGGCAGCAGCACCTTCGTCAACACAACCGACGTTGCCGACTCCGGCGTGACCGCAACGGTGCGGATGCGCTCGAGGGGCGTCTTCGAGATCAGCTGGATCGACTCGACCGCACCCTCGCTCGAAACACAGAGGCGCGGCAGCAGGCGCAGCGTCGACGCATGACGCGCGTAGGCGATCGACGAGATCGGCGCGACGTCGATCTCACCGGCGACCAGCCTGCGGTTGAGGTCTGTCGGCACGCCGACGACCTCTTCGACCTCGGCGTCGAGCCGGAAGAAGACAGGTGCCATGTTCACGTAGCCGATGCGTCCGAGGCGGATCATCCGGCGCGGTCCACGATCGCAAAGGTAAGAGACTCGAGCTCCTCGCGATGCAGCTCGTCGTCCAAGAACGAGCGTGCCCGCGCGGCGAAGTCGAGCGCCGCCTCACGCGAGCGGGCAATCGCGTCTGTCTGGCCGACGCGCACGAGCGCTCCGTCGAGCGGGCCACCGGCGAGCGCATCGCGCACGACCTTGTCCTGCTGTGCCGCGAGCAGCAGCGGCATCGTCGGCGTCCCCTCGCGCAGGTCGCTGCCGGGGATCTTCCCCGTCTCCTGGGTCTGGCCGGCGCAGTCGAGGATGTCGTCCGCGATCTGAAATGCGATCCCAAGATTCAGGCCATATCTGCCGAGCCGCGCGTCGCCGCCGGAGCCGAGCAGGCACGCGGCCTCGATCAACTTGCCGGTCTTCAGGGCGCAGCGCTCGAGGTAGGCGTCGATGGTCGTGTCCGGGTTGCGGGTCTGCAGCCGTTGCATCGCCTCACCGCGCGCAAGGCACAACGCTGCGTCGGCGAGCGTCGCAACCGCTGCTTCGTCGCCCGCGCGCACGAGTACCGCGAACGCGCACGCATAGAGATAGTCGCCCGCGGCGAGCGCCGCGTCGGCGCCGAACACCGACCATGCGGCCGGCATGCCGCGCCGCATGCGCGCACCGTCGACGAGGTCGTCGTGCACGAGCGTCGCCATGTGCACCAGCTCGACCGCAACTGCCGCGCCCGGCGACGGATCTTCGTCGGCGGTGAGGAAACAGAGCAGCGGGCGCAGTCGCTTCCCGCCCGCCGACAGCGCTTCGCCCGCGACCGCAGAGGCGAGCCCGGGCTGCAGCGCGACCGCTTCGGCGAGGCCCGCCTCGACCTCGGCCATGTACGGCGCGAGGCCCGGCGTTGCGTGGATCTCGGTGAGCGTCGTCACGCCGCGACTCCTGTGTGCAATGCGACGATCGAGCCGCCGAGCAGCCGAAAGCGCACGTCGCCGAAACCGGCGTCGTGCAGCAACCGCGCCAGCTCCTCGGCGCCTGGGAACCGACGCACTGACGCGGGCAAATAGGAGTAGGCGCTCCCGCCCGGCAGCAAGCGGCCAAGCAACGGCACGACCTTGTCGAACCAGAGCGTGAAGAACGGCTTCAGCACGCCGCGCGGGCGCGTGATCTCCAGGATCGCGATGCGTCCGCCCGGACGAAGCACGCGTCTTGCTTCGGAAAGCGCGAGCGCGAGATCGGAGGCGTTGCGAACACCGAAGCCGACGGTGTACGCATCGAATGTTCCGTCCGCGAACGGCAGCGCAAGCATGTCGCCCTGTAGCCACTCGATTGCGCCGGATTCCACTGGAACAGTCTTTTTGCGAGCACGCGCGAGCATCCCCTCCGAGAAGTCGAGACCGGTGACGCGCGCCGCACCCGCACGCACATCGGCGACGGCGAGGTCGCCGGTGCCGCAGGCAGCGTCGAGGACGCGATCGCCCGGCTGCACCACGGCGGCCGCGGTGAGGCGGCGCCAACGCAGGTCGAGGCCCATCGTCATCACGCGGTTCATCGCGTCGTACACCGGCGCGATGCGATCGAACATCGTGCGGACGGCGTCGGGCGCGAGCGTCACTGGCCCCACCTCGGCGCGAGGGCGTTCTCGAGTCCGAGGTGGTCGAGCACGCGCGCGGCCATGAAGTCGACGAGCTGTTCCACGCTGTCACTGCCGTGGTAGAAGCCTGGCGCCAAGAACATGATCGTCGCGCCGGCACGGCGTAGCGTGAGCATGTTCTCGAGGTGGATCGTCGACAGTGGCGTCTCACGCGGGCAGAGGATCAGCTTGCGCTCCTCTTTCAGCGCGACCGACGCGGCGCGGTGGATCAGGTTCTGCATCGCTCCCGAGGCAATGGTCCCAAGCGTTCCCATCGAGCACGGGCAGATCACATAGGCGTCGACCTTGGCCGAGCCAGAGGCGTACGGGGCGCGCCAGTCGTTGGCCGCATACACGGTCACCTGGTCGCCCGTCCCCTCCGTGAAGCGTGTGAGCACTTCGTCTTGCGACAAACGCGCGTCACCGTAGAGCTCAGTCGCGATCACCTCGATCGCCGCACCCGACACGCAAACACCGACCTCGCAATCTGCGGCGGCGAGCGCCTGCAGAAGACGGCGCGCATAGGGCGCCCCTGACGCGCCGGTGATACCGAGGAAAACGTTCATACCGCGCGTAAGCCTACGCGCGGAGCCGTCTTACTTGCCGCCCTTGGATGCTTCGAGGAAGGTGGCGAGCTTGGTCAGGTTCGCCTGGCCCAGCCCTGCAAAGCTCGGCATCGGGCTGCCGGCGTTCACGCTGGCCGGGTTCATGAGGTGGCGTATCTGGAAATCGATGCCCTTGTTTTTCGCGCCCTCCGCGGTGAGCTCAGGCGCACCGAGGTTGTGACCTCCGACGCCGTTGTACGTGTGGCAGTTGAGACAACCGGAAACGGCGAACAACTTCGCGCCCGCGATGGCCTTTGCGTTGTTCTGGAAGTGCTCACTCGCAGCCCAATGCGGGACGTCCGCGAGCAACTCGCTACCGAGCGCTTCCTTCGCTATCGCGCCCTTGTAGGTGAGCACGCCCATCGAGATCACGACGAGGCCCGCCGCGACCATCGCAACCGGGCGGCGCAACAGCCGCCGCTCGAAGCGAACGTCGAGGAACGGAATCGCGATCAGCAGCAGCAGGCAGATCGTCGGGATCCCGATCGTGCCGAGGATCACCGAGTTCGGCCACTTGAAGATGCGCAGCAGATAGAAGAGGAAGTAGAAGTACCAATCCGGGCGCGGGACGAAGTTGATCGTTCCCGGATCGGCGGGCTTGTCGTAGAGCTTGCCGAGCCAGCCCGCATCGGTCGTGTGATGCGCGCCTGGCGTCGTGTAGCGCCAGACGATCGCGAGCCCAACGATCACGCACACGACGACGAGCGACATCACCGTGTCCTCGAACATCGCGTACGGATAGAACGGCTTGCCGCGCTCCTTGACGTCCGCCTTGTACTGCGCGAAGACCTTGCGGCGCTCGACGATTCTGTCGCTTGCCATCAGCGGCCCTTCCGTTCCCGCGGATTGACGAGACCGGAGCGAGCGCCGGCGCCGTTCGTCGACGGGTCGGCGAGCGGGCCGCTGCCCGCTGCTTCCTTCGACCACGGCGGGGATGTCACGCCGAGACGCACGACGAGGTAGAGGTGCAGCCCGATCAGCGCGAAGATCGCGCCGGGGATCAGCAGCATGTGAATCGAGTAGAAGCGCGACAGCGTGTCGCCGTTGATGTACGTGCCGCCCTGTAGGAACTGCGCGAGGAACGGCCCGAGGATCGGCGCCGTGCCGTTGATGTTGATGCCGACGACGGTGGCCCAGTACGCGGTCTGATCCCACGGCAGCAGATAGCCGGTGAAGCCTTCGCCGAGACCGCTCGCGAGCAGCAGCACGCCGATGATCCAGTTCAGCTCACGCGGGTACTTGTATGCGCCGTACAGGAACACGCGCCCCATGTGCATGAACATGAGGATGATGAACACCGATGCACCCCAGCGGTGCATGCCGCGCACAAGCCAGCCGGCCCACACGTGGTTCGTGATGTTCTGGATCGACGCGTACGCGTTCTGCGGATCCGGCTTGTAGTACATCGCGAGGATCACTCCGGTCAGCGCCTGCACGATGAACGCGGTGAGCGTTGCCGCGCCGAGCGTCTGGAACCAGTTCGTGTCGCCCGGCACCTTGCGGAAGAGGAAGTACTTGAGGCCACCGACCAAGCCGGAGCGCTCCTCGAGCCAGTCGACCGGATACAGGATCGTCTGCTGAATCTGCTCGGAGCGTGTGAGTCTGCGCGTCGCCATCGATTAGTGCGGAGGCTGAATCGGGTACATCCAACTTTCGATCCCGTTCACGTGCTCACCGGGGAACGAGAACTTCCATCTGCTGATCTTCGCGTCGGAACCGGAGCCGACCACGTGCGAGACCGAGAACGGCGCGCCGAGGAACAGGTGGCCGTTGCGAATCGAATACGAGTAGCGGTCGAGTGCGCGCACCGGCGGGCCGGCGATGCGGTTGCCTTCGGTGTCGTACTGGCCGCCGTGGCACGGACAGCCGAAGCCTGCGATCGACACCGTCGGGATCAGCGTGACGTCGCCGAAGTTCTTCGTCTGCGCCGAATCGAGAGGGCCGTTCGGCTGCACCGGGCAACCGAGATGCGCGCAGTGGTTCGAGATGATCGTGAAGCTCGGCTGCGTGCCAACCGGGCCGTTGTACCGAACGAATGCCGTGCGCCTCGAGACCTCGCCTTGTGACGGGTCAGACATGAACGTCGCGACGACGTACTTGCCTTCGGGATAGTCGGTGAGCGGCCCGAGGTCGTGGTCCTTCTGTCCCTGATGCAGGAACGGCGGGATCACCATGAACCCGAGCGCGGGCGCGGTGACGATGCCGCCGATCACACCGCCGAGACCGAGCGTCGACAGCTCGAGGAACTTCGAGCGCGGGTAGCGCTCAGCAGGCGGCGCCGCGGAGGCGCCTTCGGGCATCGGCAGTTGCGCGCCGGTCGACTTTTCGGGCGAAACCTCTTCTGCGTGCGCGAGCGGCGTACCCACCGTCAAGTCGCGCACCCACAGGAACCCGAACGCGAGCGCGATCACCGCGCCGCCGATGGCGACGTAGACCGAGACGATCAGGCCGACGAGCAGGACGACGATGCCGACGGCAAAGCCGACCGGCCAAAGGCTCGGACCCGGGACGTGCGGGGTTTCGTCGTGAGGCTGCAACGGGGCGGTCAGTACAGATTCAAGCGGTCGCGGCGGCGGCTGGTCAACGTCGTAACAGCCGCCGCGAACTCTGCCCGATTTCGGCGTTCTCCGCCACCGGAGCTGTCCCGATCCCGTACTCGGCCCAGCGACGGTCGACGAGAGCCTTCACTTCGGCGGTCATCTCGAGCTCCTCAGGCCACTCACGTGCCCCCTCAGCAGGGGATTTTGCCGTTGCGTCGATCCCGATCTTGCCGCCGAAGAACTGCAGCGTCGGCGCGTGATCGAGGTGGTCGGTCGGCCCCTCGGAGATCAGCACGTCGCGTTTCGGGTCGACATTGGCCCCGACGTAGAACATGACCTCCTCGTAGTCGTGCACGTCGACGTGCTCATCGACGATCACGATCCCCTTCGTCAGGCTGAGCATCCCGAGGCCCCAGATCGCATGCATCACCTTGCGCGCGTGGCCGGGAAACGCCTTGCGGATCGAGACGATGGCGAGGTTGTGAAACGCGCCGGCGACGGGCAGGTCGTAGTCGACGATCTCCGGCACGGTCATCTTCACCGCCGGCAAAAAGATCCGCTCGGTCGCTTTGCCGAGCCACGCATCTTCTTGCGGAGGCTTCCCGACGACGATTGACGGATAGATCGCGTCACGCCTCATCGTCATCGCGGTGACGTGGAACACGGGGAACAACTCGGCCGGCGTGTAGAAGCCGGTGTGGTCGCCGAACGGGCCTTCCGTCGTGAGGTCGCCCTGTTCGACGTAGCCTTCGAGCACGATCTCCGCGTTCGCGGGGACTTCGATGCCGACGGTGACGCCCTTCACCATTTCGACGGGCTCGCCGCGCAGGAAGCCTGCGACCATCAGTTCGTCGATGTGCTTCGGCAGCGGCGCGCTCGCCGAGTACGCCGTGACCGGGTCGAGCCCGAGCGCGACCGCGACTTCGAGCTTGCCTTCGCTGAACAGATAGTCGGCGCGGCCGTCCTTGTGGATCTGCCAGTGCATCGCGGTCGAACGCGGCCCGAGCACCTGCAGGCGGTACATGCCGACGTTGCGGTTGCCGTTGCGCGGATCGTGCGTGATGACGGCCGGCAGCGTGATGAACGGCGCCGCGTCGTGCGGCCAGCACGTCTGCACCGGCAGGCGCGAGAGATCGACGTCGTCGCCGGTGAGCACCACCTCTTGGCAGGCGCCGCTGCGCACCGTCTTCGGCCGTGAGTCCGCGATCGACTTGAGCGTCTTCAGCCCGCGCACCTTCGCTGCGATGCCTTCAGGCGGCTGCATCTCGAGCACGTCTGCGAGCTTTGCGGCGACGTCGTCGAGTGAGTCGACGCCGAACGCCAGGCACATGCGCCGTTCGGTTCCGAATTGGTTGATCAGCAGCGGATGCTGCGAGCCTTTCGGATGCTCGAAGAGAAGCGCGGGTCCACCGGCCCTGACTGTTCGCGCCACAATCTCCGTGACTTCCAGGTGCGGGTCGACCTCCGCGGATACGCGGACGAGCTCGCCTTCCTTCTCCAGGAGCGCGATCCACTCGCGCAGGTCACGGCTCGGCACGCGGCCGAGTCTATTTATTTGCTGCCGTTCGCCTTAGAGACAGTGCGAAGCACCATCACGTGCCTGGCACTTTTTGGATGAGGTGCCAGGCACGCAAACGCGCTGACGCGCTGCCTTTACTTGCTGCCGTTTGCCTTGAAGCGAGGGTCGTTGCCGCCGGCGAGCTTCTGCAGAAGCGCATGCAACTGGTGGCGCTCGGCGGAGCTGAGCGGCGCGAAGAACTCCTCCTCGACGCGCTTGATGACGCCGCGCAGTTCGAGGAGCCGTTCCCTGCCTTCCGGCTTCAGCGTGACGACGTTGCGGCGGCGGTCGGCCGGATCGGGCTTGCGCTCGATGAAGCCCTGCTCCTCGAGCTCGTCGAGCAGACCCACCAGCCAGCTGCGGTCGTAGCCGAGCGCATCGGCAATCGTCGACTGCGTCTCGGCGTCGCTCTCTGCAAGGGAGCAGAGAACGCCGTGCTGATACGGGTTGGCGCCCTCGGCCTCGAAGGCCTCCATCGTCCGCTCCTTGATCCCGAAGCCGAGCCGCTTCAACAGGAAGGCGGTGCTCTTCAGCAGCTCCTTCGGCGGCTTCGCCGGGAGCTTCACGGCGGGCTTTTCCAGGGGTGTGGTCATCTCGGTTACGAAGTGTAGCGCGCCCTACGGTCGGCGTCTGCTATCGTTGTCTCGTTCCACGATTTAGGGAGACGATATATGGCTGGCTCTTCAATTTCGACTGTCCTTCCAATCAACCTGGCCCAGCGCGGGTCGCGGTGGGCGGTTCTTACCCTCATCCTGGCCGCCCAATTCATGGTCGTCCTGGATATGTCGATCGTGAACGTCGCGCTCGCCGCGATCAAGTCCGATCTTCACTTTTCCGCCGCCGGTCTCCAGTGGGTGATCAGCGGCTACGCCCTGACGTTCGGGGGCTTCCTGTTGCTGGGCGGTCGCCTGTCCGACCTGCTCGGCCGCCGGCGCCTGTTCGTCATCGGCTTGGCCCTGTTCACCGTCATGTCGGCGCTGTGCGCGATTGCCTGGTCGCCGGCCTCGCTGATCGTCTTCCGCTCGATTCAGGGAGTCGGCGGTGCGCTGTTCGCGCCGGCAGGCCTGTCGCTTCTGATGACGCGCTTCGCCGAAGGCCACGACCGCAACCTGGCGCTCGGCCTGTGGGGTGCGGCTTCAGGCAGCGGCGCCGCCGTCGGCGTCCTGCTCGGCGGGGTTCTCACGTCGGCGCTCAGCTGGCCGTGGGTCTTCTACATCAACGTCCCGGTCGGGCTGGCGGTCGTCGCGCTGGCGCCCCGCTTCCTCGCGGAAAGCCGCGCGGATGGTCTCGGCCGCCACTTCGACGTCCTTGGCGCCACCACGGTGACCGGCTCGACGATGGCGTTCGTCTTCGCACTGACAAAGGCGACGACCGACGGCTGGTCGAGCGCGCTGACGCTGTCGGCGCTCGCTGCGTCGGCCGTGCTCGCCGCCGCGTTCGTTCTCGTCGAGCGTCGCGCACCGTCGCCGCTGCTTCCGCTCGCCGCGTTCCGCGGGACGACGCTCGGCGTCGGCGCGTTCATCACGGCCGTCATCGCGTCGGTCGGGTTTGCGCAGTTCTTCTTGCTGACGCTGTACCTGCAGCAGGTGCTGCACTACTCCGCGATGCAGACGGGCGCGGCGTTCACTGCGATCGCGCTCGGTGTCGCAGTCATGTCGAACGTCGCGCAGCGGCTCGTGGCGCCGATCGGCGCACGCCCGGTGCTCGCGTTCGGGCTGCTGTTGATGGCCGCATCGCAGGCGTTGTACGTCCGGCTGCCGGTTGACGGCCACTACGTGACCGACCTGCTGCCGTCGTTCCTGCTGATGGGCGTGGGCCTCGGCACGGCTTTCGTCGCAGTGACCATCGCGTCGCTCGCCGGAACGCGCCCGCAGCACGCAGGCGTCGCATCCGGTCTCGTCAACACCAGCCGCCAGGTCGGCGGGGCAGTCGGGCTCGCCGCAGCGGCCACACTCGCATCGTCGGTCGCCGGGCACGCCCCGACACTGGCCGACACCGTCCGTGGCGACCACGCCGTCTTCGGCGCGCTCGCCGTCCTCTCCCTCGCGGCTGCCGCGCTCGCGCCCAGGTTGCGCCCACACCGCGAGCACCAGCCTGCAGTCGACTTCGAACCTGCACTTCGGGAGGCCGCATGACAACCACGCTCATCAACCACTCGATCGACGACCTGCTCCTCCAGGCGCGCGGGCTCGAGCTCGTGCAGAACATCCTCAGCGAGCGTGGCGCAAGCCACGACGAGCTCGAAGCGTTCCGGCAGGAGCTCGACCGCGTTCGCCGTGAACTGCGGTCGGTGATCTAAGAGGTCTAGTACGCGGTGCGCCGGGCGCGCTTGCGCTCGGCGCGCCGGTGGTTCGCCCAGTGCGTGAACTGGCCGATGGCGATCACGCCGAGGAAGATCAAACCGACGACGAGCATGCCCAAGATGACATGCGTGCCCTCGCTGGCGGCATCCAGAATCACAGCCCGACTCTAGCGGAGTGGAGGGCAAGCGCACGCACGATCTCGTCGGGCGCGGGCTCGCCGCCGAGGTCGCGGGCGGCGTCCAGCCAAACGTCGGCGTCGCCGTTCGCGCCCTCGGCACGCTGCGCGGCGCAGCGGGAAATGAGGCGAGACATCGCCTCGACCGCAGGCACGCCGCCGGCTTCGGCGATGCGCACGAGCCCGTGCGCGTAGAGGTAGTCGCCGAGCAACACCGCGTCGTTGCGATCGGGCGCGTCGAACAACCTCGGCGCCCCGTAGTGCACGAGGTATGCCTCGTAGATCGTCTCCAGCCCCAGTGCGAACTGCGCCGGGGCGAGCGGCGAGAACACGGGCTGCCAGTCATCGCGTTGGCGAAGTGAGCTCGCCCACACAGCGCTTTCGCCGCGCGCGCCGGCGACGATCGACTCAGCGACCGAGGACATCCGCCCCCATTGCTTGAGCTACGAGCTCGATCGTCTCGTCGACGACGCTGTCGTCGTGTGCGAGCGACGGGAACCAGCACTCGTACGGGCTCGGCGCGATGTACACGCCGCGCGCGAGCAAGCCACGGAAGAGCTCCGCGAATGCGTCGCGGTCGAGCTCTTCGAACTTCTCGACGGGCTCGTCGCGGTTGACGAAGAGCGTGAGCATCGCGCCGACGCGCTGCACACGGCCGTAGGGCGCGAGTCCTTCTGCGAGCCGCGCGGCGGTGCGCTCGAGCTGCTCGTAAACCGCCGGGTCGCGCAGCCGGCGCAGCACCGATAGTCCCGCAGCGGTCGCGAGCGGATTACCGCTCAGCGTTCCCGCCTGGTAGACGTGACCGGACGGCGCGAGGCGTTCCATCACGTCCCCGCGGCCGCCGAATGCGGCGAGCGGGAGCCCGCCGCCGACGATCTTTCCGAGGATGGTCAAGTCCGGCGTGACGCCGAACCGCTCCTGCGCACCGCCGCGCCCGACACGGAAGCCGCTGATCACCTCGTCGAAGACGAGTAGCGCGCCGCTCGCATCGGCGAGGGCCCGAAGTGCTTCTAGAAACCCAGCTTTCGGTGGGACGCAGCCCATGTTCCCGGCAACCGGCTCCACGATGATCGCTGCGAGCCCTTCGCCGTACTTCTCCACAGCGGCGGCAACCGCGGTGATGTCGTTGTAGTCGACGACGATCGTGTCCGCCGTGACACCGCTCGGCACGCCGGGCGAGCTCGGAATCGAGAGCGTCGCAAGACCCGACCCAGCGCTCGCCAGGAACTGGTCGGCGTGACCGTGGTAGCCGCCGGCAAAGACGAGGATGCGATCGCGGCTCGTGAACGCGCGCGCGAGGCGTGCGACAGACATCGCGGCTTCCGTCCCCGACGAGACGAGGCGCACGAGCTCGATCGACGGCATCGCGTCGGCGATCTCCTCCGCCAGCTCGACCTCCCGCTCGGTCGCTGCGCCGAACGTCGTGCCGTCGAGCGCGGCGTTGCGCACCGCCTCGACCGTCTCGTGATCGGCGTGGCCGAAGATCAGCGGGCCCCACGACTGCACCCAGTCGACGAGGCGGCGGCCGTCCTGCGTCTCGATGTGCGCGCCTTCGCCGCGCGAAACGAACAGCGGCTCGTCGAGGCCGACGCCACGCATCGCGCGCACCGGCGAGTTGACGCCGCCCGGGATGGCGCGCCGCGCGCGCCCCCACAGGGCCGACGTCTCCGTTAGAGCCAACCTGCGAACTCTTTCGCCCAGTAGGTGAAGACGATGTCGGCGCCGGCGCGGCGGATTGCGGTGAGCGACTCGACGACTGCGGCGCGCTCGTCCATGTCGCCTGCGGCGGCGGCTGCTTTCAACATCGCGTACTCGCCGCTGACGTTGTACGCCGCGAGCGGCAAGTCGAAACGGTCGCGAACTGCCCTGAGCACGTCGAGATAAGGGAGGGCCGGTTTCACCATCAATACGTCGGCGCCTTCGGCGACATCGAGCTCACATTCGCGGATCGCTTCGCGCACGTTGCCCGGATCCATCTGGTAGCCGCGCCGGTCGCCGAACGAGGGTGCGCTGCCGGCGGCGTCGCGGAACGGGCCGAAGAACGCGGACGCGTACTTCGCCGAGTAGGCGATGATCGGCGTCTGCGGCAGGCGCTCGCGAATCGCGGCGACGCGGCCGTCCATCATGTCGCTCGGGCACACAACATCGGCGCCGGCTTCGACATGCGACACCGCGGTGCGCGCAAGCAGGTCGACACTTGCGTCGTTGTCGATGTGCTCGCCGTCCAATACGCCGCAATGACCGTGCGACGTGTACTCACAAAGACATACGTCGGTGAGCAGCAACAGCTCGGGGAAGCGCGGCCGGAGCGCACGCAAGGCGCGCTGCACGACGCCGTCGTCGATCCACGCGCCGGAGCCCTCCTCGTCCTTCGCCTCCGGGATGCCGAAGAGGATCACGGCCTTGATGCCGAGGCGGACGAGCTCCTCGCACTCCGCGACGACGCCGTCCACGGTGAAGCGCTGGAGGCCGGGCAGCCGCTCGTTGGGCAGCGCCTCGGGCGCCACGAAGAGCGGCATCACCAGGTCGTCGACCGAGAGAGAGGTCTCGCGAACGAGGTCGCGCAGCGGCGCCGAGCCGCGCAGCCGCCGAAGCCGCGTCACCGGGAAAGTGCTCACGGCGAAAGGGTACGCCCTGACCACTTCTCGAGCGTGACCCGGCGGCCGAAGAACTCCCACGTCGCGCGGGCCACGGCCAGCGTCGGCAGCGCGACGAGCGCGCCCGGCAGACCGTAGATCTCGGCGCCGGCGCCGAGGCCGAAGATCACGAGCAGCGGGTGGAGCCGCAGCGCCGACCCCATCACCTTCGGTACGACCACGTGCCCCTCCAGCTGGTGGATGACGAGGAAAAGGATCACGACCCACAAGGCGGAGAGCGGGTGCACGACCGCGGCGTAGATGACCGGCGGGATCGCGCCGAGCCACGGCCCGAGATACGGAATCACTTCGGTGAGCGCGACCCACGCACCGAAGAGCAGCGCGTACTGCTCGGCGTGCGGCAGCAATCCGGCCGCAGCAAGCACCCACAAACCGAGGCCCGCGCTCGTGCCGATGATCAAGCTCAGCGCAACCTGCCCGCGCACGTACGCGACCAGCGCATTCTCGATGCTGCGCACGAGCGACAACTGGTCGGCGCGCGGCGGGAACCGGCGATCGACCGCGCGCGAGAAGCGGTCCATGTCGAGCAGCATGTAGATCGACACGACGAGCAGCAGCACGACTGCGAACAGTGTTTTGCCGATCGAGATCGCAGCTCCCTCGGCGAACGTGACGATGCGGTGTGTGTACTTGCCGACGTCGCGCCGCTGGATCTGCCGCACGATCTTGTGACCTTCCTTCTCGATCTTGATCGAGCGCAGGTGATGCGAGTTCAGCCACTGCTGCAAACGATCGACGTCTTGGTACGCGGCGGTCTGTCCGGACTTGCCGTGAGTATTCGTGAAGTAATCGTTGAAGCGAGTCGCCGCAGTTTTCGTCTGGGTGACGACGGCAGTGGCGATCCCGAAGATGACGAGCGCGAGCGCAGCGACACCCGCGAGGTACACGAGCGCGACTGCTAGGCCGCGCGGGACGCGCACCCTCTGGAGCGCACGAACGAGCGGGTCGAGCAGGAGGGCGAGCAGCGCCGCGACCAGGAAGAGGAAGACGACGTGACCCGCGGTGGTGGCGATCACCCACGCGAACACGAGCAGCAACGGCAGCCCGATCAGCTGAATCCAGCGCGGAACCACCATCACGCGCTCGATGCTAGCTCTGGCGTCAGAAGCCTTCGACCGCCTGACTGGGACTGGACGTTCGGCAGCCTGGCGCTTGATCCCTCGGAAACCGTGGTTTCTCCGTTGAAAGGCCACCAGGGGTTCGCTACGGTGCCCCGCATGTCGGCGCCACCTCGTCGTGCGCGTGTTCCGCGCCGGAGGCAGCGTGAGCTCGAGCGGCGCCGCCGGCATGTCGCTGTACTGCTCGTCCTCGCGATCATCGCCGTGGTCGTCGTGCTCGTGTCGGCGTTTGGCGGCTCGGGCGGCTCGCCGCAGACCGCGCCCGCGGCGAACGCGGCCGCGAAGCTGCTGATCCCGGCGGGCCCACCGTCTCCGGAGATCGTCGCGCGGATCGGCTCGCTGCATTTGCAGCTGCCGGTGAGCCAGCTGCGGGTCACCGCAGTCGGCTATCAGGCGGGTAGCGACGGATCGATCTCGCTGTCGCCTGTCGGCGCGCAAGCGAACCAAGGCGTGATCAAGCGTGTGCTGCACTCGATCATCGGCGGCTCGTCGGGTGGTCCGCGTTGGTACCAACTGCCGGGTGGCGACGGCTCACCGACGTCGTCGCTCGATGTCGGAGGACCGGCGGGCACCGACGTGTATTCGCCTGTCGACGGCTCGGTCGTCGGCATCTCGAATCTCGTGCTCAACGGCAGACCGCGCGGCTCGACGATCGAGATTCAGCCGAGCGGCGCACCGTCACTTGTCGTCACGATCTCGCACGTGCGCGTCGACCCGTCGCTCGCCGTCGGTTCGGCACTGACGGCAGGTGGATCGAAGCTCGGAGAGATCGTCGACTTCTCGTCGGTTGAACGGCAAGTGCTCTCGCACTACACGAACGACACGGGGAACCATGTCGTGGTCGAAGTGCACCCGAGCGCGACGCTACAAATCCAGTAGTGCGGGTTCTGTTCGTCGCCGACGTGTTCGGCGCACCGGGCCGCCGCGCCGTCGAGACCCAACTCCCCTCGCTGCGCGAAGAGCTCGGCGTCGACTTCTGCATCGTGAACGGCGAGAACGCCGCGGCGGGCCGCGGCATCACCGCGAAGATCGCGAACAGCCTGCTCGCATCGGGCGCCGACGTCATCACGCTCGGCAACTGGACGTGGGGCCAGGCGGGGTTCGCGCCGTACCTCTCCGGCACCGATCGCGTTCTTCGCCCCGCGAATCTGTCGCCGCGCACGCCCGGCATCGGCATGGCGATTCACAGCGGCGTCGCGGTCATCAACCTGCTCGGAGTCTTCTCGCTGAACCCGTACGAGAACCCGTTCCTCGCCGCCGACCGGCTGGTCGAAGAAGCACGACGCTCGACGCCGATCGTGTTCGTCGACTTCCACGCCGAAGCGACGAGCGAGAAGGTTGCGCTGCCGCGCTACCTCGACGGGCGCGTCACCGCAGTGCTCGGCACACACACGCACGTGCAGACAAACGATGCGCGCGTGCTTGCCGGCGGGACTGCGGCGCTCTCCGACGCAGGCATGACCGGCCCGCACGACTCGGTGATCGGCTCCATCGCCGAAGGAGCGATCAACCGGTTCCTCACCGGCATGCCGGTGCGACTCGAGCCCGCGAGCGGCGACGTGCGCATCGAGGGCGCGATCGTCGACTGCGACGAGAGCGGACGCGCAACCGCGGTCGAGACGCTACGCGTCGAAGTCTCTTAGCGGGACAACAAGCGCCCCAAGCAGCGCGACGAGCACGAGGTCGCGCGCAAGCACGACGCCGGCGAGGTGGAAGTGGTCGGCGTAGTCCCAGTAGCGCCACGGGAACCACACCTGCGTCAGCACGAGTGCGACGGCGAGCAAACCGGCAGCGGCGACACCGCGCCGCCCGCGCACGAGTGGCACAAGCGGGACGAGCCAGATCAGGAACTGCGGCGACAGCACCTTGTCGAACGCCACAAAGGCGCAGGTGGCTGCGGCGGCATAGCGCAACAACCGTGCTGATGTCTGCGCGCCGCGCGCGTACGCGAACCAAAGCGCGAGCAGCGCGAGCGTCGCGACAACCAGTGAAGTAGCGCCCAGCCAGCCGTACCCGGCGACGTTCTGCGAGCCGTGCGAGTCGACGACATGCGGGTGGCCGAACGTCGTGACGAACGAGGCGCCGAGGCTCTCGATCTGCGGCGGCCGGGACGCCTGGTTGTCGACGCTCGCCCACACCCCGTGCGGTGAGAGCGCGACGAACGGGAGCACGATCGCGCCCAGCGTCGCAACGGCGGCGAGCGGCGCGAAGCGGCGGCCGTGCCGAAACGACCACACAAGCGCAAGCGGCACGAGCACGAGCGGCCACGCCTTCGCCGCGATCGCGACACCAAGCAGCCCCCAGCCGAGTTTGTGCTTGCCGGCGACGAGCGCCGCAAGAGCTGCCGTCGCGAGCAGCGCGGGTCAGAGGTCGAAGCGCGAGTAGATCGTCGGACCGACGAGCAACGGCGAGACTGCGACGAACCACGCGGCGCGCGGACGGATGCGCTCGGCAACGCCGATCAAGACGAGCCCGCAAGCCGCCATCAGCAGCTCGAACGCACTCGTATACGCGCCGGCGACCTCGGGGACGATGAACGCCGGCAGCGCGCCGGGCGGATAGTCGACTGCGAAGTCGCGATAGGGGACGAGGCCACCGTGAACGATGTTGTCGCCGTACTCCTGGTACTCGCCGACATCCGAGATCTGCCCGTGCGCCCAGAACCACACGTGGACGAGCGCGAAGCAAGCGAGGAAGAGAGCAGCAGCCGCGCCGGCGCGCAGCGCGGCGTCCTCAGACGGGAAGAGGCGCCGGCTCTTCATCGGCCACCGGACGGCCCGGCGGCGATGCGAGCAGCGCGAGCGCGACGAACGGGAAGAACCACGGGAGATAGAGATAGAACCAGTGCGTCAGGACGATTTCGAATCCAATCAGGAGCGCGCCCGTGTAGGCGGCAAGCCGGAGCGGCGAACGGTGCTTTGGCCACCAGCCAAGTGCGAGCGCACCGGCGATCAGCAGCCCCTCGAGCACCAACTGCACGACATGAAGGTTGGGCAGCCCCTTGGCGTGGTACTGACGCCAGTCCCACAGCGAGAAGGGCGACGACCTTCCCATCTGGAACTTGATCGTGCGGTCGTAGAACACGTGCACCTGGTGGACGATGTTCCAGCCGTCGAGGAAGAGGATCGAAAACGCCGCAAGCGTTGCAACGGCGAAGCCGGCCAGCGTGCGCGCGGTGATGCGCGGACGCCGCGCCTCGGGATAGCCGAGCCACAACGGCAGCACTGGTAGCGCAGCGAACTTGGTCCACGCCCCGAGCGCAGCGAACGCGCCGCGCGCGTAGTCGCTCGTGATGAACACGAAGCCCCAGATCAGCAACGCGGGCATGATCGAGTCGTTCGTGTTCGAGCTCGACACGTACTGACTGAACGGCCACGCGACCCACGCAAACGCCATCGTCGCCGCGCCGCGGGCGCCGCCGAACCTCCGGCCGGCAAACGCCATCCCGATCAGGCAGAGGATGTCGAAGATGATCGACGTCGCGTGCACCGCAGGGAGGCTGTCCCAGTGGTGCGACCAGCCGAAGATCCAGTAGCCGGGCAGGTACGCCTCGTACGACACGGGACCGTAGGTGTCGCCGAGCGCGTTGGCGGTCTCGCAGTAGCCGTTGGTCTGGATGCGGTCGCGAACCTCGCCGTTCGAGTCGGACGGCCCACACTCGGGGCGGGAGCCCTCGATCGGGAAGTTCCCGTACGGCACTTGGCCCGTCGCGATCCGCTGCGCGCCGATCACGCCCGAGTAACCGACGTCGATGACGTTCGACGCGCGCGCGTTGAGACCGATGCGGAACCCCGCGGTGAACACCGCGGCCGCGGCAAGCACCCAGATCGGCCACCGCGCCCGCTCTGCCGGTGGCTTGTCGATGTGCGCAATCCAGAGACAACGCGCGATCAGCCACACCATCCCCGGATACGCGAGCGGCATCGCCGCGAAGATGTTCCCGTGGTTGAAGAACCACAGTGACGCCGAGAACGAGACGAGTGCAAGCAGGTCGACGGTGCGCCACGAGACGATGCGCCGCCAGTCGATCAAGCCGACGAGGAACAGCGCGACGAAGCCGAGCCACAAGCCGTAGCTGTTGATCTCCTTGCCGCCGAACGCACCTGGGTAGCCGCGCGCCATCGTCCATGCGACCTGTGGGCCCGTCCACGCATCGAGCACTGCGCCGGTGGGGTCGTCGATGTCACCGGTCGCGATCTCGCCGGCCTTGCCCGACCACACCTGGACCTTCCACGCGCCGTGCGCGAAGGTGGCGTCGGTCGTGGGGTTCTTGGGGTAGCGCTTCAGCCAGTCGCGCACCTTCGGGTACGCGAGGAAGATCGAAAGCGCTTGGTGCTCGGTGAGCCGCGCCTTCGTCTCGAGCTGCGGCTGCGTCTGGATGGGAAGCGTCGTCGTCGTCGGCCCTTTTGCGAGCGCCGCGGGTGCGAGCGCGAGCGCGAGGAGCGCGACGGCCGCGAACTTCAACGCCGGAAAGACCAGAGCTTGTTGCCGAGGAAGTTCAAGGGCGTGACGAGGATGATGGCGACAACCTCGGACACGAGCTTGCCCCAGCCGATCGAGTCGAGAAAGACGAACAACCACAGCTGGTTCACGCCGAACGCGACGAGCGAGATGGTGTAGAAGCGCATCCCCTGCATCGCGAAATGGCCCTTCTGCTCGACGAACGTCCAGTGGCGGTTCCACCAGTAGTTGCTCGCGGCCGACACGACGAAGGAGATCGCGGCTGCAGTGTGCGCACCGATCCCGAGCAGCGCTTGGTAGATCGCGATGTTGATGACGAAGCCACTCGCACCGACTACGCCGAACTTCGCGAGTTGGATCCAGTTGGGCGGATGGCGCAGGGCGCGCACCGTGCGGGCGGCGACGGACACGTCAGCGCACGAGGCTACCGAACTAGAGGGACGAATCGGACAGGCGCAATGGCTTTCGTATGGAGTTCTTCGCCGTCCTTGACGATGGCGACGAGTACGTCGGCGACCGGGAGTACCAGCCGCCCGGCCGCGGCCAGCTGCTCCACAAGCTTCGGCGGCGGCTCGGGAGCAGCCGCTCCAACCGCGATTGCGTCGAAGGGGGCTCGCTCCGGCAGGCCGTCCCAGCCGTTGCCGACGACGACCTCGACGCCGCTTCCCTCGAGGTTCGCGCGCGCCCGCTCGGCCAGCTCGGGAATGCGCTCGATCGACACCACCTCGGCCGCGAGCTCGGCCAGCACCGCGGCTTGGTAACCCGAACCCGTGCCGACATCGAGCACGCGTTCCTCGCCGGTGAGCGCGAGCGACTCGCAGATCAACGCGACGACGTACGGCTGGGAGATCGTCTGGCCGCAGCCGAGTAGCAGCGCCGCGTCGTCGTATGCGCGTGCGCGCGCAGCTTCGGGAACGAACCGCTCACGCGGCACATTTCTCATCGCGGCAAGCACGCGCGCGTCGCTGATGCCGCGCCGCGCGAGCTGCCGGTCGATCCAGTCAGACGCCGAAGTGCTCCTTCACGACGCCCTTGATGCCCGTGATCGACGGCGGCGGCACACCGAGACCGACGGTGAGCATCGGCACTTCCGAATCGGCGAGCTCGAGCGATCCGTGACTGCCGCCGCCGACGTGATGTCGTCCGGCGAGATCGGGGAACTCCCAACCCGACGCGGCAGAGACGAGAACCTCGCCGGCGTTCGGGTTACGGAGGGCCGCTTCGACACGGGCGCGTCCATCGGGGACGCCGTCGAGCAGCGACACATCTTCGTCGCGGCCGCGGCGCACGACGAGCTCGCCGTTCTCGTAGAACAGCACGAGCCCGGCGGCCGGCTGCGTCTCGAGCCGCGTCGCAGCCGCGCGCGGGTCGTCCGTGTACACCATTGCCGCCCGGTTCGACGCGGTAACGAGCGCGTCACCGGCGTCCAACATCGCGGCATGCTCGCTCTTCGACTGGCCGTGGTCCGAGAACACTGCCACTGCATAGCGGTCGAGGAACTCGTCGGGGCCACCCGCGGCGTCCATCAGTGCCGCGATCGCAGCGTCGCTGCGCGCGAGCGCGTCGTACGCCGTGTCGGGGCCGGCCGCGTGCGACGCGTAGTCGTAGTCCGGCAAGTAGAAGACGAGCAGATCGAAGCCGTCGCGCGTCACGAGCCAGCGTCCGACCGCCGCGGCGTAGGCGTCGATCGAGCCGAGCGAACGGTTGCGCACCGCCATTGGCGCGCCTGTGCGCTCGCTCTCGTAGAGCGAGTAGAAGAAGAAACGGGATGGCCCGTACACCGGCGGGACGCCGGGAATCGATGCGAGATGCCGATGCGGACCGCGGTAGCACGTGATGTTGATCGCGGCGGTGGTGAGGCCCACACCCTCAAGCGACTCGAAGATCGTCTCGGCGTTCTTGCTGAGATGCTTTGCGTTCAGGTCGATGATCGTGTCGCGCAGCGAGCGCGCAAGCCCGGCCGCCCGCACGGCGCCGAACGACGAGCCGTACTCGACGATGCGCTGCTCCTTGCGGTACCACCAGACGAGGTGCGGAATCTCATGCACGTCTGGGTGCGCGCCGGTCGCGATCGATGCGAGGCAGACGGGTGTGAGCGACGGAAAGGTCGAGGTCGCGCGGCGGTACTCACCGTGCTCGAGCAGAAAGCGAAGCGCAGGCGTGCTCGTCGCCTCGAGCATCGATGGCGTGAGGCCGTCGATGACGACCAGCACGACCGGCTTGGAGCTCATTTTGTGAGCGTGCGGAGGCCCGCGTGCCGGTCGGGCGTGCGGCCACGCAGACGCAGGCCGAGTGCCGGCAGCGCGACAGCTTCGACGTAGCCAAGTACGGGGACGAAGGCGAGTCCCGCGAGCACGATCGCAAACGCACCGATGATCAACGACACGCCGAAGCCCGTACCCCCGCGGCGCATGGCGCCGGTGATCACCGGCGCGGAGCCGATGAAGCCGAGCGCGACGCCCACCACGCCCGCGATCGCCTCCGGCCAACTCTTCACCACGAGCGCTACAGCGATCACGACGATCAACGCCGCGGGAACCGAGATCGTGCGCACGCGTACCGATGACGCGACGCCGAGCGCGGCGCCGATACCCGCCAGCACACCGATCCAGTACCAAGCTCCCATCAGCCCTCCAGTCTCGCAATCACGTCGAGGGTGAACTCCGCAGCGCGCGCGCCGTCGACGACGCGATGGTCGAACGTGACGCTGATGTTCCCGATCTTGCGCACGGCAACCGCGCCGCCGTGAACCGCAGGGCGGTCGGCGATGCGATGCACGCCGAGAATGCCGACCTCGGGATGGTTGATCAGCGGCGTGACGAGCAGGCCGCCGAGCTTGCCGGCGCTGGTGACGGTGAACGTCGAGCCGTGCAGCTCCGACGGCTCGAGCTTGCCGGTGCGCGCCTTCTCGGCGAGCGCGTCGACGTCGGTGCGCAGCTCGTCGATGCTGCGCGTGTCGCAGTCGCGGACGACGGGGACGACGAGTCCCTGGTCGGTCTGTACGGCGACGCCGATGTCGTAGCGGTCGAGGTAGACGATGTCGTCGCGGTCGAGTCGCGCGTTCAGCTCGGGGAACTTCTTCAGCGCTTCCGCCGTCGCTTTGAGCACGAGCGGCAGCAGCTGCTTGAGGTCGACGTCGGTGAAGTCGCACTCTTCGACGTACGTGACGGCCGGGATCTCGCGATGCGCGCGTGCGAGGTGCTCGACGATCTTCTTGCGCACGCCGCGCACCGGCTCGCGCCGTCCTTCGGTCGTCGTCGCGCCGCCACCGGCCGCGCGCACGTCGTCTTCTGTGATCCGCCCGCCCGCGCCGGTTCCCGTGACCGTCGCGAGGTCCACACCGAGCTCGGCCGCGACCTTGCGCACGAGCGGCGTCGCCTGGACCCGCGCTTCAGGCTTGGACTCTCCGTCGCCGCCGATGACGACGAGGACGGTGCCGACAGGCACGGTCGCGCCTTCGGCCACGAGGATCGACGAGACCTTGCCTGCGGCGGGTGACGGGATCTCGACCGTCGTCTTGTCGGTCTGGATCTCGACGAGCGGCTGGTCTTCGGCGATGTCGTCGCCCTCGGCGACGAGCCAGCGCGCGATCTCTCCCTCGGTCAACCCCTCGCCCAGGTCGGGCAGCTTGAACTCGTAGGCCATCGGCGGTGGACGTTAGCGGCGCGGCCGCCCCACCCAGGAGCCTGCCGGGGCGAGCAGCACGCGAAGCCCCTCGCCCGCCCGCCAGAGCGAGACCGCGACTTCGTCGCCGGCGAGCTCCGGCGCGACGTCCTTCGGCACGTAACCGGCCTGCAGCGTGCGGCCTTCGTTCCAAATGGCGATCGCGTTTCGGTCGTGCTCGTTGTCGGGCTCCGGCACGAGCGTGAGCCGAGCGCCGGGATCGAACGACGAATCCGCAACCGCGCCGGGGCGAAACGACACGCCCGCGACCGCGATCACGCGGATGCGCGGATCCTCCGAGCGCACCTCTTCGTTCGTCGCCGCGTCGCGCAGGTAGTAGCCGCCGCCGCGGCCGCGCTCCAGCCAGAGACGTAGGCGCTCGTTCAGAGCAACTTCTGGACGGCCGCCGTCACGCGCTCGACCGACGGCATGTACGCGTCCTCGATCGTCCAGTACGGATACGGCACGTCGAAGCCCGTCACGCGCAGCACCGGGCCGTGCAGGTCGAAGATCGCCTTCTCCGCGATCAGTGCTGCAATCTCCGCGCCGAAGCCGACGGTGCGCGGCGCCTCGTGCACGATCACGACGCGTCCGGTCTTCGCGACCGACGCGAGAATCGACGCCTCGTCGAGCGGGCGCAACGAGCGGATGTCGACGATCTCGCACGACACGTCGAGCGCGTCCGCCGCGTCCTCGCACACTTTCACCATCGCGCCGTACGCGATCAGCGTGACGTCACTTCCTTCGCGCGCGAGGCGCGCCTGACCGAGCGGCACGACGTGCTCGCCTTCCGGCACCTCGCCGCGCGCGGTGCGATAGACGAGCTTCGGCTCGAGGATCACGACCGGATCGGGGTCGCGAATCGCCGCGGCGAGCAAACCCTTCGCATCCGCCGGCGTCGACGGGATCGCAACCTTGATGCCCGGCGTGTGCACGTAGTAGGTCTCCGGCGAGTCGTCGTGCAGCTCGGGCGCGCGCACGCCGCCGCCGTACGGCATGCGGATCGTGAGCGGGAACTCCATCTTCCCGCCACTCCTCCACCGGTACCGCCCGACGTGGGTGATCAGCTGGTTCAACGACGGGTACGAGAACGCGTCGTACTGCATCTCGACAACCGGTCGCCAGCCCGCCATGCAGAGGCCGATGGCGCTGCCGAGAATCCCGGCTTCGGCGAGCGGCGTGTCGACGCAGCGGTCCGACCCGAAGCGATCGCGCAACCCCGCCGTCGCACGAAAGACGCCGCCGGCGCGGCCGACGTCCTCGCCGAGCACCATCACGTTCGCGTCGCGCTCGAGCTCGCAATGCAGCGCGTCGTTGACCGCTTCCACCAGTGTGAGCTCAGCCATTGCGCATGTTCTCCGGTGGGTCGACGTATGCGTGCGTGAAAACCAGCTCGGGATCTGCGGGCGGCTCTGCCTCCGCGGCGGCGATCCCGGCGCGCATCAGCTCCTCGCATTCGGTCCGTGTCGACTCGATTTGCTCGTCGCTCAGAACTCCGGCGTCCTTCAGCACGCTCTCGAATCGACCGAGGCACTCGCGCGCGCGTTCTTCTTCGACGCGCTGCATGTCGATGTACGCCTTCGGATCGTCGGCGGTCGCATGCGGCGCCGCCCGATAGTGCACAGCTTCGATCAGCGTCGGGCCGTCGCCGGCACGTGCACGCGCAACTGCGTCACGCGCAGCCTCGTAAACCGCCAGCACGTCGAGGCCGTCGACGCGCACGCCCGGAATGCCGTAACCGACCGCCTTGTCGGCCAGCGACTCGGCGCGCGTCTGCGCCTCGAGCGGCGTCGAGATCGCCCACTGGTTGTTGTTGCAAACGAACACCGCGGGCGCGTTCATGACGGCCGCGAGATTTACGCCTTCGTGGAATTCGCCTTCGCTCGTCGCTCCGTCGCCGAAGAACGCCATCGCGACTGCGCCTTCACCGCGCAGCTTCTTCCCCCACGCCAGGCCCGCTGCGTGCGGCACGTGACTCGCGATCGGCACGGAGATCGAGGCGACGTTCCAATCGGCCGGGCTCCACCAACCGGACGGATGCCCGCGCCACCACTGCAGGATCGTCTCGACCGGCATCCCGCGCACGAGCCCGATCGCCGACTCGCGGTACGACGGGAAGATCCAGTCTTCGTCGGTCAGCGCAAACGTCGCGCCGGCCTGGATCGCCTCGTGATTCCAATAGATCGCGTACGTGCCGATGCGGCCCTGCCGGTGGTAGACGACCGAGCGCTCGTCGTACGTCCGCAGGAGAACCATGCGGCGATAGAGCTCGAGCAGCTCGTTCTCGGGCAGTGCCAGGGCCATCGCGGCGGCCAGCCTACCTACTGGCTAGAGCAGCACAGAAACCGCATCACGTTCTGCCTCGAACACGATCTCCGCGACGTCGCCGAGATCTTCGCCGTCGGCCTGCAGCGGCAGCGGCCGATCGCACAGAACGGTGAAGCGGTCGACGTCGTGACCTTCGAGCACGCCGCGCGGCAGGCGGCCGCCGCGCACCGCGTACGCGAGGAGCCGCGGCACGTCCACCGGGCCGATCCGCACAGGCGCGACGACGTCGAGACCGCCGTCGAACCGCGCGCGCGGCGCGACGCGCACCGGGACTCGCCCCGCGTACGTGTACGGGTCGCCGTTCGCGACGAAGATGAATGCTGCACGGCCGATCCCTTCCACCTCGAGCTGCGGCGCCCAGCGCGACCGGCGCTCGAACATCATCTTCATCACCATGCGCGCGAACGCGGCGTCGCCTGGGCGCGCGCCGCCGGGCGCACGGCCGAGCTCGTTCAAGCGGCGAACGGCTTCCGCGTCGAAGCCAACTCCGGCTGAGAAACAGAAGCGTCTCCCGTTCACACGGCCGAGCGAGATGCGTCGCTCGCGTCCGTCGGCAAGCGCGCTGCCGACGATGCGCGCAGCGCTAACTGGGTCGCGCGGCAACCCGAGCGCGCGCGGGAACACGCTGGTGCCCCCGCCGGGCAGGAACCCAAACGGCACCGCACCGTCGGCGCCGTTCAACGCTTCGTTGTACGTGCCGTCGCCGGAGAAGACGACGATCGCGTCGGCGTTCGCTGCAGCAGTCCGCGCCAACTCGGTCGCGTGGCCGGGATGCTGCGTGAAGAACGTCTCCACCTCGACGCGCTCGGCGAGCGCCTGCTCGACGGCAAGGATGCGGTCGCCGGTGACCTGCGTCGAGTACGGGTTGACGATGAGGACGGCGCGCTTCACGGTGTCGCGTACCCGCGCATTCCTTCGAGCAGCACGGTGAACATTCTGTCTGCGAGCTCGTCGATGTTCGCGCCCGGTCGCAGCCACGTGTACGCCCAGTTCGCCGCCGAGAGGAAGAGCAGTGCAGCGGTCGCGACGTCGAGATCGGTGCGCAGCTCGCTTCCTTCGACGCCTTCGCGGAAGAGATCGCGGATGCGCTGCTCGTAGCGGCGCCTTTCTGCGACGAACTGCTCCTGGCGCTCGCCGGAGAGGAAGCGCCACTCGCGCACGAACACCGTCGCGACGTCGAGCTGGCCCGCCACAACCGCGAGGTGTGCGGCGAGCGCAAGCCGGATTCGTTCCACCGCCGGCAGGTCGGCCGGCACGCCGTCGAGGGCAGCGTGGAACGCAGCCGCGCCTTCTTGCGCGACGTCCCAGAGCAGGTCTTCCTTCGATTCGATGTGGTGGTAGAGCGACGGCTTCTGCATGCCGAGCGCCTCGGCCAGGTCGGCCAGCGACGTGCCCTGGTACCCCCGCTCGGCAAAGAGCCGCGCGGCGGCGCGGGTTAGCTCCTCACGCCTCGCGGACATCTACAATTAGCCTAACGATCGGTAGGGAGATGGCCATGGACTCACGTACCCAGGAGTTTCTCGCATTCGTCCAAGCCGGCGGGCAGGTCGAGGCCGGCGACTGGCTGCCGGACGAGTACCGGGCGAAGCTCGTCAAGTTCATCGAGATGCATGCGAACTCGGAGCTGATGGGCGTGCTGCCGGAGCGCGAGTGGATCCTCAAGGCGCCGACCCTCCAACGCAAGTTGGCCCTCACCGCG
Organism: Gaiellaceae bacterium; assembly: GCA_036278975.1. Classification (GTDB taxonomy): domain Bacteria; phylum Actinomycetota; class Thermoleophilia; order Gaiellales; family Gaiellaceae; genus PALSA-600. The sequence goes on from DASUKC010000065.1 coordinate 36,470, forward strand.
AAGGTGCAGGACGAGGTTGGTCATGCGCAGCTGATCTATCGCGTCGCCGAGGACCTCGGCAAGCCGCGCGCCGACATGCTCGCCGACCTCGTGTCGGGCAAGGCGAAGTTCCACAACGTCTTCCATTACCCGACGTACACGTGGGGCGATGTCGGCGTGATCGCGTGGCTCGTCGACGCGGCGGCGATCATCTCGCAAAAGGCGCTGCTCAAGTGCTCGTACGCGCCTTACGCGCGCATCATGAAGAAGATCTGCTGGGAGGAGTCGTTCCACATCCTCCACGGGCGCGACGTGATCCTCGCGATGATGACCGGCACCGACGCGCAACGCGAGCTCGTGCAGGAAGCGCTGAACCGCTGGTGGGCGCCGCTGATGCAGTTCCACGGCAACCCGATCGCGCGCGACGAAGACCCGATGTACATCTGGCGCATCAAGTCGCAAGGCAACGAGGAAGCGCGCCAGCAGTTCCTCGACGGCTACGTGCCGCAGATCTGGGAGCTCGGCCTCACCGTTCCCGACCCGCAGCTCGCGAAGAACGACGACGGCGTGTGGGTGTACGGCGAGCCGGACTGGGACGAGCTGATGAGCGTGGTCACCGGCCACGGCCCGCGCTCGCAGGACCGGCTCGCGTTCCGCAAACACTTCATCGAACAGGAGAAGTGGGTGCGCGATCTGGTGCTTGCCGCGTGATTTTCGAAGTCTTTCGCCAAGAGAAAAAAGGACAGGCGTTTCAGCACGCCGGCTCGGTCGTCGCGCCCGATGCTGCATTCGCGGATGCGTGGGCGCGCGAGCAGTACGGGCGGCGCGGCGAGTCGACCGCGCTCTGGCTCGTGCCGCGCAACTCGATTCATCAGGTGACGGAGTGGGCGGACGAGTTCGACCTGAAATACCGCCGCGTCGACGGCTACAGCATCAAGACGCGATTGGCGGAGGCGCGGCAACGCGCGTCTGCCAATCGTCCAGCAACGAGCGGCGTAGGCTCGACGGAGCCGCACGAAAATCAGTGAGCGAGCGGGCACAGCAAATTCTCTCGATCGCTGACGACGAGCTGATCGTCGGCTGGCGCGACTCCGAGTGGACGGGGATCGCGCCGACGCTCGAAGAGGACGTCGCCTTCTCGTCGATCGCGCAGAACGAGATCGGTCACGCGCGCGCGTTGTACGAGCTCGCAGCGAAGGAGCTCGGCACCGACGCCGATGCACTCGCGTTCGATCGCGAGCCGGCCGAGTACCGCAGCGCGCAGCTCGTCGAACTGCACCTGCTCGACTGGGCGCACACGATCGCGCGCCGCTATCTCTACGAAGAGGCCGACCGGCTACGCATCGAAGCACTGACCACGTCAAGCGACGCGGAGCTTGCGGGACTCGCACAGAAGATCGACCGCGAAGAGGTCTACCACCGCCTCCACGCGGAGCTGTGGGCCGCGCGATTGCGCGAGGAGCCGCGCTTTTGCGAAGCGGTCGAGGAGTTGTGGCCCTACGCGCTCGGCGTCGTCGAGCCTGAGCTGCGCGGCGAGCTCGCCAAGCGGGTCGGTCTCGCCGAGGTCGCAGCGAACGAGCGCAACGGCCGCTCGCCGGAGTTCGCGGAGTTGTGGGAGACGATGACCGAGGTGCGGCGGTCCGCACCGGGCGCGCAGTGGTAACCGCAGAGCAGGTCTGGGACGCACTCGACGAGATCGCCGATCCCGAGATCCCTGTCATCTCGCTCGTCGACCTCGGCGTGATCCGCGATGTGAGCGTCGACGGCGACACGGTGCACGTCGAGTTCACGCCGACATTCCTCGGCTGCCCCGCGCTCGAAGTGATGAAGCGCTCGATGGAGGAGAAGGTGAGCGCGCTCGGAGCGCACGCCGAAGTTGAAGTCGTGCAGGACGGGTCGTGGTCGACCGACCGCATCACCCTCGCCGGCCGAGAGAAGCTGCGCGAAGCGGGCTTCGCGCCGCCTGCACCGCGCGCTGCCGGCACAACCACGCTCGTGCAGCTGCAATCAGCGGTGTTCCGCTGCCCGTACTGCGGCTCGACCGACACGACGCTGGAGAACATCTTTGGCCCAACGCCGTGCCGGTCGATTCGCTGGTGTCAGAGCTGCCGCCAGCCCTTCGAGCAGTTCAAGACGATCTAGCTACTTCCCCGGGCCGAGCAGGTCGTCCATCGGCACGACGCCGCCGGCGGTATCACCGGCGTTGCCGAGGTAGCCCAGATGCCAGTTCTGCTCGATCGTCGTGAGCAGCGAGTAGTGGTTGTACGGCGTCGTCGACACGTAGTGCCGCGGGCCGTTCGTCGTGATCACGATCGCTGGGGACAGCCCGCCGCCGTAGACCCCACCCGGCCACGACGGCGAGATGCTCGGATCGCCTGCCGGCAGGATCGGCGAGTCGCAGCAGCCGCTCGCGTCGGCCCAGCCGCCGGTCTCGGTGTCGCCGTTGTAGTCGGATTCGTCGGAGATAAGGAAGATCGCGCTGTTGCCGCTCCATGCCTTCGACGATGTGATCGTCTGCACGGCCTGCTTCACAAACGCGTCGGCCTTCTGCTTGAGCGACGCGTCGTTCGCGTCGTTGTTGGTCGAGCCGTACGGGCACGGCGAACCGTCGCTGCCGTCGGCGGCA
>DASUKC010000066.1:0-10586 GCA_036278975.1 Gaiellaceae bacterium
TGAAGACGTACCGCACGATTGCCGGGATGAAGCGCGACCAGGCGCACTGCCGCGCCTGCGTCGACGCCGGCCACTACCTCGCGTCGCTCCCGGTGATCGCGCCGGGTGAAGATCAACGCGCGTACATGTTCGGGCAGGCGCCGGGAATCGTCGAAGGCCAGGAGCGCCTGCCGTGGCGCGGTCGTGCCGGGCAGACGCTGCGCCGCTGGCTCGCGATGGACGAGGACGAGTTCTATGCGACGTTCTATTGCGCGTCCGTCACGCGTTGCTATCCGGGCAAGCCGCCGTCCGGTCGCGGCGACCGCACTCCGACTCCGGAGGAGCAGCGCCTCTGCTCCGTCTGGCGCGACCACGAATTGCGACTGCTGCGGCCGAAGCTGATCGTCACCGTCGGCGGTCTCGCAGCGCGCGCACTGATCGGCGCGACGAGCATCAGCGAATGCGTCGGCGTGCGTTACGAGCTGGACGACGCGGTCGTCATCCCGCTGCCGCATCCGTCAGGCGCGAGCAGCTGGATCAACGTGCCCGCGAACCGTGAGCGGATTGCCGACGCGGTCGACCTGATCAAGCGCGAGCTCTAGCCGAGGTAAATCGGCAGCGAACCGACGACCTTGTCGTGCCAGGTCTGCTTCTTCGGGTCCCAGAGCATCCAGAGGTATCCGAGCACGATCACGATGCCGGAGACGTACGACATGGCCCAGCGGCCCAAGGCCCGCCCGTGGCCGATCGGCTGTCCGGTGCCGTTGCGCTCGTCGACGACCTTGATCGACAGCGCCGCGTCTCCCGGCGTCTGACCGGTGCGCCCGTGGAAGTACGTGAAGTAGACGGCGCCGAGGATAAGCCCGACGAGATACCCGAGATCGCGGTTGACTGCAATCTGGACGATCCAGCTCGGAACGCCGACGACGATGGCGTCGATGAACGAAGCCCCGAACCGGCGCCAGAAGCCTGCGGGCGGACCGCCGAGCCCACTCGTGGTGTCATCGAGCATCGAGGGCTTATCGTGTCACCCGTGGCGGACGAAGTAAATGAGGTCGACGCGGAAACCCGCGAGCGAATCGCCAAGCCGGTCTCTGACGAGGCCGAGCGCGAAACCCGGCTGACGCCGGCCGAGGCGGTCGCGCAGATGCGCATCCGCGTGCCGGTGCGCGCCAACAAGCTGCTGCGCACGGTGATCGAGCGTGTGAACAAGGACGACCAGCTGAAGGGCTGGTGGCACGTGTCGAACGTGAACGCGGTCGCGCGGATGGAGATCAACGACCACTCGTGGGTGCACATCCAGATCGTCACGAACATCGCGCTCAAGCTGCTGCGCCAGCTGACGAAGCACGGCATCGAGCCGGCGATGGTCACCGACTACGGCATGTCGCGCGACGACGCGGAGGTGGTCGTTGCGCTGACGGCGCTCACGCACTGCGTCGGCATGTCCGTGCACCGCCACGGACACGAGGACTTCTCGCTCTTCCTCGCCGAGCCGAAGCTGCGAGAGCTGTTGACGGGTCTCTACGACGAGCCTGATCTCACCGTGATGACGTCAGAGGTACTGCAGGGCATCATCAGCCACCGCTCCGACGGCGAGCCGCTGACGCTGGAGGCCGGCATCCTGCGCGTCGCCGACGCACTCGACATGGAGCAAGGCCGCTCTCGCATCGCGTTCGAGCGCGGCCGCGTGGGTATTCATTCGCTTTCCGCCGCGGCGATCGAAGAGGTCGAGATCTCGGACGGCGACGACAAGCCGATCCGCATCTCGATCCGCATGAACAACTCGTCCGGCATCTACCAAGTCGACGGGTTGCTGAAGGCGAAGCTCGTCGGCTCGGGGCTCGAGCCGTACGTCGAAGTGATCGCGCATATCGACACCGAGGCCGAGAAACGCCTCGTGCCGCTCTACCGCCTAGACCTCTAGAAGCGAGCAATAGCGCGGCTACAATGGCCGCGCACTGCGGGGTCGTCTAACGGTAGGACTCTGGCTTCTGGCGCCAGTTATCAAGGTTCGAATCCTTGCCCCGCAGCTCTAGGCCGCTCGTCGTGCAGCTCTCGCCAACTCGGCGAGCGTATCGACTTCGGCCCGCGCCTCAGCCGCATCTCGATCGCGCGCGATCGCGTGCAGCGTCTTGCCGGCCACATCGACGTGCAGCGACGCGACGTGCAGCCGCCGCTGCAACGGCCCTTGCACGTAGCGCAGGCTCTGCGCCTTTTCGAGCCGCACCCATACCGTCACGCGGCGGAGGCGTCCGCTGCGCGTCGCGACGCACGTGTCGGTGCGCCCGTACGCCAGCTTCCCGTAGCGGAGCGGGCTCTTCCAGCGCGCACGGCTAGGCGGCGCGACGAGCTCGCGGGGACGGTCGGGCATCAAGCGTTCGATGATCAGTTCGGCCGTCGCGCGATCACCAACCGGCAGCAACGCCCGCAACTGCCCGCGCTGCGCACGGCCTTCACCCTCGACCTTCTGCTTACCGGCGAGATCGACCTCGACGCGACACCAGCCGAGCGGGCGCCAGAAGAACGGCTCGAGCAGTCGCACCGCCTGCACACGACCGGGGCGAATCGTCTCGGCCGTGAGAGCGACGAGGCCGCCGCGGAGGTGCAACCCGTCCGGCGCCTCCGAAACAGAGAGGCCGTACTCCTGGTTGAACTGCCGCCAGATGCGCGTACCAACGCCGATGGCCCACGCCGCGCCGCCGCTGAAGATGCCGGCCTTGGCATTCGGCGCGAGCACGCCCGCGACGATCAGTCCCGCGAGCACCGCTTCGGCGACGATGCCGACATCGGTGATCACGATCGACGCGATCAACCTGCCGGTCGACACGCGCGCAAGCAGCGTCTCGTGCAACCAGGCCGGAATCTCTTCTTCGTGCTCCTCCGCGCCTCTCGCAAGGCGGAGCATCTGAACGCGCAACGGCTCGACCTCGGCCTCACGCAGATACGCGAGGCGCGCCGTGCCGCCGCTCGAGCCGCCCATCCGCAAGCGCAGCTCAGCGACGCCGAACAACCGCGCGAGCCCCGGACGCACGATGTCGATGGCCTGCACTTGTGCGAGCGGATAACGCAGCGAACGACGGCCGAGCAAACCGGTCTCGATCTGCAAGTCGTCGCCCTCGATGCGCCAACGCGTGACGAGCCAGCGGATGAAGCTCTGGCCGAAGAAGACGCCCACGACGACGAGCAGCGTGATCGTGCGCGACGTGCTCCCGCCGTCGAGTAGCGACGGGATCAGGATCACGATGATCGCGATCGTGCCGCGCCCGCCGCGCACGAGCGTCGTGAGCGGATGGAGACGCTGCCAGCCGTCGGTCATATCCCTGCGGCCTGCGACTCGCCGAGCTCGGCGAGTCGGTCGCGCAGCCGAGCGGCCTCATGGCTCTCGAGCCCCGGGATGCGCGCGTCGGACGCGGCCGCAGCGGTGTGCATGCGCACTGTTGCGATACGGAAGAGACGCTCGAACGGGCCTGCTGTCACGTCGATGAACTGCATACGCCCGTAGGGAACGACGGAGAGCCGCGCGAACAGCACGCCTCGCTTGACGAGCAGGTCGTCGGCCCGCTCGGCGTAGCCCCACGCGACGAAGCGGCGCTGCACGATCACCAACCCGAAGACACCGGCCGCAAGCGCACCGGCAATCCAGAGGCGGTACCAGCCGTTCAGGAAAATCGCGAACACGATCGCCGCGACAACAGCAACGGCCACGACTTCGAGCCGGCGGAGCGTGAGGTAGCGCCGTGAAATCCCCCGCCAGTCGTCGCTCACGCGAGCGAGTCTAGTTCGGCTTGACGGTGACGAGCACGCGTCCAGATGCATCGAGCGCTTGCACCTGGATGTTCGCCGACGAGCTGACGTGGATTGCGGTTTCGAGACCGGACCACGCCTTGCTTGCGATGACGTTTCCACCGGAGAGCACCTGCCAGCGCGCGATGCCGGTGCGACCGTTCCAACTCGCGTAGACCGTCGCGCCTTTCACTTTGACCGCGGGCGGCGCGTCGGGCTTGCCGGCCCACGGGAAGCGGAAGCCGCGATACGTATCGCCGTACGGCAGCTTCAGCTCGAAGATCAGCTTCCCGCTCGGCGTGAACTCCGACACGCGCCGGATGCCACCCCAGCCGACGAATGCGTCGGCGTTCGGCAGCAACTGGAGGTCGCCCTCATACGGAGAGAGGAGCTTCTGCGGATGCACAAACGTCTTCACGATTCGCGCCGTCTTCTTCGTCAGGTCGAGCTTGATCTCCATCGGCCGCGTGTACGGCTCCGACTTCGGAATCGCGCCGTTGTCGAACACCGTCAGCAAGTTGCCGGAGTGCAGACGCGCGTTGTGCTGGTAGTTGAGGTTCACCGCCGACGCCGGTCCGAAGTCGCTGTGCGTGCCGCCGAACCGCCAAACGATCTTTCCGTCGCGCGACAGGTCGTACAGCGTGCTCGTGTTGCGCGCCGAGATGAGGACGGTTCCGTTCGGACCGTCCGAGATCGAGTTGACGTGGAAGTAGTCGAGCGGGCGCTTCTTCGACGCATCCTTTGCGGGCTCGTGATTCGCCTCACGCGAGTCCGACAACGGCACGTTCCCGAAGGAGTGCCACTCGAACAGGATGCGCCCGGTGCGCACGTTGATCTCCTCGACGTAGCTGTCGAGGATCCAGCCTTTCTTCGGCCCGCCGACGCTGCTCAAGTCGGCGGCGACCTCTTTGTACGCCGTGACGTACGCGGTGCCCCGCGGCGTCAGCTCGAACTCGTGCAGGTCGGCCTGCACGCCGCGACCCGCGTGAACGGTCGCGACCACGCGGTACGAGCTGTCCATAATCACGCCGTAGCCTTTGCCGACGCCGGCTTTGTTGATCGTCCCCTGCCACCACGTCAGCACCGGTTTGCCGCGGTACGTCTGCACGCGGAAGTCGGTCGCCTCAACGGGGTCGGGCAGCGAGTGGAACCACACGACGCGGCCCTTGTTGTCGGCGATCACCGGGCCGCCGGGCGAGCCGCCTTTCTTCTCAGCGACGAAGACATAGCCGGGCGCGACGTTCTGCGCGGCATGCGTGACGGTGAGCACCGGCGGATAGACACCGGGCATCGTCACGAGGCCGGCCGTTCCTTTCGGCGAGGCGCCCGCCGCACCGCACGCCGCAACTGCCGCGACCACGATCGCGACGAACACCGCATGTGCCGCTCTGCGCCCCAAGGGCGACAAACTTACCCTGCCGCGGCAGCGACGCGCGCGGGGTCCGGTAGGTCGAGCGCTTCGGAGATCGCGCGCTCCAACACGTAGAGCGGAAACGGTTTGACGAGATACGCATGCGGCTCGAGCATCGTCACTGTCTCATCCGACGGGAAGATGCTGATCAGGACGAGCGGGACGCCGGCGCCACGCAGTCGCCGCGCGAGACGCATCCCTTCGGCCTCTCCCGGTTCGACGACAGCCGCATCTGCTCCGACAAGATCGGATTCGTCCCCCACCCACACGACAGGCTCATGCCCAAGCCGACGTACAACGTGTTCCAACAAGGCATTGATGTCGTCGTGTGGCTCGCACAGAATCACGCGGGCCACGCAAAAAGCATTGCGGCCCGACGCAGGGAATGCACCCCCATCATGGTATGAACTCGGTATGAGTACTCCGCGCGCTCGGATTTTGGTCGTCGACGACGACGAGGACATCCGCCTGCTCGTCAGGGAGCTCCTCGAGCGCGCCGGCTACGAGGTTGTCGAGGCGGCGGACGGCCGCGAGGCGCTGAAGCTGATGTACACCACTCCGCCCGCCCTCGTACTGCTCGATATCACGATGCCTGACCTCGACGGCTACCAGACCCTCGAGCGGATCCGCGACCTGTCCGAAGTGCCGGTCGCGATGCTGACGGCGCGATCGCAGGAGCTCGAGAAGGTGCGCGGCTTGTCGGCGGGCGCCGACGACTACATCGCCAAGCCGTTCGGCCGGCAGGAGCTGCTCGCGCGCGTTCAGGCGCTGCTCCGCCGCTCGGGCGGGAAGGCCGAGGTGCTCGACGCCTACAGCGACGGGGTGATCGACATCGACTATGCCCAGCGTCGCGTGATGGTCGACGGTAGGACCGTGCAGCTCACGCCGCTCGAGTTCAAGCTGCTCGCGGCGTTCGTGCAGAACTCCGATCAGGTGCTCACACGCGAGCAGTTGCTCGACATGGTCTGGGGTGATCCGTACGGCGTGTCGGGCGATCAGGTGAAGCTCTACGTCGGCTATCTCCGCAAGAAGCTCATGCCGGACGCGCCGGACTCCGCGCCGATCGAAACCGTGCGCGGCTTCGGCTACCGCTACCGCCGCACCTAGCCCTGAAACCGCGTCCTAGCGCGTCAGCCGCTCGATCTCTTCGGCGAGCTCGGTGTACTTGAACGGCTTGACGAGATAGGCGTCTGCGCCTACGGCGAGACCACGCGCCACGTCGGTGTCCTGGGCTCGCGCGGAGAGCAGGATGATCTTCACGTCGCCGAGGTCTGCATCGGCACGCAGCGTCTTCACCAATTCGACGCCGTCGAGCCGCGGCATCATCACGTCGAGGACGACTACGACCGGCCGGCGTGCGCGCGCAAGCGCCAACGCCTCCTCCCCGTCGTTCGCGGTCGCCACGTCGAACCCACTCCGCTCGAGTCGTAACGCGACCAGCGACAAGATGTCGCGGTCGTCGTCGGCACAGATGACGTACGGGCGGTGGTTCATGCGCGCACCGGCAGCTCGACCAGGAACGTCGTGCCTTCACCCTCGACGCTCGTCACGCCGATGCGCCCGCCGTGCGCTTCGACGATCGCGCGCGAGATATAGAGGCCGAGCCCGGTCCCCTGAATCTGGCGCTCGAGCGCAGTCTGCGACCGGAAGAACCGCTCGAAGAGATGGTCGCGGTCCGCTGCCGAGAGCCCCACGCCGGTGTCGCTCACTTCGATCCGCACGAAGCCGTCCGCCGCGCTCGTCCGAACGTCGACGCGGCCGCCGTTCGGCGTGAACTTGATCGCGTTCGATACGAGATTGTCGAGCAGCTGCGACAGCCGTGCCGGCTCGCCGTCCACCTCCGGAGCCGTGCCGTCGTGCGCCAGCAGCTCGATGCCTGCGCTTGTCGCGCGGGGCCGCGCTTCCTCGACGGCCTGGTGAACGAGCCGCGCGACGTCGACCGGTTGGAACTCGAACCGCAGCTGCCCTTCGAGCACGCGCGCCGCGAAGAGAACGTCGGCGACCAGACCGAGCAGCCGCTCGGAGTTGCGTTCGATGATGTCCAGGTAGCCGCGCTTCATCGGGTTGCCCTCGTCCTCCCGCAGCAACTCGACGTAGCCCTGGATCGACGTCAGCGGCGTGCGCAACTCGTGCGACACACTCGATAGGAACTCATCTTTCAACGTGTCGAGCTCGCGTAGCCGTTGGTTCTGCACGGCGAGCAGTTGCTGCGCGGTCTCCGACTCGCGGCGTGCCCGCTGTTCGGCGGAATGCGCGCTTTCCACGTCGCGAAGGACGCCAACAATTCGCAGGAGCACGGCGAGAGCGACGAGCACGCCGAAGATGCCGACACTCAGGTGAGTGCGATGCCCGGCTGCTTTCTCCGCAAGCAAGACGCACGGCGCAGTAAGGAGCGCGCCGCCGAGCAGGACGAGTCGCGGCAGCGCGAGTCGTGCGCTGTCGTCCTCATTGGCGTGGATCTCTTCGACCGAAGGGTGGAGCGTCGCGAAGGCGAGCAGAACATACGACCCGAGGAAGAACGCGTCGATCCAATCGAGACCCGCGTAGCCCGAGTTGGCGATTGCGAAGACCTCGTCGGCAACGATCAAGGAGGCGATCCCCGCGATGAATGCGGCAAACGACACGTTTTTCACGTACCGCATGAGGAGCTGGCCGACAGCGACGAGCAAGAACGCGTCCATTGCCGGGTAGGCCTGGCTGACGAGTCGCTCGGCCGTGTGGCTGAGCCCCTCGTGGTTGTACGGGTCGATGAAATAGACCCACTGCACCAGGCCGACCGCGAGGAAGACGATCAGCGAGTCGAGCACTACGCCGCTGCGCACGAGCCGCAGCCGCTGAACGAGCATGAACGCGGCGACGATAAGAAACGGATAGCCGGCGAGGTAGAGCACATCGTCGATACCCGGAACCGGCGGCTCGCGATTCAGGCCGAGCTCGTAGACAATTGTCCCGACGAAGTCGCCTGCGACCTCGAGCGCCAGGCCGACGGTGAACAGGTACCACGCAAGTCGCTGCTCGACCGCGGTGTTTCGGCGGACCCCGACGAAGATGCCGACGACCGAGGTGGCGCCGATCACGAAATACAGCGCGGATTGCTCCCGCCCCGGGATCAGGTAGTAGACGACGATCGCCGCCGCACCGGCGGCGAGGGCGCTCCAGGCTCGCTTCGAGGTCACGTCCGCACGGTCTCCGCGGCCAGCGTATCCCCCGCTCCGGCCGAATTTGACTTGGCTATCGGGCTTGGTCCTATCTATGCTCTTGCGAATTCCCCTGACCCCCCAGACAGGAGGACGTGTGAAGAAGCGCATCTATGTGGGCGCAGGCGCGTCGGTGTTGGTTGCCGCCGCGGCGCTCGTGGTGGTGAGCCTGGCCAGCGCTCGGTCGACGGCAACTCCACTGCCGGCGTCGGCGTGCCAGGCGATCCAGAATCCGAGCGGGCAGTACCTGATTGCGTCCGACCTGCCTCTGCAGGGCTCGGGCCGCACTCAGACCATCCAGATGACGAAGGCAATTGCCTACATCCTCAAGCAGAACAACTGGAAGGCCGGCAAGTACACGCTCGCGTATCAGAGCTGTGACGACGCCACCGCCCAGGCTGGTAAGTGGGATTCGGGCAAGGCCTCCGCGAACGCCAACGCGTACGCGCAGGACCAGAGCGTCGCGGGTGTCATCGGCACGTTCAACTCGGGCGCTGCCGAGATCGAGATTCCGATCTTGAACCGCGCTCCGAACGGGCCGGTTGCGATGGTCAGCCCCGCGAACACCTACGTCGGCCTGACCCACCCGGGTCCGGGCACGGCGGCCGGCGAGCCGGGCAAGTACTACCCGACCGGCAAGCGGAACTACATCCGCCTCGTCGCTGCTGACGACTTCCAGGGCGCTGCTGACGCCATTGAGGCGAAGTCGCTCGGAATCAAGAAGGTGTTCATCCTGAACGACAAGGAGGCCTACGGCCTCGGCGTCGCGACGGACTTCAGAAAGGCAGCCACGAGGCTCGGCATCAAGACGGTCGGCTTCACGGCATGGGACGGCAAGGCGTCGTCGTACGAGGCGCTGGCAGTCAAGATCAAGGCGTCGGGCGCGCAGGGCGTGTTCCTCGGCGGCCTGATCTGCGAGAACGGTGGCAAGCTGGTCAAGGACATTCGCGCCGGTGCAAAAGGCGTGAAGATCATGGCTCCTGACGGCTTCACACCTGTCTCGGCTGTGGTACAGGAGGCCGGTGCCGGGAACGCCAACGGCATGACGGTTTCGGTTGCTGGTGAGCCGAACTCGAAGCTCGGGAGCGTCGGTAAGGCGTTCGTCAAGGGCTTTACGAAGGTCGCCGGCGTGCCGGATCCGTACTCGGTCTATGCAGCACAGTGCGCACAGGTGCTGATCGACGCGATCGCCCGCTCGAACGGGACGCGCGCCGACATCTCCAAGCAGCTGTTCAAGACCAAGGTCAAGAACGGCATCCTCGGCTCGTTCACGATCAGCCCGAACGGCGACACGTCGTCGAACCCTGTCACCATCTATGGCATCAAGGGTGGCAAGCAGACGACAGTGAGAACGATCACGCCGCCTGTTTCGTTGGTCAGGGCCGCCTAGACCGGGACCCCGTCCGAACGTCGAGAGAGGGCCGCAAGGCCCTCTCTCTTTTTCTCTCCCTTTTTCAGCCGAAGTGGCCCCAGTGGGCCGCGACGATCAGCAGCACTCCGGCCGCCCCGAGGCAAAGGCCCGCGACGGAGTTGCGAGCCCGGCCGAAGAACGGCACCTGACCGAAGAACAGCGACGCGCCGGCGATCGCGATTAGCAGGAACGCGAGCTCTGCGATGCGGCCGCCGTCGTGGGTGGTGATGGCGAGTGTCATGCCCGCGGTGTTCCCGGGGCGCGCGCGGCTTAGTCAATCCACCAGTCGCGCCGGCCGTCGACGTCCCCGCGCGGGTCGTCGCCGAGATTGGGCGCACCGATGACGAGCAGCTCGAGGCCCTCCGGCCCGGCCTCGTAGCCGCGCCACGTGCCGGGCGGCACGCGAACCGCATCCCATTGCTTGACGTCGACGACCTCGTCGTCGAGCTTCATCCGTCCACTCCCGTTGACGACGACGTACACCTCTTCTTGTGTGGCGTGCGTGTGGCCGTACGGGAAGCGGTAGCCGGGCGGAACCCACTGGTAGCTCAAACCCGATTGCTCGAGCGCGAGTGGCTTGGTCGCGGCGCGGAACTCCAGGTCGGGCGCACCGTCGAACTTCGGGCCGAGGTCCTCGAGATCCTTGATGTTCGTGCGTGTGAACGGCACCGCAGATCTAGGATAGGCGGCCGCATGAGGATCGGAAAGAACCCGGCGAAGGGTCGCGATGCAGTGTGCGTGCCGCCCGAACGCGTGACGCTCGTCGTGGCCGTTTGGATTCCTGACTTCAGCGGCTATTTCA
>DASUKC010000067.1:0-3543 GCA_036278975.1 Gaiellaceae bacterium
CTCGAGGCGCGCTTCGGCCGGGGACCGCTCGACTGCGAGCAAATGGGCTTCAGCTACCAGCGCTATGCGCCGGGTTTCCGCACGTTTGCGCATCGTCACCGCGTACAAGAAGAGGTCTACGTCGTCGTCGGCGGCACCGGACGGATCAAGGTCGACGACGACGTCCATCCTCTGCAGCGCTTCGACGTCGTACGCATCGGACCAGGATCGACGCGCGCATTCGAAGCGGGCGACGATGGGATGGAACTCATCGTCTTCGGCGCGCCGCAAACGCCGCCGGGCGACGCGGACATCATCGAGAACTGGTGGACCGACTAGGCATCCCGAGGTCGCCCAGGCCGCGTCCAAGCAGTTCGAATGCGCGATCGCTGTCGGCACGGAGCCGGCGCACAGCACCTGGACCGCTCTTTCCGGCAAGCGCGAGCTCGCGCGCGGTGCGGAAGAGATGGCGATGCACGCTCACGAGCATGCTCGCGACGACGTGAGAGTCGCGCCGGTCGACACCTTGCGTGACGAGCGCATCGGTGAGCGCGTGCGCGAAGCCCGACATGATCTCGAGCTCCTTGGCCTTCAGCTCCGGTGACTCTTCGATCACGCGTGCGAAGTGCACGAAGCCTGGCGACGCAAGCCGCTCGATCTGCGCGCGATTGAGCAGCCGTAGCGCTTCCAGAATCGACACACCGGCCGCGCGATTACAAACGGCGTCGACGAGCGCCTGTCGCCGCGCCGGGACTTCGTCGAAGAAGAGGTCTTCCTTCGTCGGGAAGTAGTTGAAGACGGTCTTCTCGGAAACACCCGCTGCGGCAGCTACCTCGGCGACCGTAACGTGATCGAAACCCTTCGTGACGAAGAGACGCATGGCCTGACCCGCGATCTCCTCGCGCGTCCGCAACTTCTTCGTCTCCCGCAGTCCCACGGCTCTCGCTAGTGTAGCCGGATCATTACAGTTGCAGAAATGATTTAGCGACTGTAGGTTTCTGAGAACCACAAAGACCAGACACAAGGAGTTCGTTTGCTCGCTCGCCTCGCCCATCTGATCGCTCGCCACCGCTGGAAGGTCATCGGCGCGTGGATCGCCCTCACCCTCTTCGGTGGCTTCGCCGCCGGCCAAGTTTCGAAGCGCTGGTACCAGAGCTTCTCCATCCCGGGGAAGTCGGCGTACGAGGCCAGCCAGCGCGAGCTCAAGGCATTCGACACGGGCGTGCGCCCGCCGAACGTCGTCGTCTACCACACGACCGGCGACGCGACGACGAATGACGCGATCAAGGCGTCGATGCAGGACGTCGCGAAGGCGTATCCGAATGCGCGGACGAGCTCGTACTTCACGACGCACCAGTCGATGTACGTGTCGCGCGACAAGCACACGACCTTCATGGAGGTGTATCCGCCCGGCACGCCGAAGTTCAGCTCGAAGAGCAACGCCAAGAGCATGCAGCGGCTCGCGCGGAGCACGCTGCCGGCGGGCGTCACGGTGAACGTGACCGGACACGATCCGCTCGAGGAAGCGAGCTCGAACGGCAACTCCGGCGGCGGCAGCGTTCTCGTCGAGGGGTTGATCGGCGGCCTCGGCGCCATCGTGATCCTGCTCTTCGTCTTCGGCACGCTGCCCGCGATGCTGATGCCGATCGCCGTCGCGATCGCGGCGATCCTCAACACGTACACGCTCGTGTGGGGTCTGACCTACATCACGAACGTGTCGATCATCGTGGAGTTCTTGATCGCGCTCGTCGGCCTCGGCGTGGCGATCGACTACGCGCTGCTCATGATCTTCCGCTTCCGCGACGAGTTGCGTGAAGGCAACGACGTCGAGACGGCGCTCGTCGAGACGATGACGCATGCGGGCCGTTCGGTGATCGTCTCGGGCTCGACGGTTGCGGTCGGTCTGCTGTCGATGATCGTGCTGCCGCTGCCGTTCATCCGCTCGATGGGCATCGGCGGCATGTTGATCCCGGCGGTCTCGGTGATCGCCGCGATCACGCTCCTCCCCGCGCTGCTCGCAGTGCTCGGCGAGCGCATCAACAGCGTGCGCGTGATGCCGAAGCGACTGGTCGACCAGGGCCATCCGGAAGACGGGCGCTGGGGCCAGTGGGCGCGCCTCGTGCTGAGGCGCCCGTGGGTCGTCGCGACAACCGGCGCGGTGATCGTGGCGGTGCTCGTCGGGATCGGCGTGCAGCTGAACCCGAACGAGTCGCAGCTGAAGAACTTCCCGGGTAACGGCACCGCGATCGCGGGCCGCCAGATGCTCGCCGACGCTGGCATCTCACCCGGCGTGATGAAGCCGTTCGACCCGATCGTCGAGCACGGTGGCGACGGGCAGGCGATCGCGGCGAAGCTACGTGCCGTCCCGGGCATCGTCGGCGCGACCGTGCCGCCCGGCCCCGGCTGGCACAAGGGCCAGAACACGATCGTCGAGGCGTTCCCCGCCATCGACGGCGCCGCGCCCGGCATCCAGGGGATCATCAACCGCGCGAACGCCGCGCTCGACGGAACCGACGCCACGTTGACGGGCACGCCGGTCGTCGACCGGGACTTCGTGCACGCGATCTACGACAACTTCCCGTACGTGCTCGCGTTCGTGCTTGTTCTGACGCTCGTGCTGCTCGCGCGCGCGTTCAAGTCGATCGTGCTGCCGATCAAGGCGGCGATCTTGAACCTGTTGTCGCTCGGCGCGGCGTTCGGGATCGTCGTCTTCATCTTCCAGATGGGGCACGGCTCGTCGCTCTGGAACATCACGGCGACGCAGGCGATCACCGCGTGGATCCCGTTGATGATCTTCGCGTTCCTGTTCGGCCTGTCGATGGACTACGAGGTGTTCATGCTCACGCGCATGCGCGAGGCGTACGACGAGACCGGCTCGACCGAGAAAGCGATCGAGCTCGGGCTCGCACGCACCGGCAAGCTCGTGACGAGCGCGGCGCTGATCCTGATGTTCGCGTTCCTCGTGCTCTCGTCGAGCCCGGGCTTCGAGATCAAGGAGTTCGCGATCGGCCTCGCCGCCGGGATCATCTTCGACGCGACGATCATCCGCGCACTGCTCGTGCCGGCGCTGATGCGCCTGCTCGGCAATGCGAACTGGTGGATGCCGCACTGGACGAAGAAGGCGCTGTTCATCGACACCGCGCCGTCGACGCCGGCGGTCGAGCCGCGCTAGTTGAAGCTGGGGCCTGGCACCGAAAGGTGTCAGGCACTCCTCACCCGCTAGCGCTAGTTCGTACTTTCGGATGACCGACGACCGTCCTCGCGCCCGATGCGCGGGGGCGGTCTTGGCGCTTCCATGGAGGCATGAACAAAGAAGCCTCCAACTCCACATATGCCGTCGAGACCGAAGGGCTGACCAAGCAGTTCGGCGAGCGTACGGTTGTCAGCGGCGTCGCGCTCCAAGTCCCGCGCGGCTCGGCTTTCGGGTACCTCGGCCCCAACGGGGCCGGCAAGACGACCCTCATCCGCATGCTCCTCGGCTTGACGCCTGCGAGCTCTGGCTCGATGCGTCTGCTCGGCCATCAGGTACCGGCCGAGCGCGCGCGGGCCCTCGCTCGCGTCGGC
>DASUKC010000068.1:0-19521 GCA_036278975.1 Gaiellaceae bacterium
ATCGCGTGGTCAATCGTCTCCGTGCGGTCCCACTCGGCAGCGTGCGGCGAGATCTCGGTGTCGCAGAACGACCGCGCGGTCTGCCGGATCAGCTCCTGCTCGGCGGTGAGCGTGAAATCCACATCGCGATCCTACGCGGCGCCACTTAGTGAGAGATCTCCTCGACCACCTCGCCCGTTTGCTTCGCCTTCGCGTGCCGCGCGACGTCGGCCTGCGCGACGATCCCGATCAGCCGCCCGTCTTCCTCGCAGACCGGTAGGCGCCGCACCTGGTACTGCGCCATCAGGTGAAGCGCGTCGTCGAGGTTTTGCTGCGGGTCGAGCGTCACGAGATGGCCGGAGGCGATCTCGCCCACGGTCGTCAGTTGCGGGTCGCGCCCCTCGGCCACGGTCTGCACGGTGATGTCGCGATCGGTCAGGACTCCCACGAGGCGATCCCCGTCGACAACGGGGACGATCCCCGTGTCATGGTCGCGCATGATTCGTGCGGCGTCTGCGACGGGGGTGTCCCTCGTCACGGTCTCGGGGTTCATGGTCATGACCTCGCGGATGGTCTTCGTCATCGCTCCTCCTCAGTGTTTCTTCGCGGTCGCCTTGCCGCCCTTGCGGCCGGCGGCGACCTTCTGCGCATGCGTGCCGCCCTGCCGCGGGTCGCTCTTCTTCGTGTGCGACGCCTTGCCGCCGTGGCTCGACGCGTCGGGCGAGTTCGCGATCCGCGCCGCCCGCGCCTTCGACATGCCCTTCTCCTTCAGCGCTTCGTACTGCTTCTCGTTCTTGACGCTCGGTCGCTTTCCGGGCATTTCGACCTCCTCCGCGGTGTGACTACTCTTGCCGGATGAAGGTCGTACTGCCCGACAACTCGGAGCTTGAACTTGCCGACGGTGCATCCGGCCTGGACGCTGCCCGCGCAATTGGCCCAAAGCTCGCCGAACAGGCGGTGCTCATCCGCGCGAACGGCCACGTGCAAGATCTCCGCGCCCCGTTGCACGACGGGCAGCAGCTCCAGATCCTGACCACGCGCGATACGCAGGACCCCGATGCGTTGTACGTCCTGCGCCACTCGTCCGCGCATCTGCTGGCCGAAGCGGTGCGTCGGCTGTACCCGGGCGTGAAGATCGCGATCGGGCCGCCGATCGAGAACGGCTTCTACTACGACTTCGAGTTTCCCGAGCCGATCCACGAAGAGGATCTCGCGCGCATCGAAGACGAGGTGAAGCGCGAGATCAAGGACGGCCGGGAATGGACGCGCGAAGAGATCTCACGCGCAGATGCAAAGAAGAGGTTCGAGGCGGAAGGCGAGCCGTACAAGGTCGAGCTTGTCGACACCGCTGAAGGCGACATCACCCTGTACACACAAGGTGACTTCACCGACCTCTGCCGCGGGCCACACCTGCAGAACGCGAAGCCGATCAAGGCGTTCAAGCTGACCGGGCTCGCCGGCGCGTACTGGCGCGGCGACGAGCACAACACGCAGCTCACCCGCATCTACGGCACCGCGTTCTACTCGCAGGACGATCTCGACGCGTATCTCGAGCGTCTCGAGCAGGCGCGTGCGCGCGACCATCGCCGCCTCGGGCCGCAGCTCGACCTCTTCCATCTCTCGGAGCACTCGCCGGGCTCGCCGTTCTGGCATCCGAAGGGGATGGTGATCTGGAACTCGCTCGAGGATCTGCGCCGGCGCGAGAACAAGCGCCGCGGCTATGTCGAGGTGAAGACACCGCTGCTCTACGACGAGGGCACGTACGAGACGTCGGGCCACCTGCAGAACTACGAAGAGAACATCTTCTGGGTGCACTCGCACACCGAGAGTGACCGGCGCATGGCGCTGAAGCCGATGAACTGCCCGGGCCACATGCTGTTGTTCGGCTCACGGTTGCGCAGCTACAAGGATCTGCCACTGCGCTATGCGGAGTCGTCGACGCTGCATCGCGACGAGCTCGGCGGCACGCTGCACGGGCTGCTGCGCGTGAAGCACATCACCCAGGACGACGCGCACATCTTCGTCTCGCCGGACCAGATCGAAGAGGAGATCTTCCAGTGTCTCGACTACGCCTCGTTCCTCTACGACCTGTTCGAGATGGAGGCGCGCTTCGAGCTGTCGACGCGGCCGGACAAGAAGCTCGGCACCGACGAGGAATGGGACTTCACCGAAGGCGCTCTGCGTGCGGCGCTCGAACGCCGCGGCATCGACTACGTCGTGAACGAAGGCGACGGCGCCTTCTACGGGCCGAAGATCGACCTGCACATGCTCGACGCGCTCGGTCGCTCGTGGCAGATGGGGACGATCCAGCTCGACTCGCAGATGCCGCAGCGCTTCGACCTCAAGTACATGGGCGCCGACAACGCCGAGCACTATCCCTTCGTCATCCATCGCGCACTGCTCGGCTCGCTCGAGCGGTTCGTCGGCATCCTCACGGAGCACTACGCCGGCGCGTTCCCGTTCTGGCTCGCGCCGGTGCAGATCCGCGTGCTGCCGGTGGGCGAGGGGCATCGCTTCGCCACCGCGGAGCTCGCCGGGAAGCTGGCGCCGTATCGCGTCGAGGTCGACGCCTCGGACGAGACCGTCGGCAAGCGGATCCGCAACGCCGAGGTGGCGAAGATCCCGTTTGTGGTCGTCTACGGCGACAAGGAGTCCGACGAATCCCTCGCGATTCGCGGCCACGGCGGCGAGCAGGAGACCCTGTCGCTGGCTAAGTTCCAGGAGAAACTTGCTACCCTTGAGCCCTGGCAAGCAGGGGCGGAACCGTCTCTCACCTCCTAGGCCGCAAGGTATGGAGGTTCAACCGATTGGAAAGGTTGAGAGAACCGCTGCCGCTGCGTGCCAGCGGTTTTTGTTTATGGCAACCGAATGAGGAGGACAAGACGAGCTTGATGGTGACCAGACTTTGAGGCCGCGCAGAGGCTCTTTCGAGCCGCCGCGCCGTCCCGAACCGCAAACGCGCATCAACGACGCGATCCGCGTCCCGCGCGTGCGGCTGATCGGCGAGGACGGAGAGCAACTCGGAATCAAGACGACGAACGAGGCGCGCGAGTACGCGTACGGCAAGAACCTCGATCTCGTCGAAGTTGCGGCCCAGGCGGATCCTCCCGTGGCACGTGTCATGGACTACGGGAAGTACCGCTACGAACTGGAGCAGAAGGCGAAGCTCGCCCGCAAGCACCAGACGAACGTCCAGGTCAAGGAGATCAAGCTCCGTCCCAAGATCGGGCAGCACGACTACGACACGAAGAAAGGCCATGTCGAGCGCTTCCTCAACCAGCGCGCGAAGGTCAAGGTCACGATCATGTTCCGCGGCCGCGAACGCGAGCATTCGGAAAGAGGTCGTGACCTGCTGATGCGGCTGGCGGAAGACATCAAAGAGATCGGCATGATCGAGACGCAGCCGCTGCTCGAAGGACGCAACATGACGATGGTGCTCGGCCCCACGAAGAACGCAGGAGTCAAAAGAGATGCCAAAGCAGAAGACACACTCGACATCGAGCAAGAAGTTCAAGGTGACGAGCACGGGCAAGCTGATATCGCGCGGCGAGATGTCGGGCAAGATGGGGAAGCAGTCGCCGAAAAAGAAGCGTCAACTCGGTAAAGAACGCCCGGTCGATTCTTCGATGCGGAAGCAGGTCAACCGCCTGCTGGGGAGGGGCTAAAGCATGCCGAGGGTGAAGCGCTCAGTTCACGCGCGGAAGAAACGCCGCAAGGTACTCGAGGAAGCCAAGGGCTACTGGGGCCTTAAGAAGAGCTCGTACACGTACGCGAAGGAGCAGGTCGAGCGCTCCCTCGTCTACGCGTACCGCGACCGCAAAGTCAGGAAGCGCGAGTTTCGCCGCTTGTGGATCACGCGCATCAACGCCGGCGCGCGCGCGAACGGGCTCTCGTACAACCAGTTCATCTCGGGGCTGAAGGCCGCGAACGTCGAGCTCGACCGGAAGATCCTGGCCGACCTCGCCGTGAGCGACCCGAAGAAGTTCGGCGAGATCGCCGCGCAGGCGAAAGCGGCGCTGGCGAAATAGCCGGCGCGGCGGAGCACTTTCTCCGTCAGGCCGGGTACTGCGACGGCCGTTCGCCGCTGTACGCGTCGTTGTGTCGCCGGTTCGCCGGTGACCCGAGCGCGCTCGAGCTCGTCGACGATCCGCCGTGGGACTTCCCGCTCCGTTTGCTGGCGGGCTTGCATTACCTCGTGCTCGAAGGGCGTGCGTCGTGGGACGACGTCGATTCGGCGTTGGTCGGCGAGCGCGACTTTCTGCGCCGGTTCGTGACGGAGCGCGTCGTGCAGACGAACGAGGTGCAGCGTGCGTGGGCGCTGCTGCCGGCGTTTCTGACGCTGGCCGACGGACGGCCGCTGGACTTGCTCGAGCTCGGCCCGTCGGCGGGGCTGAATCTCGTTTGGGATCGCTATGCGTATCGCTACTCGTCGGGTGTGTGGGGCGACGGGCCGTTGGTCTTGGCGGGCGACGATCGGGTGTCGCCGCCGGCTACGTTGTTGAAGAAGCGCGTCGACGTTGCGCGGCGGCGCGGCATCGACCTCGGCCCGGTCGACGTCACAACGGACGACGGGGCGAAGCTGCTCGAGTCGTTCGTGTGGGCCGATCAGGATGCGCGCATCGAACGGTTGCGTCTCGCGATCGACGAGCTGCGCCGCGATCCGCCGGAGCTGATTCGCGGCGACTACGGCAGCGAGCTTCCGTCGCTGCTTGCAGATCGCGTCGACGGCGCGCAGCTGATTGTCTTCGAGACGGCGTCCACGCAATATCTCTCGCGCGCGGAGCATGAGCGGCTGAACGAGGCGATGCACCATGCGGGCGTCGACGCGCCGTTCACGTATTTGACGACGTACGGGCCCGACGACGAGGGATATGCGCTGCGGGCGATCGAGTGGCCGTCCGGCGAGTCGCGCGTGGTCGTGCGCCTCGACTTCCACGGCGCGTGGCTGGAGTACGTCGGGTGATCACGTCTGCCGACAACGAGCGGCTGAAGCTCGTCCGCAAGCTGCACGACAAGCGTTGGCGCGACAAGCTCGGCTTGTTCTTCGTCGAGGGTGAGGATCTCGTCGACGCGGCAACTGCGGAACCGGTCGACTTGCTGCGCGCGGGCGAAGATGTGTCGCAGGAGCTGCTCGCGGGCGTGGCGACCGGGGGACACCCGCCGCGCGTGATCGGCGTCTATCGGCGTTCCGACTAGCCGGCGTGGGAGGCGAGTGACGTCACTCTTGCGTTGTGGCGGATCGCGGATCCGGGAAATCTCGGCACGCTGATTCGTCTCGCCGATGCTTTTGGTGCGCGCGTTGCGTTGTCGTCGGGTTGCGCCGATCCGACGTCGCCGAAGGCTCTGCGAGCTAGCGCCGGCTCGATCTGGCGCGTCCCGCTCGGTGCGTGGGACGAGATCGACGGCCGCCGCATCGCGCTCGTCGCGCACGGCGGCGAGCCGATCGGGTCGGTGGATCTCTCCGGCCCGGTGACGTTCCTGCTCGGCGCAGAGCGCGAAGGGCTACCCGCCGGCGTCGAGCGCGACGTCGACGCGTGGATCCCGATCGCCGGAGCGGAGTCGCTCAACGTCGCCGTCGCCGGCGCAATCGCGCTCTACGAGCGCTCGCGACAACTCTCGGGGGACAGGTAGGGGACAGGCGGGGGACAGGCCCCCGAACGTTTCGTCCCCAGCCTCACTCTACGAGCGCTCGCGACAACTCGGCTAGAGCAGTCCCGGAACCAGGTACGGACCAGGTGCGTACCAGGGACGTGCCTGGTCCGTCACGTAGCGTCCACAGCCTCAAACCGGCTTGCAGACCCAGATCGAGTCTTCGCCGCCGGCGTATGGCTGCTTGTCGAACCAGCCGTAGTGGCCCTCGACCGCGAAGCCCGCGGCTTCGATCAGCGCGCGCCACTCGTCGACCGGTAGCCAGGCGAGCGACATCTCCGTCTCGGCGCCCGCGCTGCGCAGGCGCAGGATCAGCGTGCGCTGCGCCTCGACCCAGTCGGCGCGCTCCCAGATTCCCGGCTCGCGCTCGAGCCACTTGCCGTTCGTCTCTTCGATGTCCTCCGAGCTCGGCTCGAAGACGTCGAAGACGAACGTCCCCTCGGCGGCGACAAGTTTCCGCGCCGCGCGGAGCGCCGTCTTTCGATCACGCTCCGTCTCCATGTGCAGCATCGCGCGGAACGGGCTCGTCACCAGCGGGAAGCGACCCTTCACCGGCGGCGTCCGCAGGTCGCCGAGCCGCAGGTCGACCAGCTCCGAGACGCCGTGGACCTCAGCCTGCTCACGCGCGACGTCGAGCATCCCCTGCGACGCATCGACGCCGATCACCTTCACGCCGGCGATCGCCGTCGGGATCGCGATACGGCCGGTGCCGACGCCGAGCTCGACTACCGGGCCGCCACTCTCGACAGCGAGCGACACGTAGAAGTCGACGTCCTCGACCACGCTCCTCGACCATGGGTCGTAGAGCCGTGCGATGGAATCGTAGGCGGACACGCTCGGATAGTCTCGCCGGATGGACTGGGACGCGCACGAGCAAGAGGCGCTCGCCGCGGTCGGGGCTGCGCTGACTGCCGACGCGCTCGACGACGTCCGCGTGCAATACGTGGGGCGGAAGGCCGAGCTGACGCAGGCGCTCCGCGGCGTCCGCGACCGCGAAAGCGGGATGCTGCTGAACGGCATCCGCGAACGGCTCGAAGCAGCCATCGCCGCGCGCGGAGACGCACTCGCCACGGAGGAGCTCGACCGGCGCCTGCGCACCGAAGTCGTCGACGTCACCGTTCCCGGCGAACGGATCGCCGTCGGCCATCTGCACCCGACGACCCAGGCGCGCCGCATGATCGAGGACGCGTTCCTCGGCCTTGGCTACGAGATCCGCGACGACCGCGAAGTCGAGACCGTCGAATACAACTTCGACAAGCTCGCGTTCGCGCCGACACACCCGGCGCGCTCACACCGCGGCACGTTCTTCTTCGACGCGAACCGACTGCTGCGCACGGAGACGTCGCCGAGCCAGATCATGATCATGGAAGAGAAGAAGCCGCCGATCTACATGGTGTCGATCGGCCGCGTCTACCGGCGCGATGCGATCGACGCAACGCATTACCCCATCTTCCACCAGTTCGAGGGGCTCGCTGTCGACAAAGGCATCACGCTCGCCGACCTGAAGGGAACGCTGCTGCACGTGATGCGCGCGCTCTACGGGCCAGACCGGCGCGTCCGCTTCCGCACGCATTTCTTCCCGTTCACCGAACCGTCTATCGAGCCGGACGTGTCGTGCGGCATCTGCGGCGGCGACGGCTGCCGCACGTGCAAGTTCACCGGCTGGATCGAGATGGGCGGCGCCGGCATGGTCGATCCGCAGGTGCTCACCAACGTAGGGCTCGACCCTGACGAGTGGAGCGGCTTCGCCTTCGGTTGCGGCGTCGAGCGCGTCGCGCAACTGCGCTACGACATCGCCGAGATCAGGCCGTTCTGGTCGAGCGACCTGCGCGTCCTGAGGCAGTTCTGATGCGGGTACCTCTTTCCTGGCTGCGCGAGTACGTGCCCATCGACGCGCCGGTCGGCGATCTCGCCATGCGCTTGTCCGTCGCTGCAGCCGAGGTCGTAGGGACCGAGCAGATCGGCGTGCCTGCGGACGCGAAGAATCTCGACCGCTACAAGGTCGGTCGTGTCGTCGAGGCGATCAAGCATCCGAACGCTGACCGCCTGCAGTTGACGAAGGTCGACGTGGGGGAGAAGAGCCCGCGGTCGATCGTCTGCGGCGCGTGGAACTTCGGCGTCGGCGCGACCGTTGCGGTTGCGCTGCCCGGCGCGGTGATCGCGAACGGGCTCGAGCTCGAGAAGCGCAAGGTGCGCGGCGAGGAGAGCGACGGGATGATCCTGGCCGAGGACGAAGTCGGCCTCGGCGACGACCACGCCGGGATCATGCTGCTCGCGGATTCGCTCGAGCCGGGCGCACCACTTGCCGACGTCCTGCCGCTCACCGACGTCGTCCTCGACGTCGATGCGACCGGCAACCGTCCCGACCTGCTCTCCGTCTACGGCATCGCGCGCGAGCTCGCGGCGATCTACGACCTGCCGCTTTCGGCCATGCCCGGAGACAGGAACCAGACGTGGCCGGACACGGCAATCGACGTGCGGATCGAGGACGCGGAGCGCTGCCCGCGCTACGACGCGCGCTTGTTCGAGGACGTGCGAATCGGCGAGTCGCCGCTATGGCTGAAGGCACGGCTGCGCGCAGCCGGCGTGCGTTCGATCTCGAACGTCGTCGACATCACGAACTACGTGATGCTCGCGCTCGGTAGCCCGCTGCACGCGTTCGACAACACCACGCTGCACGAAGGCCGCATTGTTGTTCGCCGTGCGAAGAAGAACGAGAAGCTCCGCACGCTCGACGGCGTCGAGCGCGAGCTGACGACCGACGACCTCGTCATCGCCGACGCCGATCGCGCCGTCGCGCTCGCCGCGATCATGGGCGGCGAAGAAACGGAGATCGGCGATGCGACGACGAGCGTTCTGCTCGAAGCGGCGAACTTCGAGCCGTACGGCATCTTCCGCACCAGCGAACGGCTGCGCCATCGCACCGAGGGCTCGAATCGCTGGGAGAAGGGTGTCGACCCGTACCTCGCCGAGCCGGCCGCGAACATGGCGACCGAGCTACTGCTCGAACTGACCGGCGCGCGCTGGACGGCGCGCACCGACGTCTTCCCGTCGCCGCCCGAGCGCCCGGTGATTGCGTTTCGCCCGGCGCGCGCAGACGAAGTGATCGGCATCGAGACGCCTCCGGAGCAGCAGTTCGCGTTGCTGGAAAAGATCGGTTTCGAGCGGTCGGGCGACAGCGTCTTCGTGCCGACCTGGCGCGCGCGCGACGTGACGCGCGAGATCGACGTTGTCGAAGAGGTCGCACGCTTCCGCCTCGAGGACGTGCCGTTCACGCTGCCGCAGCGCCGCGCGATGTTCGGCGCGCTCACGAAAGAACAGCTCGTACGCCGTCGCATCGAGGATGCGCTCGTCGGCCTCGGCTTCGCAGAGACGTACACGCCGAGCCTTCGCCCGGACGACGACACGACGTGGAAGCTGCCCGAGCCGATCAGCGTCGAACTGACCGCGCTGCGCACGCAGCTGCTGCCGAGCCTCGTCGAAGCAGCGCAGGCGAACCTCGACTGGGGCGTCGACACCATCGCGCTGTTCGAGATCGCGCGCGTGTACCTGCCGGGCGGCGAGCTGCCTGACGAGCACGTTCGCGTCGCGGGCATCACGCAGGGTGACTTCCTGCACGGGAAGGGCGTCGTCGAGGCGCTGTACTCCGCGCTTCATATCGACCTTCAAGTGCAGCGTGCCAGCGATTCGCTGTTTCACCCAGGCAAGTGTGCGCGCACAACCGCCGGCACCTTCGGTGAGCTACATCCGCGCCTGCTGGAAGGAACGTGGTGCGCATTCGAGTTCGACCTCGATGTGCTCGCCGCCGACTCACCCGACGCGATGCGCTACGAAGACGTGAGCACCTATCCCGCGGTGCACCAAGACATTGCGGTTGTCGTCGCCGAAGATGTCGAAGCCGGCGCGATCGTCGCCGCCGCGCGCGAAGCAGCAGGCGAGGAATTGCGCGAAGCAAAAGTCTTCGACGTCTACCGCGGCGAGCCGGTGCCCGCCGGCAAGAAGTCGGTCGCGTTCTCCGTCGCATTCCAGGCGCCCGACCGCACGCTGTCCGACGAGGACGCCGCGGCGCTGCGCACGAAGATCGTCGAGACGCTCGCGAAGAAGTTCGGCGCCGAGCTGCGCGGCTAGCGCCGGCGCAACTTCAGAGCAAGACGCAGCGCGCCAAGTCCTGCCAGTGCCAGCGGCAACCGCGTCTTGACCTTCGACACGTCGCCGCGCAGGTCGTTCAGCGCGGAAGCCAGCTGCTCGCGCTCCGAGGCGATCTCACGCTTGAGCTCTTCCTGTGAGCTCACCGGCGGATCGCCTCGAGGGTTGCTTTGGTCTCGCGAATCGCCTGATCCGGAACGGGCTTGCTCTGCTTGATGCGCGTGACCGCGAGGCCCGCGCAGACCGCGGCCAGGAGCAGCAAGCTGCCGGTCATGACGAGCAGAGCCAGCCACGTCGCGAGGAACGTCGTGAGCGCGGCGGCGACAGTCGCCAGCGCGAAGCCGATGGCGAGAAGGCCGAAGAGCAGCGCACCGGCGCCGAGACCGATCGCTACGCCGAAAGCGGCAATCTTCTTCTTGATCTCCGAGGCGGCGAGCTGAAGTTCGAGCCGGACCACCGACCGGGCATGCTCGGCCACGCGGCGCGCCGCACCACCGATACCCCCGTTTGCCGAACCGCCTTGCATGGAGGATGCTGATTGTATGCAACACCACGAGCAACGCGTGTTGCCGAAGCGTGAGCGGCAGCGCCTCATAGCCAGTGTCGTCGAACGCACTGCGATTGGAACGCAGCAGGAACTGATCGAGGCCCTCGCGCTCGCGGGCTGCCGTGTGACGCAGGCGACGGCATCGCGCGACATCCGCGAGCTGAAACTCGAGAAGATTCGCGATCCGCTCGGCCGAGACCGCTACATGCTTCCGGGTCGCGAGCGTCGCGTCGATCCGCAGCAGACGCTGCGCTCGCTGCTCGTGCAATTCGGACGCAGCGCGGTTGCCGCGTCGAATCTCGTCGTGTTGCGGTCGGAGATCGGATCGGCGCCGGCGATCGCCCGCGCACTCGATCAGCTCGAACATCCCGACATCGTCGGAACGGTCGCCGGTGACGACACGTGCCTCGTGATCGCGAAAGACGAACGGAGAGCCCGCGCGTTTTCGCGCGAGCTCTCCGAGTCGATCAGCAGCAGCTAGCTCGTGACGAGCAGCGTCGCCACCGGCTCCGTGTGGCCGCTCGCGTCGTTCACGACGGCCGTCACGGTGTACGTCTCGTCGGGTGCGGCCAGCAGAGTCGGCACGAACGAGACCGACTGGTCGGCCCGCACGTACGACTGTGGCTCACCACGTCCGACAACCTGGCCCTTCTTGTTGCGGATCGTGTACGTGATGCCGACGGTCGATCCGGTCGGCGAGTAGTACGCGATCTCCGGCACGTACAGGATCACCGTCGGCCGCCGATGCTTCGTCACGGTCTGCAGGGTGCCGCGGACCCCACGCGCAATGGATGCGAAGGCGTTGAAACTCGGCCTGCGCGCACCGCTCGACACCTCGACGCCGCTCTTCCACGGGTTGCTCGCCGAGTCTCGGAGCGTGAACCAGACGAACATCTGAACATTCGGATCACGCTTCGCGAACGTCAACGCCTGCCGCGCATACTTCGCCTGCACCGCGGTTGTCACACCTTTCGGCTGGGCAGGTCGCGCTTGGTGGCCGTACTCCGTGATCCAGATCGCAACCTTGCGATGGAACCACTTGTTGAGGTCTTTCTCGAACCGGTGCAGCTGCGAGAGGTTCACGTTCGGGTACCGGACCGCGCCGAGCGCCTTTCCCGCGACGATCGGCGGGTACGGATGGTGCGCCCAAGCGGTGAACTTCAGGCCTTTCGCTCGCGCCACCAGCCGCGCGAACGTCGCGGGTGCAATGGACTGACCCTGACCCTTCGTTTTGATCGGCTTGTCGCGACCTTCGGGCGAGGTCTCGCCGATTGCGATCGCCGCCGAGCGGTTTCCGGCGTGCAGCCCGGCGTACACCGCCTTGTACAGCTTGACGTAGTTCGCCGGGCCGACCATCTTCTTGCCGACGTATTGCGGTGCGAGGAACAGCTGCAAGTTCGGCTCGTTCCACACCGACCAGATCGAGACCGTTCCATGACCGTGCAGGCCGTTGTAACGGGTGGCCAGCATGCGCGAGAACGCCGTCAGGTCGCTGAGGCGCCGCGGCATGTGGTTCGGCGTTCTCCCGCCGTTCGCCCATCTCGGCGTGCCGACGACCGTGACCATGACGCGCAGGCCGTACTGGGGCGCGGCCGCGACGAGCTGGTCGAGATCCGCGAGGCGATACGCGGGATCGTCACCGTTCAGTGCGTTCGCAGGACGTGTCGGCGCGATCGTCGCCCAGTTCGCGTTCGTATGGATGACATCGGCTCCGGCCGCCGCTGCGGTCGCGAGGTTCGCCAGCCGGTCGGGCGACCAGCGGAAGCTTGCATCGTCGTAGAAGCCAATCGGCATGCGCGTTGCCGCTTGCGCAGCGGTTGGCACGACGAACAGCATGCAAATCAACGCGAACAACGCGCGAGTACGTGCAGACACGAAGACCCCCCTTCTGTCTGTAGGAACGGGGACCGTAGCGACCCTCGCGTGAGCGTTGTGTAAGTATCAATCGAATGGCGCTTTCGAACTGGAATGACGTCGAATCTCGTCGCGCAGAGAAGGGCGAGATGGCAGCAACATGGCAACACCTCGGTGACGCAGCAGGCACCGTCGGCGTCGGCGTCAACCGCATTCGCATCGACCCCGGACGTTTGTCGACGCCGCCGCATTCGCACGGAGCATCCGAGGAACACTTCTTCGTGCTCGCCGGTAACGGCTTGTCGTGGCAGGACGGACAGGTGTACGACGTTCGTCCCGGCGACTGCATCGTCCACGTCGCCGATCACGAAGAGCACACGTTGCGCGCGGGCGACGACGGGCTCGACGTGCTCGTCTTCGGCACACGTCACCCAACCGAGTTCGGCTGGCTGCCGCGTTCGGGTGCCGTGCGCGTCGGCTGGCCATGGGTGCAGGGGCGCACCGACGACCCGTGGGACATCGAGGCGACGTCGGAGCCGCTGACGTTCGACACGGTGTCGCCGCGTCCGAAGAACATCGTCAACATCGACGAGATCGAGGACTATCCGGGCGATCCCGGTTCGAGGGCGCTCGCCGAAACCGCAGGGTCAGTGCGCGCCGGTCTTCACTGGACGCGCCGGCCGCCCGGCGTGGAGCTCATGTCGCCGCATTGCCACTCGGCGGAAGAGGAGATCTTCGTCGTGCTCGAAGGCGACGGCGTGCTCGAGTTGTGGCCGTCGCCGCGCAAGGGCGGCGAACCGGAGGTCCATCCGCTGCGTGTCGGCGACCTCGTCGCGCGCCCACCGGGCACAGCCATCTCACATTGCCTCCGCGCGGGCAACGACGGCTTCGCGGTGCTTACCTACGGCACGCGCGACCCGAACGACATGGCGTACAAACTGCGCTCGGGCAAGATCTACATCCGCGGCTTGGGCGTTGTCGGCCGCATCGAGCAGCTCGACTGGAACGAAGTCGACTAGCGCTTACCGGCGAGCCCGACCCACTCGAGCAGGCGACGGAGCAACGGCACGGGCTCGGGCCGCTTGTCGAACGTCTCTTTCCGCTCGAAGGTCCGCGCACGCGTGCCGAGCGGTGCCTTCTCGGGCTCGATCTCCTCTTCGTTGGCTGGCTCGTCGAACTCGGCGAGTTTCGCGATCGCCGAGTCGTCGAGCTTCAACGTGACGACGCCTTCGATGATCGGCCCCACTTGCTCCGCCGGAACGTAGTGCTGCCGGCCGAGCGCGGAGAATGCGATCGCGAGACCGTCGAAGATGTCGTGGCTCGAGTCGCCGGTCACTTCTTCGACGCGGCCGACCTCGGTGCCATCGGCAGCGTCGACGCGCCAGCCCGGCTCGATCAGCAGCCAGCTGACGGGGTCAGCCACTAAACCGTCTTCCCGCCGACGAGCCAGACCGGGCCTTGCGTGCCGATGGGGCGCGAGTCCGACAAGACGCGCAACACCGTGACGCTGCCCGGAATGCCCGCTTCTTCGCAACGCTCGAGACAGCGGTGCACCATCGACGGCGACGCGCCGTAACCGAACTTCGCCGCCGTGCGAAAGACCAAAGCGGTGCGCGTGCCGTCGCGGCGCGCGTTGAGCGGCGTGCAGAGCAGTGACCCGCGGTCGATGTCGTCGCTCGACGTCAGCTCGATCTCGCAGAGCGCGTCCGACCAGTCGGGCGGAAGCTTCGCGAGCTCGGACTGCCACGAGCCGACGAGCGTCTGTGCAGGCGCGGCGACGGGTGCGGGTGTCGCTGCCGACGAGACGAGCGAGAGCGTCCCGTCGATGCCGCGCGCATCGAGCCGGCGCAGCAGGCGCTGGATCCCAGCGGGGCTCGGCGCCGAGCCGTCGCGCGCGGTGCGGAAGCGCAGCGCGCCCGGTTCGAGCCGGTACGGCTGCACCGGGCCGAGCAGTTGCGCGGCTGTATCGCAATGGGCTGCGTCGGTGACATCGAGCCGAATCTCGGCCGACTGCCAGCCCGCAGGCAGCTTGGATCCAAGGTTTTGCCAGAGGTCGACGAGCACGATTGAAAACGTACACTGGCGAGCCGTATGGCGAAGGTTGAGAAGAAACGCACCGTGAACGACGAGCAGCTGCGCGACTTCCTGCGCGAGATGCTGCTCATCCGCCGCTTCGAGGAGAAGGTGGAGGAGCGCTTCCGCGCCGGCGAGCTGCCGGGCTTCCTGCATGTGGCGATCGGCCAAGAGGCCGTCGCCGTCGGCGTCTGCCAGGCGATGGAGGACGGCGACATCTTCGCGTCGACGCACCGGGCCCACGGGCACACGCTCGCGCGCGGGTCGCATCCGAACAACGTGATGGCCGAGCTCTACGGAAAGCTCGAGGGCATCTCGCACGGCTACGGCGGCTCGATGCACCTCTACGACGTCGAGCGCGGCAACTACGGCGCGAACGCGGTGATCGGCGGCGGCCTGCCGGCTGTCGTCGGCGCGGGCCTTGCGTTCAAGATGCGCGACGAGCCGCGCGTCGCAGTTGCGTTCTTCGGCGACGGCGCGACGAACATCGGCACGTTCCACGAGTCGCTCAACCTCGCGCAGCTTTGGAAGACGAAAACGATCTTCGTCTGCGAGAACAACCATTGGGCCGAGTCGACGCCGGGCTGGCAGCACTCGCCGGTGTGGAATGACATGTCGAAGCGCGCGCTCGCGTACGACATGAAATCGATCAAGGTGAACGGCCAGGACGTGACTGCCGTCTACGAAGCAGCGCGCGAAGCGCTCGAGCATGCGCGTTCCGGTGAGGGGCCTGTCTTCCTCGACGTCGAGACGAAGCGTTTCCACGGCCACTACATCGGCGACCCGCAGGTCTATCGCACGAAGGAAGACCGTGAGGACGCGGCGCATCACGATCCGCTCGACGTCGTGCGCGACCGGCTCGGCATTTCGGACGACGACTACGAGGCGCTCAACCGCGAGGCGATCGAGATGGTCGAGGCCGCCGTCGAGTTTGCGAAGAACGGCACCGACCCGCAGCCCGAAGACGCGTTGAAGAACGTCTATGCCTGAGATCACCTACCGCGAAGCTGTGCGCGACTCGCTCGCCGCGGCGATGCGTCAAGACGACAACGTCTTCATCATGGGCGAGGACATTGCCGAGATGGGCGGTTCGATGGGCGTCACGCAGGGACTGCTTGACGAGTTCGGGGCGGAGCGCGTCCGCAACACGCCGATCAGCGAAATGGCGATCGTCGGCGCCGGCATCGGCGCGGCGATGGCGGGCATGCGCCCGGTCGTCGAGATCATGTACGAGGACTTCCTGACGCTCTCGCTCGAGCAGATCGTCAACCAGGCGGCGAAGCATCGCTTCATGTCGGGCGGCCAGCTGAAGGTGCCGCTGACGATTCGCACGCAGGGCGGCGCCGGATGGTCGCCGGGCGCGCAGCACGCGCAGCAGCTCGAAGCGTGGCTTGTGCACGTGCCGGGGCTGAAGGTCGCCTATCCGTCGACGCCCGAGGACGTGCGCGGGATCCTCTGGTCGGCGATCTACGACGACAACCCCGTCATCGTCTTCGAGCACCGGCTGCTCTATCCCGTGAAGGGCGAGGTGCCGGACAAGCTCGACCCGATCCCGCTCGGCAAGGCTCGCACACTGCGCGAAGGCACTGACGTCACCGTGATCGCGACCGGCCCGATGGTGCACCGCTCGCTCGAGGCCGCGACGCGCGCCGAGGACGACGGCATCTCCGTCGAGGTGGTCGACCCGCGCACGCTGCAGCCGCTCGACGAAGACGCGCTCGTCGAGAGCGTGAAGAAGACGAATCGCGTTGTCGTCGCGCACGAAGCAGTGACGCGCATGGGCTTCGGTGCAGAGGTCGCAGCGGTGCTGCAGTACAAGGCGTTCGACTGGCTCGACGCGCCGATCGAGCGCGTGGGCGCGAAGTTCGCGCCGCTCGCATTCGCGCCGGTCATGGAACAGTTCTCCGTGCCAGGCCCGGACGATGTCTACGCAGCTATTCGCCGCACAGTAGGGAAGTAAGACATGGCCAACGAGGTCAAGCTGCCGCGCCTGGGACAGGGCATGGAAGCCGGAACGATCACCAAGTGGCTGAAGTCCGAAGGGGACACTGTCCAGAAGGGCGAGCCGCTCTTCGAGGTGGACACCGACAAGGTCACCCAAGAGGTCGAGGCCGATTTCGACGGCGTGCTGCTGAAGATCGCGCTCGCGTCGGGCGAAGCCCCGGTCGGGCAGACGGTCGCGTGGATCGGCGAAGCCGGCGAGGAAGTTGTTGACACTTCCGTGACGGCGGCTGCCGCCTCCGCGAAGAGCGCCGAACCGGCCGAAAGCCCTGCAAAGGAGAACACTCCGCCGGAACCCCGTGACACTTCCGTAACGGCGGCTGCCGCCGAAAACGGCGGACGCATCAAGGCCTCGCCGCTTGCGCGCCGCATCGCGCGCGAGAAAGGCATCGAGCTTTCGACGCTGCGGGGAACCGGCCCCGACGGGCGCATCATCGCCGAGGATGTCGAGCGCGGTGCGCCTGCCGCGCGGCCGGCGGCGCCTTCCGCCGTCCCAAGTGGCGAGATCGAGTCGATCCCGCTCACGTCGATCCGCAAGACGATCGCGCGCCGGCTCACCGCTGCGTGGCAGGCGCCCGTCTTCCAGCTGACGGTGAGTGCCGACATGACGCGCGCAAACGAGCTCGTCGCGCGCGCGCGCGAGCTGAACCCTGATGTGCGCATCACGGTCACGGACGTGCTGACGAAGGTGTGCGGCATGGCGCTGATGCGCCACCGCGAGGTCAACGTGCAGTACACCGAAGACGCGTTGCTGAAGTTCCCGTCGGCGGACGTCGGCATCGCCGTCGCCGCGCCGCAAGGTCTCGTCGTTCCGATCGTGCGCAGCGTCGAGCGGCTGTCGCTCGCCGAAATCGCAACGGCACGCGGCGAGATCGTCGGCCGTGCGCGCGACAACAAGCTCACTGCGCAGGATCTCGACGGCGGCACGTTCACGATCTCGAACCTCGGCATGTTCGGCGTCGAGCAGTTCGTCGCCGTGCTGAACCCGCCGCAGGCGGCGATCCTCGCTGTCGGTGCGACCGTCGACACGCCCGTCGCGCGCGACGGTGCCGTCGTCGTGCGGCCGATGCTCACGCTCACGCTCACGGTCGACCACCGCGCCGTCGACGGCGCAGCTGGCGCAGATTTCCTGCGCACCGTGAAGCAGCTACTCGAAGAGCCGGCACTCGCCCTATAGCGATGGCCGACGCGCGGGTCTGGTACTTCGTCCGCGAGTTCGACCGGGGTCGCGAGTTCTACACCCGGACGCTCGGTTTTCAGGAGACGTACGTCGACTGGGACGACAAGTGGGCGAAGCTCGAGTTCGGCGAGATGCTGATCGCAGTGTCCGAGGGCGAGCCGATCGAAGGCGGGGTCGCGACCGTCGATGTCGAGGACGTCCGTGGGGTCGCCGAACGGCTGCGAGCGGAAGGCGTCGAGGTCGGCACGGTGCTCGACCTGGGCGGGCAGGTCACGATCGTCGACGTATACGACCCCGACGGAAACCGCATCCAGCTCGCAGAATACGACGTGTGATTCGCCGCGGCACCCAAGCCGACGTTCCGTTCATGCGCGCGATGCTTGCCCACGCGTATCACTGGCACGTCGCGGGGCTCGAGACCGACATCCCGCTGACGCGCTACGTCGACGGCTGGGGGCGGACAGGTGACGTCGCGGTGATCGCCGCAGACGGCGCGAACCGAACGGGCGTCGCTTGGTTTCGGCGCTTCACCGACGCGTCGCCCGGCTACGGCTTCGTCGACGCGAACACACCGGAGCTGACGATCGCCGTCGTCCCGTCGCTGCGGCGGCATGGGCTCGGCCAGCAGTTGCTC
This sequence comes from Gaiellaceae bacterium, assembly GCA_036278975.1. Classification (GTDB taxonomy): domain Bacteria; phylum Actinomycetota; class Thermoleophilia; order Gaiellales; family Gaiellaceae; genus PALSA-600. The sequence continues at coordinate 18,064 of DASUKC010000068.1, forward strand.
GACGCGTTGCTCGAGCGTGCGATTGCCGAGGGCGTCGCGCAGATCTCGCTGTCGGTGCAGAAGGGCTCCGACGCGGTGGGGTTCTACGAGCGCAACGGCTTCGCCGCAGTCGGTGAATCACATGGCGCACTCACCATGGTCAAGACACTGTGAGCCCGCGTCTCGTCGGGATCAACCACGTCGCGCTTCAGGTTGACGACCTGGAAGAGGCGGTCGCGTTCTACACGGAGCTATTCGAGCCGACCGCGGTCGATCGCAGCGAGCCCGACGCGGCCTTCCTCGAGATCGGCGATCAGTTCCTGGCGCTCTTCGAGCGTGGCTCGCGCGAGGAGGAACCGCACTTCGGTCTCGTCGTCGACGACAAGGACGCCGCCCGCCGCGCGCTCGAAGACGGCGGCGTCGAGATTCTGCCCGGCCACCGACTCGACTTCCGCGACCCGTCGGGCAACCGCGTGCAGATCGTGCAGTACGACCAGGTCCAGTTCACGAAGACGAAACGCGTGCTCGAAGGGATGGGCCTCGACCTCGGCAAGAGCGAGCCCGCGGTGAACGAGCTTCGTGCAAAGGGCCTCGCCGACTAGCCGCGCGGATTCGGCAGCGGCGTAAGCCTCGCCTCGACCTGCTCGCGATAGCGCTCGAAGTCCGGCGGTAGCGAGATGCGCTCGCCGAGCGTCTCCAAAGGCTCGTCCGCGGTGAAACCGGGGCCGAGCGTTGCGATCTCGAACAGCACGCCGCTCGGCTCGCGGAAATAGATCGACTTGAAGTAGAAGCGGTCGATCGACGGTGTGGGATGCGCGCCGCCCTCGATCGCGCGCTCGCGCCACGCCGCGAAGTCATCCATCCGCGATGCCCATGCGACGTGATGCACCGTGCCCGCAGCCTGCAGCCCATTGAGCTGCGGCGGCGGGTCGTAGATATAGAAGCCGTGGCGCTCGTCACCGTCGACCTGCCAGCCGGGAGAAAATCCGAGCGCACCGAGCAGCGTGGCGCTCGCCTCCGGCTGCGACGCGTACGCGCGCACCCCGGCGAAGCCACGGATGCGATGCTCCGCAGGAACATCCGGCGCGTTCGCCGTCAGCGGCGCATCGCCGGACTCGTCGACGAGCAGTTCGAGCCGCAGGCCTTCCGGATCCTCGAACACGAGAGAGGTGTCTGACACCACTCCGCCGACGCGCGCACGCCACCACTCGAGCGACTCGCGCGAACCGACGCGGAACGACACCGTGTGCACCATCCCGTCGCCGGCGCGGCCCTTCGGCACGCCCGGGTACTCGAAGAACGTGATGTCGGAGCCCGCCGAGCCGCGCTCGTCCGCATAGAAGAGGTGGTAGACGGTCGGGTCATCCTGGTTGACCGTCTTCTTGACGAGCCGCAGCCCGAGCACGCCTGCGTAGTACTCGACGTTGCCCGGCGCGTCGCCGGTGATGCACGTGACGTGGTGGACGCCTTCGAGCTTCA